>DATFRS010000353.1:0-10879 GCA_035263065.1 Rhodanobacteraceae bacterium
CGCGATGATCGCGCGCACGCCGACCTGCCCCGCGAGGAACATCGCGGCGCGCGCGATCGCCTGGTCCGTGCGGTCGAGCCGGTGCGCCGTCGGGCTCAAGTCCTCGATCGGCATGAACTGCCGCTCGGCGCCGAGGCAGACGCGGCGCATCGCCGCGACAGCCTTGTCGGGATGCCGTCCGGCCGCGGTTTCCTGCGACAGCATGACCGCGTCGGTGCCGTCGATAACTGCATTCGCGACGTCGAGGACTTCGGCACGCGTCGGGATCGGCGATTCGACCATCGACTGCATCATTTGCGTCGCCGTGATGACGACGCGGTTCTGCATCAGCGCCTCGCGGATGATCTTCTTCTGGAGGCCCGGCAATTCCGCGTCGCCGATCTCGACGCCGAGATCGCCGCGCGCGACCATCACGGCCTCGGAGACGTCGACGATCTCGCTGAGATTCTCGATCGCCTCGGCGCGCTCGATCTTCGCGACCAGCGCGGCCTTGCCGCCGGCCGCCTTCAGGAGCGCCCGGGCCTGCTCGATGTCCTGCGCGGTCTTGACGAACGACACGGCGAGGAAATCGGCTTCGAGCTCGGCGCTCAGCACGATGTCCGCGCGATCCTTGTCGGACAGCGCCGCGACGGTGAGCCCGCCGCCGAGCCGGTTGATGCCCTTGCGGTCGGACAGGCGCCCGCCGTTGAGCACGGCGCAGTGGACTTCGTGATCGCCGACGTCGACGACCTCGAGCGAGATGAGCCCGTCGTCGAGCAGCAGCACGTCGCCGGGCTCCACGTCGCGCCAGAGGTCGTGGTAGCTCACGCCGACGCGCGTCGTGTCGCCGGGGCGCGCGTCCTCGCGGCAATCGAGCGTGAAGCGCTGGCCGGGCTCGAGCACGACGGGCCCGCTCGCGAAACGCTCGATGCGGATCTTCGGTCCCTGCAGGTCGGCGAGCACGCCGACCTCGCGACCGAGCCGCGCCGCCGCTTCGCGCACCGCCGCGGCGCGCTTCTTGTGATCGTCCGGCACGCCGTGCGAGAGGTTGAGCCGCACGATGTCGACGCCTTCGACGAGGAGCTTCTCCAGCATGCCCGGCGCGTCGGTGGCGGGGCCGAGCGTTGCGATGATCTTCGTGCGGCGGAGCTGCAGGGCCATCGTGCGGGTCCTTGGCGCGGAAGCCGCTAAACTTAGCACACGGCCGGGAACCGACTCATGACCGATCTGTCGAAAGGAATGCGGTCGCTGCCGTTGCAGGGCTCGCCTCGCGCGCTGCTCGGACGGCTCGTCGCGCTCGCGCTCGGCGTGCCTCTCGTCATCATCGTCGTGGCCTTCGGTTATGCCTACGCGCACGGCGCGCCGGCCGCGCCGCTGCTGGTGTCGGGCGCGTTCGCGCTCGGCATCACGGGCGCGGTGACGCTGTGGATCGCGCGGATGATGCAGAGCATCGCGGTGACGCTCGACGCCGACGCGCTCACCGTCGTGACCGGCGTCGCGACGCGCCGGTTTCCGCTGCCGACCTTGCGCGCGCACGGTCTTCGCACGATCGATCTCGCCGAGCACAAGGAGCTGCGTCCGTTCCTGCGCACGTGGGGCATCGGCATGCCGGGCCTCGCGTCGGGCTGGTTTCGCCTGCGCAACGGCGCGAAGGCGCTCTGCATCGTGACCCGACGCGAGCGCGTGACGGCGCTCTGCGCCGACGACGGCACGAGCGTGCTGCTGTCGCTCGCCGATCCGAAGCCGCTGCGCGAAGCGCTGTCGGGCTAGCCGAGCAGCTCCGCGAGGTGCGGCGGTGCGGCGGCGATCGCGTGGGCGCCGGCGTCGCGCAATTCCTCGAGGCTGCCGAAACCCCAGGCGACGCCGAGTCCGCGCACGTCGTTGGCGCGCGCGCCTTCGATGTCGAAGTGGCGGTCGCCGATCATCGTCGCGTGCTCGGCGCGCACGCGGAAATCCGCGAGTGCCTCCGCGATCATTTCGGCCTTCGAGCGATGCGCATGCCGATCCGACGGGCCGTAGACGCGCGCGAACGCGCCGCCGAACGGAAAATGATCGACGATGAGGCGCGCCTGCGACTCGGGTTTCGTCGTGACGACGGCGAGCGCGTCGCCTTGCGCCGCGAGCGCGGCGATCAGCTCGGGAATGCCGTCGTAGATCGCGTGCTCGGACCAGCCGACGTCCTCGAAGCGGTCGCGGTAATGGTCGATCGCGGCGACGATGCGCGCCTCGTCGTCGCCGAGCACGCTCGGCAGCGTCTGCCGGAACGGCGGGCCGATCCACGTGCGCAGCACCTCGCGCGCGGGAAGCTCCGCGCCGATGCGCTCGAACGCGTGCGCGAGGCAGGCGGTGATGCCGGGCTCGGAATCGATCAGCGTGCCGTCGAGATCGAACAGTATCAGGTGGCGCGGTGCCGTCATCCGCGTGCCTCGAGCGCCGCGACGGCCGGCAGCTTCTTGCCTTCGAGGAATTCGAGGAACGCGCCGCCGCCGGTCGAGATGTACGAGATCTTGTCCTCGACGCCGTATTTCTCGATCGCCGCGAGCGTGTCGCCGCCGCCCGCGATCGAGAACGCCTTCGAAGCGGCGATCGCGCGCGCGAGCGTCTCGGTGCCCTTGCCGAATGCGTCGAACTCGAACACGCCGACGGGACCGTTCCAGACGACCGTGCCCGCGTTCGCGATCAGCTCGGCGTAGCGTTTCGCGGTCTCGGGGCCGATGTCGAGGATCATGTCGCCGTCGCCGACGTCCTCGACGCGCTTCACGGTCGCCGGCGCGTCGGCCTTGAAGTCCGGCGCGACGACGACGTCGGTCGGCACCGGCACCTCGGCACCGCGCGCCTTCGCGTCGGCGGCGATCTTCTTCGCGGTGCCGACGAGATCGTTCTCGAAGAGCGACTTGCCGACCTTGTGCCCCATCGCCGCGATGAACGTGTTGGCGATCCCGCCGCCGACGATGAGCCGATCGACCTTCGCGACGAGATTCTCGAGCAGCGTCAGCTTCGTCGACACCTTCGAGCCCGCGACGATCGCGAGCAGCGGCCGCGCCGGCTTGTCGAGCGCCTTGGCAAGCGCGTCGAGCTCGGCCATCAGGAGCGGCCCGCCGCAGGCGACCTTCGCGAAGCGGATCGCGCCGTGCGTCGACGCCTGCGCACGGTGCGCGGTACCGAACGCGTCCATGACGTAGACGTCGCAGAGCGCGGCGTATTTCTTCGAGAGCGCCTCGTCGTCCTTGCCTTCGCCGACGTTCATGCGGCAGTTCTCGAGCAGCACGAGCTCGCCCGGCTTGACGTCGACGCCGTCGACCCAGTCGCGCACGAGCGGCACGTCGCGACCGAGCAGCTCGGCGATGCGCTTGGCGACCGGCGCGAGTGAATCCTCTTCGGTCCACTGCCCTTCCTTCGGGCGGCCAAGATGCGAGGTCACCATCACCGCGGCGCCTTTTTCCAGCGCGAGCTTCAGCGTCGGCAGCGCGGCGAGGATGCGCGTCTCGGACGTGATCCGCCGATTCTCGATCGGCACGTTGAGATCCTCGCGGATCAGGACGCGCTTGCCTTTGAGATCGAGATCGCTCATGCGCACGACGGACATCGGGAAGACTCCTCGCTCGGGACGGGCGCGCGCGGCGCGCGCAGGGCTCGCCATTACAGCCGCATGCGCCGCGCGGTGCAAATCGGCGGCCGATGGTGCGCGCATTTGCCACGGAATGGCCCTTGGCGCGGACAAATGCGGCGCTACGATGCCGTCATGAGCGAGCACACCGCAACGATCCGCTGGCAGCGTAACGACGACGAATTCCTGCGCAGCCGCTACTCACGCCGGCACGAATGGCACTTCGACGGCGGCGCGGTCGTGCCGGCCTCGGCGTCGCCATCGGTCGTGCGCGCGCCGTGGTCCGATCCCGCCGGCGTCGATCCCGAGGAAGCGTTCGTCGCGTCGATCGCAAGCTGTCACATGCTGTGGTTCCTGTCGCTCGCGGCCGAGAAGGGCTTCGTCGTCGAGAGCTACGACGACCACGCCGTCGGCACGATGGCACGCGCCGGCGGCGTCGAGTGGGTCACCGACGTCGCGCTGCGCCCGCGCATCGTATTCGGGGGCAACGACAAGCCCGACGCCGCCGCGATCGCCGCGCTGCACGACGATGCGCATCGCCACTGCTTCATCGCGAACTCGGTGAAGACGAACATCCGCATCGAGCCGCCCGCGTGAGCAGGCGCGCCGCGTTCGGCTGGCGCGAGGCGCTCGCCAGGCTGCCGACACCGGCCGGCAAACGCTTCATCGAACTTTTCGAGCACGGCTCGCTCGCGCTCGAGCTCTACGCGCCGCGCGGCACCGATCCGCAGCAGCCGCATACGCGCGACGAGCTGTACGTCGTCGTCGCCGGCCGCGGCACGTTCTTCTGCGAAGGTGAACGCCTTCCGTTCGAATGCGGCGACGCGCTGTTCGCGCCGGCCGGCGCCGTGCACCGCTTCGAGGACTTCAGCGACGATCTCGCCGTCTGGGTGATGTTCTACGGCCCCGAAGGCGGCGAAGCCGCATCGCCCGCCGGCTGAGGCGCCTGCGAGCGCAACGCGGCGCCGCGGATCAGCAGACCGATGCCGTACGCGATGTAGTAGCCGAGCACGATGCCGAACAGCGCGACGGTCAGCGGGCTGCCCTGGAACGACGCGAACGGATCGCCCGTCTGCGCCTTCGCGGCTTCGAGCGACGGATAGAGCACCTGGAAGCGGTACACGAGCCGGCCGAGCAGCACCGCCGTCAGCACCGCGCCGATGTAGCCGTTCGGCGTGTAGAAGAGGCCGCCGGGCATGACGTCGAAGCGCGTCAGGCGGATCGCGTACCACGCGAGCGCCGCGCCGGCGGCGACGCCGACGAGCCCGGCCGCGGCGAAGTCGATCGAGTGCATGCCGCGCAGGATCAGCATCAGCGTTGCGAGCCCGAGCAGCCCGATGCGCACCTTGATGCGCGTCGGCGACAGGCGTTGCCGGCCGAACGAGCTGCGGAAGCGCCGGTACAGCGCGAGCAGGACCAGCGCCGCGATCGCGGCGAACACGTAGGGATCGTGGCTCATCGCACCGACTCTACACCCGAATTCCGGCGGTTCGCGGCGCCGCGCGCGTAAAGCCGCTATTTGCGCCGCGAGGACGCAATCGAGAGATACCAGCCGAGCATGACGCCGGTCGCCGCGCCGGCGAACTCGAACACGACGCGCGTGCCGAGATAGGCCGGGTCGTGGATCTCGCCGAGCGTACGCTCGATCACGAACGGCGATTCGAGCCGGATGATGCTGAGGTGGAACAGATCCCACGCATCGACGCCCGCCGCGGCGACGAGCGTGATCAGGAGCGCAACGCCGATCTCGGTGCCCTGCTTCCAGCCGATCCGCCGCCCGAGCCGGTGCGCGACGGCGCAGACGGCGAGGCCGATGACGAGCGCGATCGCGGCCGCCTCGAGCACGCCGGCCATTCCCGTCGAGAGCCACGTCGATCCCATCGCAGAGCCCGCCCCGTCACGACGGCGCACTCTAGCAGCCGCGTGGCGCGAGCCCGGCGGCGCTTGTCGGCGTTGGACGGCGCGCCCCCGGGGCCGGCGGCGGAAAGTGCCAAAACTTGGCACTTGTGACGCCGCGCACAGACCGCCGTGACCCGTTTTCCACTTTTTTCGGGTGGCATGCCGCTTGCTTTGCAGTGCAGCAACACCCTGATGGACCGATTCCTTCCATGCACCTCATCGCCGAAGACATCTGCCAGGATATCTCCGACGTGGGCCGACCCAGCGAGCAGCTGATCGAATGGCGGCAACGCTACGACGGCGTCCTGATGGTCGCGTACCTCGACGGCAAGGCAGTCGCCGGCGTGTCCGGGCCGTGGCCGGTCAATCAATACGCGCTGACCTGGTGGGACCGCCCGATGCCGGCGCGCCAGCTCGAGCTCTTCGATTCGCTCGCGGCGGCCAAGCAGCGCGTCGAGGAATGGGCCTGGCGCATGCGCACGATCGGCGTCATCGATCGTCCGCCCGCGAACGATCCGATCCTGCCGGAAGCGACCGTTTCGATCGTGCCCGAAGCGCAGGTCACGATCGCGCCGGCTCGGAAAGCTCCGATCGCACCGCGCCCGCAGCGCCGCACGTCGTGGCTCGATCGCCTGCGCGATGCGTTCGGCACGGCTCCGCGCCGTGCGTCGTCGTTCGATTCGCCGCGCAACGCGCCGCTCGAGGACGTCGACCTCAGCGACATCCATTTCGCCGCGTACGAATAGCGGCGCGTTTCCGCGAGGGCCTCAGCCCTCGAATCCATCCGCGAAGATTGCATCGACCGGGCGCTCGTAGGCGCCGAGGTCGAAGCCTGCGCCTTGCGGGCGATGCCGGCCTTCGACGTCGACATCCGGCGCGAGATCCGCGCTGCCCGTGTCGATCGCCGCCGCGCCGGCGACGAGATGCAGGTCGAACGGCGGCGCCACGAACATCGGGTCCGCGTCGTCGATCAGGAGGTTGTGATCGTCGGTGACGTTGTTGCCGCTGAGCTCGAAGTCGGTCGCGAGGTTGTTGCGCACGACGACGTTCGAGCTCGGCGTGCCGTCCTTGTGGTCGGTCACCATGATCCACGGCGGCCCCGGCTGGCCGTCGACGTTGTCGATCACGCTGTTGTTGACGATGCGCGAATCGCGCATGCCGTAGAAGCTGATGCCGTGCCAGTGGTCGGTGATGACGACGTTGTTCTCGACGACCCAGTTTACGAAGAACCCGTCGAAGCAGCCGATGCCCTGCATGGAGCTGCGCAGCGGGTCGTTCGGATCGAGCGAGTTGATGAACACGTTCCCGCGCAGCACGACGCCGACGACCTCGCCGGTGCCGACGCCGCCCGGCCCGACCGACCAGCTCTGGAAGCCGTCGTCGTGGTTGTCGTCGTCGGGATCGCCGATCTTGTTGTTCTGCACGCGGTTGTATTCGAAGAGGTCGCGATCGCCGAGGCCGCGCAGACCGTCGGCCGAGAAGCCGTCGACGACGTTGCGGCGAATGATCGCGTCGGGCCCGTCGACGCTGATGCCGAAGCGCACGTTGCGCAGCGTATTGTCGTGCACGTCGATGCGCGCGGCGCCGACGTAGACGCCGCTCGAGGCGAGATTCACCCACTCGTTCGGGCCCCAGCCCGACGCGTCGTCGACGCTGAAGAGATCGCTGTCCGCAAGCTCGATGTCCCAGGCCGGGCCGAAGAAATTGTGATCGCTGATGTCGACGAGATCGATCGACTCGTTCGTCGCCGCGTACGACGGGCTGATCGAAAGCCCGCGCACGATCCAGTTCTGCGCGGCCTGCACGGTGAGGCTGCGCACGTGCGGCGTCTGCCCGGCCTCGGCCGCGATCGTGATCGGCGCCGTGTTGTACGCGTGCTCGATGACGAGATCGCCGTGGTAGCCGTCGCGCAGCCAGATCGTGTCGCCGGCCTGCACCGGCGCGCCGGCGTTGACCGTGACGAGCTGCATGCCGTCCTGGTACGGATAGTCGGGCCAGTCCTGCGTCTGGATCAGGCCGTCGTCGAAGACGGCCTGCAGCGAGCGCCACGGATTGGTCGAGCTGCCGTCGCCGGCGTCGCTGCCGTTGATCGGATCGATGTAGAAATCGGCGGCCTGCGCGCCCGAGGCGGCGCAAGCGAAGAATGCAAGAACGAAGCGGCGTGTGGCGTTCATCGTGCGATCCCGTGAGGCGCGTGCTCGTGCCGGCCAGCGCCGGGTCATCTCAGCACGCGCGGCGCCCGGCCGCAGTGACGAATGTCGCGCTAGCGCGCCGCGCCGGACGCCGGATCGAAGCCGTTGGCGAAGATGGCGTCGCCGGCATCGAGATCGAGCGCGTAGACGGCGCCGTTGAACGCGGAATCGTAGCCCGCGCACCAGACGCGCGAGCCGACGTGCGCGCACGCATCCATCTCGCGGCCCTCGCTGTCGAGATCGAGATTCCAGGTCGCCCCGCCGTCGTCGCTGAAATAGAGCCCGCCGACGTTCGAATAGATGTTGCCGCCGGCGGCCCAGCCGATCTCGGGCGTGACGAACAGGATCTCGCGGATCGGCCACGGGCTGTCGAGCGTTCGTTCGCTCCAGTTCGCGCCGCCGTCGGTCGTGCGATGCACCCAGCCGGCGACGTCCGGCGAGATCTCGCCTCCGCCGACCCAGCCGGCCATCTCGTCGGCGAAGAACACCGGACCGTCGAACACCGCGTCGACCGGCGGGCCGCAGGTCCACGCGGCGCCGCCGTCGATGCTGTCGCAATAGGTGATGCCCGACGCGCGTGCGTGGCCCGAGGGCAACAGGCTGAACTGGTTGCCGAACCATCCGCCGTCCGCATCGACGACGAGCGAAGTCCAGTCCACCGCGGCCGCGCCGCCGTCCGTCGTGTAGTGCGCGGCGTTCGCCGCGTCGAAGTTGACGAGGTCCATGACGAGACCGTTCGCCGTGTCGGAGAAGCGCACGCGCGTCGACCAGCCGCGCGAGGTCAGCACGACGTCGTCGGACCAGGTGTCGCCGCCGTCGCTGCTCCAGCGCAGGATGCCGCTCGAATTCTGGTTGTCGAAGCCGGAGATCACCAGGTGCTCGGCGTCGAACGCGTAGACGCCGTACCAGTAGTACGGGAAGCCGAGATTCATGATGCGGTTCCAGTGCGCGCCGCCGTCGATGGTCTTCCAGACCTGACCGAGCTCGGCCGCCGCATACCCGACGTCGGCGTCCGCAAACGCGAGATCGTGGACCACGGCGCCGGGCAGCGTCTGCTGGAGGTGCCAGTCGTGCATCGTTCCGCGCGGGCCCGGCGCTCGCGCGACATTCGCGACCGCCGGCCGTTCCGACGAGAGTGCGTGCGTCGTGCCCTGCACCGGGACGCGCGCGGCGACGTGCCGGACCGAGTCGATGGCACCGGCCGCAACGGACCAGCCGAGTCCCGCCACGAATATTGCGCACCTGAGACTTCGCGCACGTCCGCGCACGACGGTCACGCCTCCGCTCGCGGCGGCGCGTCGCGCCGACGGCTGCGTACGTAGGTCGACGTCGTCGAGCCATCGCCGATCTTGCGCTTCTCGATGTCGAAGAGGCCGCTCGCCGCGATCAGCTCGCTGAGCTTGCGGTAGCCGTAGTTGCGCGCGTCGAACTCCGGCGCCTGCTTGGCGATCGTCGAGCCGAGCGTGCCGAGCTGCGACCAGCCGGCATCGTCGGACGCGGCGTCGGCCGCGTTGCGCAGCAGCGCGACGAGCCGGCGATCCTGCTTGAGCTGCGCGGCCGAGCGCGGCTTCAGCGACGCCGCACCGTCGTCGTCCTTGGCCATCAGGATCTCGGTATAGATGAACTTGTCGCACGCCGACACGAACGGCGCCGGCGTCTTCTTCTCGCCGAAGCCGTACACGACGAGCCCGGCTTCGCGGATGCGCGCGGCGAGGCGTGTGAAGTCGCTGTCGCTCGACACGATGCAGAAGCCGCCGAGGCGGCCCGTGTAGAGCAGATCCATCGCATCGATGATGAGCGCCGAATCGGTCGCGTTCTTGCCGGTCGTGTAGCGGAACTGCTGGATCGGCTGGATCGCGTGCGTCAGCAGCGTCTCCTTCCAGCCCTTGAGCTGAGGCCCGGTCCAGTCGCCGTAGATGCGCTTGACGGTCGCGGTGCCGTACTTCGCGATCTCGGCGAGCAAGCCGTCGACGACGGCAGGTTGCGCGTTGTCGGCGTCGATGAGGACTGCCAGCGTGGGCGACGTCGAAGCCATGTGCGTGCCTTTGTCGTGAGCTGATGCGAGCCTACACTCTCAGTCGAGCTGCGAGAACAAGAGCGCGATGTAGAAGGCGAAAGCCAGCGCGGCCGCCGGCGCGTAGAGCTGGTGGTACCACTCGCGGCGCGTGATCGCGGCGATCGCGGCGGTCCCCGCGAACGACAGCTGGAACGCGAGGTTCTCGGGCTTGGGCCAGAGGCCGTCGAGCGCGAGATCCTTGGCGACGCCGGCGAGCGCGGCGAGCACGACGAACCCGAAGAACCAGCGGTAGCTCTCGTAGTAGTGCTCGCGCAGGTCGACCGTCGCGTCGCCGTGCACGTCCGGCAGCACGAGCGCGCCGAGCAGGTAGAGGAACAGCGAGTGCGCGACGACGACCGAGAAGCCGAGGAACGTCCACGATTCGTGGCGCCGCAGGCCGAACTCCGACCACCACGACTGCACGAACACGACCAGCAGCAGCAGCGCCCAGATCATCGTCGGCGCGTACAGGCGAAGGCGCGCGCGCGCATGCATGAGGCCGCGCAGACCCTGCAGCACCTGCGTGATCGCAAGGCCGAGGATGATCGACAGCAGCACCGAGAGATAGCTGAAGGCGTCCATGTCGTTCGCTCCCGCGGCGCTCGGAAGCGGCGATGCTACTCCACGACGAACCCGGTGAGCGCGACCGGCAGGCTGCCGGCGACATCGAGTCGGAACGGCCCCTGCGCGTTGGTCGGATCGGTCGCCGCGTCGAAGAAGCTGTCGACATAGAGATAGTGCACGGTGCCCGGCGTCAGCCGATCGCTGACCGAAAACGTTTCGGCCTCGCCGGGCCCGTTCGCGTCGGCGCCCCAGAGGCACGCGTCGGCCGCGGCCGGCGCGAACGTCACGTAGATCGCGGGATCGTAGTCGGCGTTGAGCGGCGTCACGGTGAAGGTCAGGTTCGCGCCGGCCTGCGGCGTGAACGTGAACACGGCTTCCGGTCCGTCGACCGTCGTGCGCTGGCTGCAGAAGTCCGGCACGAGGTCGATCGTGTTGGCGCCGCCGGTCGTGTCGCCGGTCGCGGTGAACGGCACTTCGGTGATCTCGACCGGCGCGATGCCGGCCGGTGCGCTGGCGCTCGCGAGCGCCAGAACGATGGCGAACGGGAAGCCTTTCACGTGATCGTGCATCGCGCACTCCTCC
>DATFRS010000354.1:0-11487 GCA_035263065.1 Rhodanobacteraceae bacterium
AGCCGGTCAGCGCGACGAGCGTGCGCGTGACGTTCGAGGTCGCCAGCTTCGATGCGCTGATGGGCTGGATCGAATCGCTGACGCGCGACTACGGCATCGAGGCGACCGATGTCTCGGCCGATCGCGCCGACGGCGTGGGACTGGTCAATGCGCGCGTGACGCTGCAGGATGCGCCGTAAGAAAAGACGGTAGCAACCGTTTCATAACAAGAACGCATCTACAGTCGAGCCCATGCGCGTCCTCAAAATCCTCCTCGTCCTCGTCATCCTGCTGCTGATCGTCGGCGGCATCGTGCTGTGGACGCTGCCGGCCGACGTCGCCTACCGGCACGGCGCGAAATACCTGGGCCCGGTCGTGCTGAGCGGCGTGCGCGGCACGCTGTGGGACGGCCATGCCGACGGCATCAGCGTGTTCGGACGCGATCTCGGCGAGATCGACTGGCGCATGGCGAAGAGCGGGCTCCTGCGCGCGCGCATGGCGGCGGACGTGCGCATCCAGGGCACCGACGTCGACGCGGCCGGCGTCGTCGAGCGCGCCGACGCCGGCGCGTTCACCGTGCGCGACGTGCGCTTCCGCTTTCCGGCCGAGATGCTGGCGCCGGTCGTCGGCATTCCCGATCTTTCGCTGCTCGGCGCGGTCAGCGGCGTGATTTCCGAAGCGACGCTGCGCGACGGCTTCCTGCAAAGCGCGACCGGCAATGCGCGCTGGAGCGAAGCCGGCGTGACCGGCCAGGCCGAGGCGCGCTTCGCCGACATCCTCGGCGAATTCGCCGCGCAGCCCGACGGCGGCATCGCCGGCACCGCGCACGACGACGGCACCGGCACTCTCGTCGTCAACGGCACGTTCCACGCGACCGTCGCCGGCTTCAACGCCGAGGCGCTGCTGCGCGCGCGCAACGACGATCCGCGGGTGCTGGAGACGCTGCAGCACGTCGGCGAGCCGCAGCCAGACGGCTCGTCGAAGCTCGTCATCCACGGCCAGATGATCAAGCTCTACTGACGCCGGCATGAGCCTCGACGCGGACTTCCTCGCCCGAGCGCTCGATGCCGCGCAGCGCGCCGCGGACGCCGCCGAGGCGATCACGCTGCCGCGCTTTCGCGCGCGCGATTTCTCGGTCGAGACGAAGGCCGATCTCACGCCGGTCACCGAAGCAGACCGCGAGGCCGAGGCGTCGATCAAGCGCGTGCTCCGCGCGAGCTTTCCCGATCACGCGTTCCACGGCGAGGAGGAAGGCCGCGAAGGCGAGGGCGATTTCGTCTGGCTGATCGATCCGATCGACGGCACCAAGGCGTTCGTGCGCGGCTATCCGTTCTTCTCGACGCAGATCGCGCTCATGCACGCGGGCGAGATCGTCGCCGGCGTGTCGGCGGCCGGCGCGTTCGGCGAGCGCGCATGGGCGACGCGCGGCGGCGGTGCGTTCTACGCGTCGCGCGGCGCGGAGCCGAAGCGCATGCGCGTTTCGGACGCACGCGAATTCGATGCGAATGCCGCGGTGTCGACCGGCAACCTGAAATCGCTCGCCGCGAGCCCGCGCTGGAACGCGCTCGCCGACATCGTGCGCAAGTGCGGGCGCATCCGCGGCTACGGCGACTTCCTGCACTATCACCTCGTCGCGCAGGGCGCGATCGATCTCGTCGTCGAATCCGATCTCAACATCCTCGACATCGCGCCGCTGGTGCTGATCGTGCGCGAAGCCGGCGGCGTCTTCACGGATCTCGATGGGCGCGCGGTCGGGCTCGACGTAAGGAGCGCGCTGGCAGGACCGCCGGTGCTGCATGCACTGGCGCTAAGGGCGTTCAATCCCGCCTGAGGGTCGGCGCAGCGCGTACAATTGCGCGATGCGAAAACCCCCGATCGTCCACGCCACGCGTCCCACGACGACGAGCCGCTTCCTGCGCAGCGAGGAAGTCGATCTCGAATTCTCCAACGGCCAGCGCCGCACCTACGAGCGCCTGAAGAGCTCGGGCCTCGGCGCCGTCATCATGGTGCCGATGCGCGACGAGGACACGGTGCTGCTCGTGCGCGAATACGGCGCCGGCATCGGCAAGTACGAGCTCGGGCTTCCAAAAGGGCGGCTCGATCGCGACGAGACGGTCGAGCAGGGCGCCGAGCGCGAGCTGAAAGAAGAAATCGGCTACGGCGCGCGCGACATGCACATCATCGCGAACCTGTCGCTGTCGCCGGCGTACATGACGTCGATGACGCACGTCGTGCTGGCGCGCGATCTCTACGAGGAACGGCTCCCGGGCGACGAGCCCGAGGAGCTCGAGATCGTGCCGTGGAAGCTGTCCGAGCTGCACACGCTGCTCGCGCAGCCCGACGTCACCGAAGGCCGCTCGATCGCCGCACTGTTCATCGCGCGCGAATATCTCGCCGGCCGCTTCAGGCCCGTACCGTGACGCTCGATCACGCGGCGCTCGCACCGAAGCTCGCGCATCTCGCCGAGCGCGCGGCGGCGGCGATCCTCGACGTCTACGATTCGGAATTCGCCGTCGAGCACAAGGACGACCGCTCGCCGCTGACCGCGGCCGATCTCGCCTCGCATCACATCGTCGTCGAAGGCCTCGCCGCGCTGACGCCGGACATTCCGGTGCTGAGCGAGGAATCGGCCGGCATCGCCTGGTCCGCGCGCTCGCGCTGGTCGCGCTACTGGCTCGTCGATCCGCTCGACGGTACGCGCGAGTTCGTCAAGCGCAACGGCGAGTTCACGGTCAACATCGCGCTGATCGAGGATCACGAGCCGGTGCTCGGCGTCGTGCAGACGCCGGTCGGCGGCGAGCTCGCCGCGGCGTGGCGCGGCGGCGGTGCGTGGATCGGCAGACCGGGCGAGAAGGCGCGGCGCGTGACGACGCGCAAGCGCGCGGCGCCGCTCGTCGTCGCGGGCAGCCGATCGCACGCGTCGGAGCACGAGGCGGAGTTGCTCGCGCGGCTCGGGCATTGCGCGAAGCTGCCGCTCGGCTCGTCGCTGAAGTTCCTGCGCATCGCGTCGGCCGAGGCCGATCTCTACCTCCGGCTCGGTCCGACATCGGAGTGGGACACGGCGGCGGGGCAGTGCGTGCTCGAGGAAGCCGGCGGCGCGGTGCTCGACATGCGCGGCGAGCCGCTGCGCTACAACACGCGCGAGTCGCTGCTCAATCCGGACTTCGTCGCGATCGGCGATCCGGAGGCGGACTGGTCGGCGCTGTTCTCGGGGCCTTAGCGTCAGTCGAAGCCGTCGCGGAACATGCGGTTCGGCTGCGGCTCGACCAAGTTGCCGATCGCCGCGGCGCCGGCGATCGCCGGGCTCGTGCCGACGGGCAGTCCGGTCGCGGTTTCGATTTCCTCGACGGCGTTGCGTTCGGGCACGGTGACGAAGAGGTGCGCGCCGTCGGCCGAGATGGCGACGTCCGTCGGCGCGCCTTCGACATAGATGAGGCCGGCGGTCGCCTCGAGCCCGATGTCGGCGACGATGATCGAATCGGCGGACCCGTTCGGCACGTACAGGCGGTCGCCGCGCGGGCTGATCGCCATCGCGTGCACGTCGAAGAGGTTGGCGGGGCCCGGGTTGACCAGGAAGCTGCCGGTCACGGTCTGGGTCAGCGTCGAAATCTCGTACATGACGTTGATGGCAAGCGCATACAGCACGCTGCCGTCGGGGCTCAGCGCGAACGCGTCCGGCTGGAAGGCCGGGATCGTGGTCACGAGCGCATTCGTTTCGGTCGAGAGGACGTCGATGCCGCTGGAATTCGCGGAGTAGAGCGTGCGGCCGTCGGCCGACACGACGACGGCGAGCGAGCTCGATCCCGGCAGCATGGCCGCGACGACGCTGTTGGTCAGCGTGTCGATGACGGAGATCCCGCCGTGCGCGACGTACACGTGGCGTCCATCCGGCGCCATCGCGAGGTCGAGCGGCGTGTCCGCCACCGGGATCGTCGCGATCGTCGTCGCGGCCGCGACCGCAACGACCGAGACGCTGTGATCGGCGAAGTTCGCAACATACGCGCGCTCGCCGTTCGGCGACAGCGCGACGGCGGACGGCGCGTGCCCGATCGGCGCGTGTCCGGCGATCGTATCGTCGAACGTGTCGAGGTACGCAAGCTGCGAATCGCTCCCCGCGACGAGCGCGACCGGTTGCGGCGAGCCGATGAATCCATAGAACGAGGCGGGATACGGCATGTACAGCGTGTCGGACACGTCGTTGGTCTCGGCGGAGATGACGGTCACCGTGCTGGCGTTGAGCGCCGGCGCGTAGAGCGTCGACCCGTCGGGCGTGATCGCAAGACCGTTGAAGCCGAGCGTCGGCGCGATGTTTGCGACGAGCGTGCCCGATGCGACATCGAAGCGCTGCACGCCGCCGGTGCTGCAGGTGACGAACAGCGAGCGCTCATCGGGCGACAGGGCGAGGAAATACGTGTCGCCGAGGCACATCGCCGTGGCGCGGACGATCGTGTTGGTTTCCGCATCGACCGTCACCAGCATCTGGGCGATCGGATTGGTGGCGTAGACGCGCGTGCCGTCCTCAGATACCGCGAGCCCTTCGAGATAGCCGGTGGGCACGGCGGCGATCAACGCGTAGGTCTGGGTGTCATAGACGTTCAGCGTGCCGAGCGACGTCGCGTAGAGGCGCCGCCCGTCCGGGCTGACGGCAATCTGCTTTGAGAGCACCGAGTCGTCGTTGAAGACGTGGACGACGGTGCCGAGGGCGGTGTCGATCTTGCACACGCGGCCGGCATCGTCCGCGACGTAGATGTAGGCATCGTCGCGCGGAATCGCCATCCAGTGGCTGCCGCAGGCGCCATCGATCGTCTTCTCGACGCTCGCCGTGCGCGTGTCGACGACGGTGATCGAGTCGCTCAGATAGTGGAAGACGTAGGCGCGCGTGCCGCGCGGATTGACCGTGACGCCGAACGGCGCGGCGCCGACCTCGATCGAATCGCGCACGTCGCCGGTACGCACGTCGACCACGTCGAGCAGGCTCTCGCTGCTGCGCGCAAGATAGGCGTAGGGTGCGCCGAAGGCCTGGTGGGCGGCCAATACGAGCCACAAGCCCAGCATCCGGCACGCCCGGCCGGCGTTGATGTCGATCCGCATGCCCGACCCCTGTGTCCGCGAGCGTAAATAGTGTACCCGAGCCACGCCGGGCATCGGGGTCGAGTAATCTTTACATCATGAGCGCATCCATCAACGACCTGCTCCACATCATGGCCACGCTGCGCGACCGCGAGCGCGGCTGTCCGTGGGACCTCGAACAGACCTTCGACACGATCGCGCCGTACACGATCGAGGAAGCCTACGAAGTCGCCGACGCGATCGACCGGCGCGACTACGCGGCGCTCTGCGACGAGCTCGGCGATCTGCTGCTGCAGGTCGTCTTCCACGCGCGCATGGCCGAAGAGGCGGGGCATTTCGATTTCGGCGACGTCGTCGCCGCGATCTGCCGCAAGATGGTCGCGCGCCATCCGCACGTGTTCGCCGATGCGTCGTTCGAGAACGTCGCCGAGCAGACAGCGGCGTGGGAGCGCATCAAGGCCGAGGAGCGCGCGGCGAAGGGCGACGAGGACGCGAGCGCGCTCGCCGGCATCTCGCGCGGCATGCCGGAATGGCAGCGCGCGCTCAAGTTCCAGCAGCGTGCGGCGCGCGTCGGCTTCGACTGGCCCAGCGTCGATCCCGTGTTCGACAAGCTGCACGAAGAGCTCGACGAGGTGCGCGCCGAGTTCGCCGACGGCGCCAACCCCGAGCGGCTCAACGACGAGATCGGCGACGTGCTGTTCGTCTGCGTCAATCTCGCGCGGCACGCGAAGGTCGACGTCTCGCGAGCGCTGCGCCATGCGAACGCGAAGTTCGAGCGGCGCTTCCGGCGCATGGAGGCGCTGGCGGCCGCGGCGGGCGAGGGGTTGCCCGGCAAGCCGCTGGCCGAGCAGGATGCGCTCTGGGACCGCGCCAAGGCCGAGGAAAAGGCCGCCGGGCGCGGTTAAACCTTGCGTCCTCGTGCTGCATCCGATGTGATCGGGTTCCACCGCCCGGAGGTTTGCATGTTGCGCGTTGCCACGTTGCTCGTCCTGACCGCCCTGCCGCTCGCGGCGCTCGCCGACGAGGACTGCGAGTTCCGCGCCGAGCGCTCGATGGACATCGAAGCCAAGGGCGTCGGCCTGTTCAAGCTCGACACCGGCGCCGGCGACCTCGTCGTCGAAGGCGTGCCGGGGCTCGCCAAGATCGAGGTCCGCGGCAAGGCCTGCGCCAGCGAGGAGAAGGCGCTCGGCGAGATCCAGCTCCACCAGCAGCGCGAAGGCTCGACCGTCACGATCGGCACGCGCATTCCGGACGAAGGCTACAGCTGGTCGCTGTTCGGCGGCGGACACTACGCGTACATGGACGTGCGCGTGCGGATGCCCGCCGGGATCAAGCTCGATCTTCGCGATTCTTCGGGCGATCTCGAGGTCTCGGGCCTCACCAACGGGCTCGACCTCAAGGACAGCTCGGGCGACATCAAGCTGCGCGATCTCGCGGGCAACGTCACCGTGACCGACACGTCGGGCGACATCAACGTCGACGGCATCTCCGGCGATTTCACCGTGCTCTCGGACAGCTCCGGCGACATCAACGTCAGCGACGTCAAGGGCAGCGCCGTCGTGCAGGAGGACAGCTCGGGCGACATCACGCTGCGTCACATCGGCGGCGACGCGCGCGTCGACCGCGACAGCTCGGGCGACATCGACTTCGTCGACATCGGCCGCGACGCGGTGGTCGGCGTCGACGGCTCCGGCGACATCACGGCCGACGACGTCAAGCGCAACTTCACCGTCGGCGCGAAATCGAGCACGAGCGGCGAGATCCGCCATCACGGCGTCGTCGGCACCGTCACGCTGCCGCCCTCCGGCTAACCGCGCTTTGTCCCCTCTCCCGCTTGCGGGAGAGGGCTAGGGTGAGGGAAGGCTTGAGCCAGCGCCGCGCGTTTTCACAAAGGCAGCTTTTGCTGCGTTTCGCCAGATTGCCCTCACCCTGACCCTCTCCCGCAAACGGGAGAGGGGAAAAGGCACGCGGTCAGGACGAGCAGGCCTTCCCGTGCGCGGGGCGATTGCCTTTCGCGACGGCGTCGGGCTCGGACATGTATTCGCCCGACTTGGTCTTGCCGTAGTAGCGATCGTTCGGGCAGTGGTAGACCTTCGACGTAGCATTCACCCAGACTTTTCCTGCGCCGCCGCCCGCGACGGGTGACGTGCCGCCGGGCAGCGTGCCGCGGCTGCCCGTCTGCGTGCCGGTCGTCGGCGTCTGCGCGTTCGGCATCGTCGTCGGCGTCGACTTCGGGAACGTCTGCGGCGGCATCGTCGCGGGTGCCGGTGTCGTGGTCGGCGTGGGTGTCGATGCCGTACTCTTGGTCGACGCGGCCGGTGCTGCTGCGGCGGCCTCGTCGCCATACCACGCCTTGACGCCCTTGTGGCCGTGGCACGCGCCTTTCTTGGTGGCGCCGGAATACCACGTGCCGTCCTTGCAGAGCCCGGTCGTGCCGGCCGGCGCGTTCGCTGGTGCCGCGGCATACGCGGAAGTCACGAGCAAGGCCAGCGTCGTTGCGATCGAAACGAGCAGTGTTTTCACGTCATTCCTCCGCGGCAGCCGAGAGCTGCAACGACGCTAGTCGCGCAATCTTTCGCGGCGCTTTCGGAAGCGTTTTCAGGCGCGCAAAAAAAGAGCGCCCGCAGATGCGGGCGCTCTAAATGTTGCAGATGGATTACAGCGCTTACGGCGTGCCGTCGAACCCGTCCGCAAAGATGCGGTCGGTGACGCCGGCGCCGCAGCCCTGCACCTTGATCGCGTCGATGTACCAGCCTTCGCGCGGTGCCGTGTTGTTGCTGCCGAGGCGGAAGCGGAACTGCGCGTTGTGGCCGGCGTACGTCGAGAGATCGACGATAACCGGCGCGTACGAGGTCGCGAGTCCGCACCAGGCCTGGTTGCCGGCGAGCGGATTGCCGGTGCCGCTCGACACCGTGCCGTCGTAGGCACCGACGAGCATCTGGCCCGACGGCACCTGGTTGAACACGCCGCCGTCGATCGCGATCTCGAGGATGCCGCCGTCGGCGCAGGTCGTGCCGCTGCCTTCGATCAGGCGCCAGTGCTCGAACTGGAAGTTGAGCCCGGTGAGATCGTCCGGCGGCAGCGCGACGACCGGCGAGGTCAGGCGCTGGTCGGCAATCGACGAAGGATCGACGGCCTTCCACGACGCGACGCCGTCGAACGGACGGCTGCCCGAGATCGTCCACGAGTCGGTGCCGACCGCGGCGTCGTGCGTCCAGCCGTTGGTGCCGTTCTCGACGCTGTCGTCGAACAGCACTACGGTCGTCGTGCCGGTGCCGCACTGGCCCGGACCGGGCTGCGTCGTGAACGAGAAGACCGCGCTCGTCGTGCCGCCGCAGTCGCTGTTCGACGTGACGCGCCAGAAGATCTCTGTGTCGAGCGGCAGCGCGGCGGTCGGCTGGAAGCTCGTGTCGGTCACCGTCTGCGACAGGATGATGTTGCCGAAGCCGGCGTCGGTCGCGATCTCGATGAGATACGACGACGCCTGCGTCGCCGCGTCCCACGTGAAGAGCGGCTGTGCGGGCACGTTCGTCGCGCCGTTCGCGGGCGCGGTGAGATTCGGCGCCGGTGCGATCGCGGTCGCGACGTTGACGTCGAGCTCGAGATCGCGGTCGATGCCGTCGGCGCTGCCGCGCAGGATGAACGTCGTCGGTCCCGGTGTTGCCGTGTTGTCGACCGAGAGGTTCGCGACGGTCGTGCCGGGCGGGGTCACCGGATTCACCGAGTAGTCGCCGCTGAAGCCGGTCGGAAGACCCGGCTGGAAGCTCATCGTGACCGGCGTCGAGAAGCCGTTGCGCGCATTGACGTTGATCGTGATCGGATCGAGCGCGACCGGTGTCGGCGTCGATGCGCAGACGCCCTGGCTCAGGTTGTCGCCGGTGGTCGTGAAGGTCGGCGTGCCGCAGGTGTCGAAGCGGAACGAGGCGACGTGCGTGCGCCAGCTGCCGCCGGCCGGTTCGTACATGCCGGTGAACCAGAACGTGCAGCCGTCGTTCGGGTCGACGCCCATGCCGAAGTAGTCGCCCCAGCGATCGATGCCCTGCTGCGAGCTCGCGCCGTCGACGAGCGTCGTCTCGGCGGTCGTCATGACGCCGAGCGGGTCGGTCGCCTCGCGCCCGACGTAGCGCAGGCCCGGGAATACGCCGGGATCGCGTGCGACGCTGTAGCCCATCGCCATGTTGCCGGACTCGTCCATCCCGATCGCCGCCATCCAGCGGCTGATCTGGCCGCCGGCGTCGGCCGGTGCGTAGGTGCCTTCCTGGAACAGCTCCCACGGATTCGCCGCGCCGCCGACGCGGCGCAGCTCGAACCAGCGCACGCCGGCGATGTTGTTCGTCGTGTCGTCGGGCAGACGCGTGACGTGATTGCCGACCAGCACTTCGTACGCGCCGAAGTTGCGGTAGTGGAACGGCACCATCGGCACTTCGAGCAACGGATCGAGGGTCTGCGACGTGCCCGGCTGATGGATCGCGCCGAAGCCGCTGGTGACGATGAACTCGGAATCGAACTCGTCCTCCGGGATCTGGACCGGTCCGCTCAGCGTCGTGTTGGCGGGCGTGACCCAGTCGACCGTCAGCGTGAAGAGCTCGAGGAAATCGTGGTTCGGATCGTTCGAGCCGCTGTTGTTGCGCTCGTCATCGTTGTCGCGGATGAAGATGCCGGGGGCACCCGCGGGCGGCGGCGTCGATCCGAACACGGACGCCGGCGGCGTCATCTGGAAGTTGAGGCCGTTGAGGCGGGGGACCGACTTGCGCTGCAGCGTCGCCGGCTGGCCGGCGAGCATCTTGTTGCGATCCAGCGCGTACACGGCGGGGCCTTCGTTGGCACCGACGTAGTATGCGTCGGGCCATGCGCCGTATTTCGGATAGTCGGGGAAGCTCGGTGTGGTGAACGCGTACCGCGTCCACGTCGTCACGACGGGATCGGAGCCGGAGCTCACGTACACGCAGAGCGTGCCGTTGCCCGAGAACTCGGCGAGCAGCCAGCGCTCGGCGAGTTGATCGTAGAGCGGGATCGGATCGCCGAAGCCGTCCGCGCACGCACCGCCGCTGCCGAGCCCGGCCATCGAGAACGGACCCGCCGCGATGGTGCCGTCGGCGGTGTTGTAGATGACGATGCTGGTGCCCGCCGGACCGTTGATCGTCTCGAGGAAGTAGCCGCCGCCGACGTCGCCCGTCGAATCGGGCGGATGCACGCCGTTGAAGTCCTGGGCGTCGATGTTGACCAGCGGCGTCGTAAAGCCGCCGCCGTCGGTGCCGGGTCCGACCGCGCGCTGCAGCTCGACGAGCACGTCGATGCCGGCCGTCACCGGATTCGCGGGCGCCGGTGGATTGCGCTGCACGTCTTCTTCGCCGTGGAACCGGCGCGGAACCTCGCGGATCGGATCGCCGGGACGCCAGGCCGGCACGATCGGGCGGGTGCGCGCGTCGAGGAAGAACCTGTCGGGGATCGATGGCGGGCTGACGTAGTCGGCGCCTCGCGAAACGCTGGCGCCGTTTTCGACGGCGGACGTTTGCGCAGCGGTCGCCGAGAAGCCGAGTGCGACAAGGCACGCGGCAGCGAACTTGAAACAGGCATTCATCGCGGGTCCCCATGGCCGGAGTCGGACTTACCGGAAAGAGCTCCCTCTCGTCAGCCTTGGGGCTGATTTAGTCGTCATCCTCCGGCAAGTCCGTATCGTCCCCCAGCAGGACCAGTTGTTCAAGCACGATTTCCCCATGTGCGCTTTGTGCACGCAATGGAGATAGTCCCGCGCCATAGCGCGCATGCGCTTCGCTGCGACCATTCGGGAGCGCATGGACACTGAGCCCGAAACCCGTGCTGAGCTTGCCGCCGGTCTCGGCCTCGAGCGCGATGTCGCCGAACGTCGGCACCAGCAGCACGATGCGGCCGGAGTCCGTGACGATCTCGCTGGCGCCTTGCCAGCGCTTGCCGATCGCCGTCGCGCGGATCTGGCCGGTGTCGCTCCTCAGGTCAAGGCGCCCGAGCGAGGAGGCCTGAATCTCACCCGATGTCGTCCGCGCTTCGATCGCGCCGGCGCGCCGCTTCGCGGCGATGCGCGCCTCGCGCGTCGAGAGCGCGAGCGCGAGATCGTTCGGCACGTAGACCGCGATATCGGCGCGAACGCCGGCGTCGGCGGACGCGACGACGTCGATGCGCAGCGTGTCGCCATCGCGGCGCGAGCGCAATTCGATGTTCGGAAATTTCGGCGGCAATCGCTGGATCACCGCGTGGATGCCGACTTCGCGCTCGTCGCGGCCGCGCACGTTGATCTCGCCCCACGGATTGTCGATCGCGATGCGCGTGACGCCGTTCGCGATGTCGAATTCCCTGTCGGTGCGCTCGATCGTCGCGCCGTCGCGCGTGACGGGCGCCTGTGTCGAACTCGCGCACGAAGCGAGGAGCAGCGCGGCGACGACGGCGCCGAAGCGGTTCAGC
>DATFRS010000355.1:0-2411 GCA_035263065.1 Rhodanobacteraceae bacterium
GGCGACGAGATCGTCGTCACCACGATGGAGCACCACGCCGACATCGTGCCCTGGCAGATCCTCGCCGAGCGCACGGGCGCGAAGGTCAAGGTGGCGCCGATCACCGAAAAGGGCGAGCTCATCGTCGAGAAGTTCGTCGACCTCCTGACGCCGCGCGTCAAGCTCGCCGGCGTCGTGCACGTGTCCAACGTGCTCGGCACGATCAACCCGGTCGCCGAGCTCGCGCGCGCCGCGAGGAAGCGCGGCATTCCGCTGCTCGTCGACGGCTCGCAGGCGATGCCGCACATGCCGGTCGACGTGCGCGCGCTCGGCTGCGATTTCTTCGCGCTGACCGGCCACAAGATGTTCGGCCCGACCGGCACCGGCGCGCTGTGGGCGCGCAAGGAAATCCTCGCCGGCATGCCGCCGTTCTTCGGCGGCGGCGAGATGATCCGCGAAGTGCGCTTCGAGGGCACGACCTACGCCGATCCGCCGCACCGCTTCGAGGCCGGCACGCCGAACATCGCGGGCTTCGTCGGGCTTGGCGCCGCGATCGACTACATGGAAGCGCTCGGCCGCGACCGCATCGCCGCAGCCGAGCAGGATCTGCTCGAGTACGCGACCGGGCAGCTGAAGGCCGTGCCGGGCCTGCGCATCTTCGGCGAGGCCGAGCGGAAGGCCGCCGTCATCTCGTTCCTGATCGAAGGCGCGCACGCGCACGATCTCGCCACGCTGCTCGACGAGGAGGGCATCGCGGTGCGCTCCGGCCATCACTGCGCGCATCCGCTGATGCGCTTCTACGGCGTCCCGGCGACCTGCCGCGCGTCGTTCGCGTTCTACAACACGCGCGAGGAGATCGACCGCTTCGTCGCGGCGATCGCCAAGGTGCGCACGCTGCTCGGCTGACGGAAATCCCGCGCCGGCCTAGAATGCCTGCGATGACCGAATCCGCGCTCTACCGCGACCTCGTGCTCGAGCATTACCGCCATCCGCGCAACCGCGGCGCGCTGGCCGGCTGCACGCACGCGGCCGACGGCGTCAATCCGCTGTGCGGCGATGTGCTGAACGTCGAGGTGCGCTGCACGGACGGACGCATCGCGGGCATGGGCTTTTCCGGCGAGGCCTGCGCGATCACCACGGCGACGGCGTCGATGCTGAGCGAGCTCGTCGTCGGCTGCGACGCCGACGCGATCGCCGCGCTCGACGGCCGCTTCGCGCGCCTTCTGGGCGGCGAAGTCGACGCCGACGAGGCGCTCGGCGATCTCAACGCGATGCGCGAGCTCCATCGTCATCCGGCGCGCCGCAAGTGCGCGGAGCTGCCGTTCGCCACCTTGCGCGCCGCGCTCGCGGGCACGGCGCGCGTCAGCACGGAGGCTGCATGAGCGCCGTCGCCGAACCTGCCGCGGTCGCGTTCCGCCTCGCGTCGGTCGACGACGTGCCGGCGATCGTCGCGCTGGTCGAATCGGCGTATCGCGGCGACGTCAGCCGCAAGGGCTGGACGACCGAAGCCGATCTCCTCGACGGCCAGCGCACCGATCCCGCCGGCGTCGCCGAGCTGGTCACGAAGGACGGCAGCTGCATGCTGCTCGGCGAACGCGGCGGCGTGCTGCTCGCCTGCGCGAACATCGAGCGGCGCGGCGGCGCGGCGTATTTCGGCATGTTCTCGGTGCGGCCGGATCTCCAGGGCGGCGGCGTCGGGCGCGCGATGCTCGCCGAAGCCGAGCGGCTTGCCCGAGACGACTGGAACGTGCCGGAGATGCAGATGACCGTGATCTCGGTGCGCGACGAGCTGATCGCGTGGTACGAGCGCCGCGGCTATCGCCGCACCGGCCTCTATTCGCCGTTTCCCTACGGCGACGAGCGCTTCGGCATTCCCAAGCGCAACGATCTCCGCTTCGAGCTCCTGGTCAAGACGCTGTGAGCGGCTGGGTGCGCGTCTGCACGACGGCGGAGCTCCTGCCCGGCGAATACCAGGTCGCATACGACGGCGACACGCCGATCGCCGTGTTCAACATCGACGGCGATCTCTACGCGATCGAGGACGTCTGCACGCACGACGGCGGCGAGCTGACCGGCGGCATCATCGAAGGCCGCCAGGTCGAGTGCCCGCGCCACGGCGCGCGCTTCGACATCGTCACCGGCGAGGCGCTGACGCCGCCGGCGTACGAGCCGACCGCGACGTTTCCGGTGAAAGTCGAAGACGGCGTCGTCTACACGCGCGACGACCGCTGGGACTGAGTGTCTTTCCCCTCTCCCGCTCGCGGGAGAGGGCAGGGTGAGGGCACGCTGCGAAACCCTACGACGCCGCCGGATCCAGCGCCGGAAACCGGAGCGTCACGCGCAACCCGCGCCCCGACTGCCCGCGCGAAAACGCGAGCGCCGCGCGATGGCGCTCCGCGATGCGCCGCACGATCGCCAGCCCGAGCCCCGAG
>DATFRS010000356.1:0-13244 GCA_035263065.1 Rhodanobacteraceae bacterium
GATCATCGACTGGGTGACGCCGGAAGGCGGCAGCGGGCCGAACTACCAGAATCTCTGAGATCACCTGATCGGGTCTTGCGCCTGTGTAGCCGCGTGGCTACACTAGGCCATGCGGATCGAGACAACGCAGGCCTTTCGGGAATGGATCGACGGGCTGCGGGATCTCGCCGGACGCGCGCGGATACAGGCACGCATCGAACGACTGGCGTCGGGCAACGCGGGTTTGCACCGCGTGCTGACGAACGGCGTGTGCGAGCTCAAGATCGACGCGGGGCCGGGATACCGCGTGTATTACGTGCAGCGAGGCCGCGTCGTCATCGTGCTCCTCGCTGGGGGCAGCAAATCGACACAGCGCGAGGACATCGCGCGTGCGATCGCATGGGCGAAAGAGCTGTGAGGCGCGACATGGCAAGAACCAAAACGAAACGCTACGACGTCGCAGACCACCTGCGCACGCCGCGGGAAATGGCGCTCTATCTCGACGCCTGCATCGAGGAAAGCGACGGCGATGCCGCTTTCATCGCTAAGGCGCTCGGCGATATCGCACGTGCGCAGGGCATGTCGCGCGTCGCTCGCGCGGCCGGGCTCTCGCGCGAAAGCCTCTACAAGGCGCTGTCAGGCGAGCGCAATCCGGATTTCGCGACGGTGCTCAAGGTCGCGCGCGCGCTCGGGCTGAAGCTCCATGCCGAAGCCGCCTGATCGGGACGCCGCGCAACGATGACACGCATTGCCCTCGTCACCGCCGCCGCCGCGCGCGATCTCGACGAAGACCTTCCGCCGCTCACCGCCGCGTTGCGCGCGGCGGGCGTGGAGCCGGCCGTGATCGACTGGGACGACCGCCTCACGCTGTGGTCGCGCTACGACCTCGCGGTGCTGCGCTCGACGTGGGACTACACCCAACGGCTCGAGCCGTTCCTGCACTGGATCGGGAAAGTGTCGAGCGCGACCACGTTGCTGAATCCGGCCGAGATCGTGCGCTGGAACACCGACAAGCATTACCTCGCGCATCTCGCGAAGGCCGGCGTGCCGACCGTGCCGAGTCATTTCGTCGAACCGGGCCAGAACGCGGTCGACGGGCTCGCGCGATTCCGCACGGACCATCGCGGCGAGTTCGTCGTCAAGCCGAGCATCGGCGCCGGCTCGCGCGACGCGCAGCGCTACGTGCCCGAGGAGGACGCGCTCGCGCGCCGTCACATGATGCGGCTCCTAGACGACAGCCGCAGCGTGCTGCTGCAGCCGTATCTCGGCCGCGTCGACGACTACGGCGAGACCGCGCTGATCTTCTTCGACGGCGCGTTCAGCCACGCGATCCGCAAGGGACCCTTGCTTCGCCGCGGCGAAGGTCCGACGCGCGCGCTGTTCGCGACCGAGCACATCACGGCGCGCGAGCCGAGCGCCGGGGAGCTCGACATCGCGCACAGGACGCTCGCCGCGATTCCGTTCGACGGACCGCTGCTTTACGCGCGCGTCGACCTGATCCACGACGACGCGGGCAAGCCCGTCGTGCTCGAGCTCGAGCTCAGCGAGCCTTCGCTGTTCTTCGCGCACGCCGCGGGGTCGGCCGAGCGCTTCGCGGCGGCGATCCTGAAGCGCGTGCGGGCTTGACGGGTCGCGGCTTCGGCTTGCCGGCGCGTTCCTCGAGCCGGTCGAGCGCGACTGCGATGCGCCGCTCGCGCGTCTCGGGCCGCTTGGCGGCGGCGAGCCACAGCGCGATCTCGCGGCGGAGTGAAGGCGCGGCGTTGTCGATGTAGCGTCGCACGAGCGGACGCTCTTGGAGCGCATCGACGAAATCGCCCGGCAGCACCGGCGCCTCGCGCGGCTCGTCGTCGCGCGTGATCTCGACATGCACGTCGTCGCCGGCGTCGAGCCCGCGCGGCCGCCAGATGCGGCTGTGCACGCAGAGGCGATACGCGCCGTCGCGCCGCGCGAGCAGCGTCGAGCGGAACGGCACGGCCTCGATCGTGCCGCGCACCGGCGGCGCCGCGCCGGGACCGAGCCGGCTCGACAGCCGCGACGGCACGTCGATGCAGCGCACGACGCCGACCTTGTAGAGCCTTGCGCGAAAGCGATGCATGCCCTTCTCCGGCGCCGATTATCACGCCTCCGGCCGCCGCCGGACTGACCGGCCCGCGATTTGACGTTACAATCCGCGCCCCGTTTCACCCGCGCGGCGCGCGGAATCCCGAGGAATCCAAGGGCCATGAAGATCCTGGTCGCCTACAAGCGTGTCGTCGATTACAACGTGCGGGTGCAGGTCAAGCCCGACAACTCGGGCGTCGTCACCGAGGGCGTCAAGCTGTCGGCGAACCCGTTCGACG
This sequence comes from Rhodanobacteraceae bacterium, assembly GCA_035263065.1. Classification (GTDB taxonomy): domain Bacteria; phylum Pseudomonadota; class Gammaproteobacteria; order Xanthomonadales; family Rhodanobacteraceae; genus Dokdonella_A. The sequence goes on from DATFRS010000356.1 coordinate 2,319, forward strand.
ACATCGCGCTCGAGGAAGCGCTGCGCCTTCGCGAGAAAGGCGTCGCGACCGACGTCATCATCGCGACGATCGGCCCGGCGGATGCTCAGGCGCATATCCGCAACGGCCTCGCGATGGGCGCAAACAGAGCCATTCACGTCGTGAGCTCCGATGCGGTTCAACCGCTCACCGCGGCGCGCGTGTTCCTGAAGCTCATCGAGAAGGAGCAGCCGGGCATCGTGCTGATGGGCAAGCAGGCGATCGACGACGATTGCAACCAGACCGGCCAGATGCTGGCGGCGCTGTGGGATCGCCCGCAGGCGACGTTCGCGTCGAAGGTCGAGGTCGACGGCAACGCCGCGCGCGTGACGCGCGAGGTCGACGCCGGGCTCGAGACGATCGAGGTCGATCTGCCCGCCGTCGTCACGACCGACCTTCGCCTCAACGAGCCGCGCTTCATCAAGCTGCCGGACATCATGAAGGCGAAGTCCAAGCCGATCGAGACGCTGCAGCTCGCCGATCTCGGCGTCGCGTCGGGCGATCACCTGAAGACGACGCGCTACGCGCCGCCGGCGAAGCGGAGCAAGGGCGTCATGGTCAAGGACGTGCCCGAGCTCGTCGCGGCACTCAAGACGCGGGGGCTGCTGTGATGAGCAAGGTTCTGATCGTTGCCGAGCATCTCGACGGCAAGCTCAACGCGAGCACCGCGCGCTGCGTCACCTGCGCGGAGGACATCAAGGCCGATGCGGTCGACGTGCTCGTGCTCGCCGCCGAACCTGCGGCAATCGGCGCGGCGGCCGCGAAGATCGCCGGCGTGACGAAGGTACTGACTGTCGCCCGCGCCGAGAACGCGCATGCGCTCGCGGCGATCTACGCGCCGCAGATCGCAGCCGTAGCGAAGAACGGCTACACGCACGTGCTCGCGCCGTCGACGACGTTCGGCAAGGACGTCATGCCGCGCGTCGCCGCGCTGCTCGGCGTCGCGCAGGTGTCCGACGTGATGGCGGTCGAAGGCGCACACGCGTTCAAGCGGCCGATCTACGCAGGCAACGCGATCGTCACCGTCGAGGCGCCGGCCGACCAGACGCTCGTTGCGACCGTGCGCACGGCGTCCTACGCGGCCGCCGCGGAAGGCGCGCATGCAGCGCCGGTCGAGGCGCTCGCGCTCGACGTCGCTCTGCCGCGCCACACGCGCTTCGTAGGGCTCGCGCAGGGCAAGAGCGATCGCCCCGACCTGCAGGGCGCATCGCGCGTCGTGTCGGGCGGCCGCGCGCTCGGCTCGGCCGACAATTTCAGGATCATCTACGCGCTCGCCGACAAGATCGGCGCGGCGGTCGGCGCGTCGCGCGCGGCAGTCGACGCGGGCTACGTGCCAAGTGACCTGCAGGTCGGCCAGACCGGCAAGATCATCGCGCCCGAGCTCTACATCGCGATCGGCATCTCCGGCGCGATCCAGCATCTCACCGGCATCAAGGACGCCGGCACGATCGTCGCGATCAACAAGGACGCCGAGGCGCCGATCTTCGAGATCGCCGATTTCGGCCTCGTGGGCGATCTCTTCAAGCTCGTGCCGGAGCTCGAAGAGGCGGTCTAGCCGAGCGACGGCGCGTCAATCGTCGTCGTCGGGCTTGCTGCAGGAGAGATTCTCGCTGCTCGTCGGCGGGCTCTCGTCGTCGTCGTTGCAGTCCTCGCACTCGGTTTCTTCCTCGCCCGGGCAGACGCCGTTCGGACAGAGGTCCGGGTGCGCCGCCGCGAAAACCTGCGCCGCGTTCTCGGCGGCGAGGATCCGGTCGCCGGTCGACGGGTGGCTCGACAGGTACGACATGCGGTGGCCGCGTTCGGGCCGCGTCTTCTCGAGGACGTTCATGGCCGCCGCGAACCAGTGCGGCGATTCGTTCTCGCGGGCGAGAAGGTCGAACGCGTAGCGGTCGGCCTCTTCCTCGAACGCGCGCGAATAGTGGCTGTGCAGGAGGAACGTCGGCACCGCGACGACCACGGCGCCGGCCGAGCTCACGTCGCCGGTGAAGAGCGCCGCGACGATCGCGACGAACGAACCGCGCAGCGTCTGCCGGAGCGCATGACGATTGCGCTGGTGCCCGATCTCGTGGGCGACGACCGCGTCGAACTCGCGATCGTCGCCGAGCAGCTTCACGAGCTGGTCGGTCACGACGACCGTGCCGCCCGGGATCGCGAAGGCGTTCGGGCCGATCGACTTCGCGTCGCGGAACTCGAGCCGGTAGTCGTCGCCGCCGGCGTCGTGCGCGAGCTTGCGGAAGCGCGTCGCAAGCGCGTCGCGCCGGTCGGCCGCGAGCGTCGAGGCCTTGAGGCCGAGCTCGTCGAGATTCTCGAGCACCTCGCCGCCGAGCGTCTTCTCGACTTCGACCGGCACGGCGTCGGCGATGCGGTCCGACAGCCACGGCACGCCCCAGAACCCGCCGGCGCCGAGCGATGCCGCGCAGATCACGATCGCGACCGCGACGACCTGCGCGTGGTGCTCCATGCGGTCGACGAGCGCCTCGAGGCGGCCCTGGCGCGGGAACCACGCATCGATCGCGGCATCGTGCGCGACGAGGAGCCGGGCGCCGTCCGGGAATTCGACCGTGCGCGCGATGCGCGCGAGGCGCGGCGTGATGCGCAGGCTCGCGATCGAGCCGCCGCGGTGGACGCCCTCGCCTTCCACCGCGTAGTGCGCGAGCCCGACGCGGCGCAGCGCGACGGCATGCGCCGCGCCGCCGGTGCCGTCGTAGTACGTGCCGGCGAACGTGTCCGTCATAGGCCGATGTCGATGTCGAAGAGGCCGTCCATCTCGGCGGCGGTCGCGTCGACGTCGGCGCGGGTTTCGGCGCGGAACGCCGCGAGATCGCCGGCGGCGAGCACCGTGAGGTTTTCGGCGCGGTAGCGCGCGAGGCGGATCTTCGCCCATGGAATGAGGAATCCGGCGCTTGCAAGGATCGCGACCGTGTTGCCTGCGTAGATCCAGAGGAGCTGCCGGCCCTTCAGCGTCGAGCGGAATCGATGCTGGCCGAGATCGACGTGGTTGTAGACGAGATTGGCGAGCGCCGCGGCGAGGAACGCCCAGACGACGAAGTACGAGCCGTACATCGGCACGGCGTAGATCAGGGCAATCCATTCGGGCGGCGTGCCGCCTTCGTGTGCCATCAGCGCCATCAGGATCCCGCCGGCGACCAACGACGTCAGGAAGATGCACGCGACGACGACCGACCACGCCAGCACGTACGGCGGATAGAACTGCGAGGGCGTCGCGCGGAACGTGAACCAGGTGCCGCCGTAGCGATGATGCTCGACGATGAACGACTTCTGCTTCGCCTTGACGTACGGGTACATGAGCCCGGCCGAAAACACGATCGGGATCAGCAGCAGCAGGTAGCGCACGTACGCTTCGCCGTAGTCCGGCACGAAGCGGAAGTTGATGCCGCGCCACGCCGAATAGCGCGCGCGGAACGCCGCGCCGCGGACCAGCAGCCACGGCGTCGCGAGTGCGAGCACGGCCGCCGTCGCCAGCTGCAGCTTCAGGCTGACCTGCCCCGCGAGCACGTAACTGCCGAACAGCACGAGCGCGATGATGCGGCCCTTCAGGATCGGCAGGGGCCTGGCGAGATACTCGAACGGCTGCCCGGCGAGGCGCGTGTTGCCGTAGAAGTAGCGCTCGCTGCGCACCTTCGCCCACGCCGAGAAGACGCCGAGCGTAACGACGCTGAGCGCGAGGTTGACGACCCAGATGCGGAAATATTCGCGCGCATCGCCGGAGAATTCGAAGCGATGCTCCGTGCGCGCCGGGCCGACCTGCTCCGGCATGCCGGCCGCCCAGCTCGGCGGCAACGGCGGCGGCGGCGGTGACGCCACCGCGATGATGTCTTCCATCCCCTGTCCCTTGCCGCCCCTGCGGCGCTCCTTCAGGACCCTGGGATCGAGTCTAGCAGCGGCGCGTCAGCGCTTGTGTGGAGCCGGTGTCGAAACGAGGAGCTCGGCGGCGCGTTCAGCGATCATCATCGTCGGCGCGTTGGTGTTGCCGCCGATCAGCGTCGGCATCACCGAGGCGTCGACGACGCGAAGCGCGTCCACGCCTCGCACGCGAAGCTCGCTGTCGACGACCGCGTCGCCGTCGCGACCCATGCGGCAGGTGCCGACCGGGTGATAGATCGTCTCGGCCTTGCGGCGCACGAAGGTTTCGAGGTCGGCGTCGGTGCGCGCTTCGCTGCCGGGAAAGATCTCGCCGCCGCGATACGGCGCGAACGGCGCCTGCGCGAAGATCTCGCGCGAGAGCCGCGCGCCTTCGATCAGCATCGCGAGGTCGTGGCCTTCGGCGTCGCCGAGATAGTTCGGCCGGATCGCCGGATGCGCGGCGGGATCGGCGGACTTGAGGCGGATCGTGCCGCGGCTCTTCGGCCTGAGCGCGCACGCGTGCATCGTGTAGCCGTAGCCGTCGAGGCGATGGCGGCCGTGCTGGTCGAGCAGCGCCGGCACGAAATGGAACTGCAGATCGCAGCGCATGTCGGGCGCGAGGCGCGAGCGCACGAAGCCGCCGGCCTCGGCGATGTTCGACGTGCCGATGCCGCGGCGCCTGACGAGGAACTCGAGCGCGACGGCGACGTCGTTCGTCTTGTCGTAGGTGACCGGCCGCGTCGAGCGCACGAGCGTGCAGATGTCGAGATGGTCCTGCAGGTTCGCGCCGACGCCGGCGAGATCGTGAGCGACGGCGATGCCGCACGCGGCGAGATGATCCGCGGGACCGATGCCGGACAGCATCAGGAGCTGCGGCGAGTTGATCGCGCCGCCGGCGAGGATCACGCAGCCGGCCTCGACGCGCTCGATGCGGCCGTGGCGGCTGTACTCCACGCCGGTCGCGCGCGGGCCGTCGAGCAGCACGCGATGCGTCAGCGCGTGCGTCAGCAGCGTGAGGTTTGCCCGCGAGCGCACCGGCGCGAGATACGCCGTCGCGGCCGAGCAGCGCGCGCCGTTGCGTTGCGTGACCTGGTAGTAGCCGAAGCCTTCCTGCGCTGCACCGTTGAAATCGGCGTTGCGCGCGATGCCGGCGGTCGCCGCGGCGTCGATGACGACGTCGGAAAGCGCGTTGTGATGGCGCAGATCGGCGACCGCGAGCGGACCGCCGGCGCCGTGCCATGCGTCGGCGCCGCGCGCGTTGTCCTCGCCGCGCTTGAACACCGGCAGCACGTTGTCCCAGGCCCAGCGCGCATCGCCGGTCAGCGCAGCCCATTCGTCGTAGTCCGCCGGCGCGCCGCGCGTGTAGCACATCGCGTTGATCGAGCTCGAGCCGCCGAGCACCTTGCCGCGCGGCCACCACAAGCGCCGATGCGCGAGCGCGGCTTCGGGCTCGGTGTGGTAGTCCCAGTTGATGCGCTTGTTGTTGACGAGCTTGGCGAGCCCGGCCGGCATGTGGATGAACGGGTGCCAGTCGCGACCGCCCGCTTCGAGCACGAGCACGCGATGCGCGGGATTCGCGCTGAGGCGGTTCGCCAGCACGCAGCCGGCGGAGCCGGCGCCGACGATCACGGTGTCGTAGGTCATGTGCGGGGCGAGGACCGGGAAGGAGTCAGGCTAGGTCGCAAGGCTAGAGCAGATGCTCCAACCGATGCCCGTCAAGCCAGCACTTCGACGGTGTCGCCCACACGCAGCGTCCCCGTCCCGCGCGGAATCACATTCTGCCCGAACGTCACGCCGCGCTCGCCGCGGCGGTAGGTGATCAGCGTGCGCAGCGGCTCGCCGCTCGGATCGAACGCGCCCTTCTCGAAGTCGACCGTCGTGAAGACGCAGCGCGAGCACGGCTTGACGAGATCGAACTCGATCGCGCCGATGCGGATGCGCTTCCAGCCGTCCTCGGCGTGCGGCGCCGTGTGCGCGACGACGAGGTTCGGGCGGAAGCGCAGCATCGGCACCGGCGCCGCAAGCTTCTCGTTCAACGCGTCGAGCGCGCCTTCGGAAATCAGCAGCAACGGAAACGCGTCGGCGAAGCTGACTTCGTCGCCGGGTTTCGCGTAGTCCGGATTGACCGGCCGCGCGCAGCCGCCGTCCATGTAGGCGAAGCGTGCGGGCATGCCGAGGAACGCGCTGATCCACATGTCGGCCGTGAAGCCCGCGGGCAGCGCGGCGACCGTGTTCGTCCACACGGTGACGTCGACGCGATCGGCCGCGCGCGGCGGCACCAGGCGCAGCGCCGGCATGTCCGGCGCGGTCATCGCGACCGCATCGCCGTCCGGCACGGCGCGCAGCAGCGTGAGGCGCGGGTGCTGCCGGCCGGTGAGGAACTTGCCGTCGGCGTCGGTCACGATCCAGCGCCGGTCGTGCTCGAGCCCGCGCGGCTCGACCGTCGCCGCGTCGACCGGCAGCGGCGCGCACGACTTGACCGGAAAGAGATTGAGCGCGGAGAGGCGCGGCGTCATGGCGCCAGTATGCCGTGTTGGAACGCAATTTCCGCGTGCTAGGCTTGCGCGCCGTTGCCCCTTGGGATCCGACGTGCCGAGCCGCCCCGCCATCCAGCGCCACGAGTGGTTCGCCGTCGTCCTGGCCTTCGTCTATTTCTTCGCGGTGCTCGCCGCGTACTACGTGCTGCGGCCCGTGCGCGACCAGCTCTCGGCCGCGGTCGGCTCGACGGCGCTGCCGATCTTCTACGCGGCGACGTTCGTCGCGACGCTGGCGCTGACGCCGCTGTTCGGCGCGCTGGTCGCGCGCTATTCGCGACGCACCTTCGTGCCGATCGTCTATCTCTTCTTCATCGCCGGCATGATCGCGTTCATCCCGCTGTTCCAGATGCAGGATGCGATCGGCGCGCGCCTGCTCGGCTCCGCGTTCTTCGTCTGGATCAGCGTGTTCAACCTGTTCGTCGTGGCCGTGTTCTGGAGCTTCATGGCCGATCTCTTCGATCCCGAGCAGGCGCACCGGCTGTTCCCGGTGATCACGCTCGGCGGCGCAGTCGGCGCGCTCGCCGGCCCCGCGCTGACCAAGGCCTTCGTGTATCTCGTCGGCGTGTCGGGTCTGCTCGTCGTGTCCTCGCTGCTGCTCGGCGTCGCGATCGCGTGCGTCCTCGCGCTTTCGCACTGGTCGCGTGCCCATCCGGTCAAGGGCGACGTGCGCCGCGACGAGCGCGTGATCGGCGGCGGCCTCCTCGCCGGCGCGATCGAGACGCTGAAGTCGCCGCTGATGCGCCGGCTCGCGCTCCTGATGGTGCTCGGCGATGCGGTGGGCACGGTGATCTACGCGCTGCTCGCCGACTACAGCGGCGCGACCTATCCGACGCGCGAGGCGCGCATCGATTTCGCGGCGAGCATCGACCTTTCGGCGAACTCGCTGCAGATGATCCTGCAGCTCGTGCTGACGCGACCGCTGATGGTGCGTTTCGGTCCCGCCGCCGCGATGGCGATGGACGGCGCGTTGAAGGCGATCATGCTGGCGGGCCTCATCGTGTTCGCCGGACCGTGGATCGCCGTCGTCGCCGTCATCACGCGCGCGAGCGCGTACGGCGTCTTCAAGCCGGCTGCCGACAGCCTCTACACGCGCGTGCACGCCGAGACGCGCTACAAGACCAAGAACTTCATCGACACGTCGGTGTGGCGCTTCGGCGATCTCGTCGTCACGTCGACGTTCAACCTCCTGCGCTCGGTCGGCGTCGCGCTGCCGGGTTTCGCGGCGCTGACGATGATCGCGGCAGCGAGCTCGGGCTGGCTCGGCTGGCGCATCACGCGCACGCCGGAACTGGCTCCCGAGAGCCAGTAGGCCGAACCGCGCAGGGCCCGCATAATTCCGCTTCTTTCCGGCACTTTCGCGAGGCGCGACATGGCCATCGAGACCATTTCCGAGCAGCGCTGCTTCGGCGGCGTGCAGGGTTTCTACAAGCACGCGTCGACCGAGACCGCGGGCACGATGAAGTTCGGCGTGTTCCGTCCGCCGCAGGCCGCGAAAGGCAAGGTGCCGGTGCTCTACTACCTCGCCGGGCTCACCTGCACCGAGGAGACGTTCGTCATCAAGGCCGGCGCGCAGCGCATCGCCGCGGAGCTCGGCCTCATGCTCGTCACGCCGGACACGAGCCCGCGCGAGACCGGCATCGAAGGCGCGACCGGCGACTGGGAATTCGGCGAAGCCGCGGGTTTCTACCTCGATGCGACGACGGGCGCGTTCGCCAAGCGCTTTCGCATGCTGAGCTACGTCACGAAGGAATTGCCGTCGATCATCGGCGCGAATTTCTCGTCGGCCGACATGGGCCGCGAGAGCATCTTCGGCCACTCGATGGGCGGCCACGGCGCGCTGACGATCGCGCTCAAGAATCCGGAGCGCTACAAATCGGTGTCGGCGTTCGCGCCGATCGTCGCGCCGAGCGAGGTGCCGTGGGGCCAGAAGGCGCTGCCGCGCTATCTCGGCGACGATCGGAAGTCGTGGCGTCCGTACGACGCCTGCGCGCTGATCAAGGACGGCAACCGGTTCCCGGGCACGATCCTCGTCGACCAGGGCTACGCCGACAAATTCCTCGAGGTGCAGCTCCAGCACTGGAAGCTCGACGCCGCATGCCGCGAAGCCGGGCAGCCGCTGACGCTGCGCGTGCATGCGGGCTATGACCACAGCTACTACTTCATTTCGACGTTCATGGAGGATCACCTGCGGCATCACGCGCAGGCGCTTTCGTGAGCCGGTAGCAAACCAACTCGTCATCCCCGCGAAAGCGGGGACCCAGTGCCTTCAACGTCCAGCGAGCAGCATCAAAGGCGCTAGGTCCCCGCTTTCGCGGGGATGACGGAGGTTCGCAGATCGAGCGTCCTCCCGCGCATCGGCGCGCCTTCTGCGCCGAGCAGCCACACGACGAACTGCGCCGCATGGCTCGGTTCGGGATGCATCATCGTGTCCTCGCCGTAATACGCCGCGCGACGCAGCACCGTGCGCATCGGACCCGGCAGCAGCGCATGCGTGCGCACCGGGCTCCGCTCGGTTTCCTCGTGCACGATCGAGGCGAGCCCCGCGAGCGCATGCTTGGCAACGCCGTAGCCGCCCCAGAACGCCTTGCCCGTGCGTGCGGGATCGTCGAGCACGAACACGATCGCGGCATCGGGCGATGCGCGCAGCAGCGGCATCGCCATCTGCGTCAGCTGGAACGGCGCCGTCACGTTGACCTGCTGCGTGCGCATCCACTCGTCGGGTTTCTGCTGATCGAACGGCTGCAGGCCGTCGAAGTGCGCGGCGGCGTGGACGATGCCGTCGAGGCGGCCGCATTCGCGCTCGATCGCGGCGGCGAGATCGGCGTGGTCGCGCGGCGTCGCGCCGAAGAGATCCATCGGATAGACGGCCGGCTGCGGGCCGCCCTGCCGCTCGATCTCGTCGTAGAGCGCTTCGAGCGCGCGCACCTTGCGGCCGAGCAGCACGACCGTCGCGCCGGCGGCGGCGGCGGCGAGCGACGTCGCGCGGCCGAGCCCGCCGGTCGCGCCGGTGACGAGCACGACGCGATCGCGCAAGGCGTCCGCGGCGGCCGGCGGCGCGCCTTCGATCGTCGCCAGCGGGAGCATGCTCAGGCCTTTTGTGCGTCTTTTACGAGGCGGTCGAGCTCGCCCGACTCGTAGAGCTCCATCGTGATGTCGCAGCCGCCGATCAGCTCGCCGTGGATGAAAAGCTGCGGAAACGTCGGCCAGTTCGAATAGCGCGGCAGGTTGGCGCGGATCTCGGGATCCTCGAGCACGTTGACGGCGTGGTAATCGGCGTCGACGGCCTTCAGGGCCTGTGCGGTGCGGCTCGAAAATCCGCACATCGGAAACTGCGGCGTGCCTTTCATGAAAAGCACGATCGGATGCGAAGCGAGGGTGGTCTTGATGCGGTCGACGACTTCCATCGGGATGCTCGAAACGATCGGCGCGCGCGGCGCCACTGAATGCAATTCTACCAGCGCGGCCGTATCGCGGCTGCGCGGCCGCGGCCTGCTGCTAGACTGAACGACCCTTCCACAAGGAGACGGAACGATGGCCATCGAGCTTCCCCCGCTGCCCTGGGCGCGCGACGCGCTGGCGCCGCACATTTCCGCGGAGACGATCGACTACCACTACGGCAAGCACCATCAGACCTACGTCACCAATCTCAACAACCAGATCAAGGGCACCGAATTCGAGAACATGGCGCTCGAGGAGATCATCCGCAAGGCGTCCGGCGGCATGTTCAACAACGCGGCACAGATCTGGAACCACACGTTCTACTGGAACTGCCTGTCGCCCAAGGGCGGCGGCGAGGCCGGCGGCCGTCTCGCCGACGCGATCAACAAGGCGTTCGGCGGCTTCTCGCAGTTCAAGGACGAGTTCACGAAGGTCTCGGTCGGCACGTTCGGATCGGGCTGGGGTTGGCTGGTGCAGCGCGCGGACAAGAGCCTCGGGCTCGTGTCGACCTCGAACGCCGGCACGCCGATCACCGGCAGCGACCGGCCGCTCCTGACCTGCGACGTCTGGGAGCACGCCTACTACATCGACTACCGCAACGCGCGGCCGAAGTACGTCGAGGCGTTCTGGAATCTCGTCAACTGGGACTTCGTCGCGAGCCAGATGGCCTGACGCCGAAGCTCATCGAGCCGCGAGCACCTTCAGCACCGGCTCGATCTGCGTCTCGCGGCCGAGCGCGGCCGCGATGCGCGCGAGGCGCTCGCCGAGCACGTCCGGCGAGCGCGCGCAGATCGTCGCGTGACCGACCTTGCGACCGGCGCGCGGCTCCTTGCCGTAGTCGTGCCAGTGCCCGTCGGGCTCGCGCAGGATCGCGTTTGCGTCCGGCAGCTCGCCGATCCAGTTGAGCATGACGCTGAGCCCGCGCGTTGACGTGTCGCCGAGCGGCAGCCCGAGCACGGCGCGCAGGTGATTCTCGAACTGGCTGCAGACGGCGCCTTCGATCGTCCAGTGCCCGGAGTTGTGCACGCGCGGCGCGATCTCGTTGCCGAGCAGCTGGCCGTCGCGATCG
>DATFRS010000357.1:0-4823 GCA_035263065.1 Rhodanobacteraceae bacterium
CTTCGTGCTGGTGGGAGGGCCGCTCACGGTGGCCGTCTCGCTGGCGGCCGCGTTGCTCGTGAACTCGCGGCTCGCCGTGGCGCCGGGCTTCTTCCGCTCGCTCTACTTCACGCCGGTGGTGACCACGCTGGTGGCGATGGCGGTGGTATGGCGCTACCTCTATCACCCCCATTACGGGCTCATCAATCACGCCCTGGGCGCGATCGGCATCGCGCCGATCGACTGGCTCGGCGATCCGCACTGGTCGATGCCGGCGATCATCCTGTTCGCGGTCTGGAAGAACTTCGGTTACAACATGATCATCCTGCTCGCGGCGCTGCAGGGCATTCCGCGCGATCTCTACGAAGCGGCGCACATCGACGGCGCATCGCTCGTCCAGCGCCTGCGCCACATCACGCTGCCGATGCTGCGGCCCGCGCTGCTGCTCGTCGCGATCATCACGGTCTCGGGTTACTTCCAGTTGTTCGCCGAGCCATATGTGATGACGCAGGGCAATCCGCTGCAGAGCACCGTCAGCGTGCTGTATTTCATGTACGACGAAGGCTTCACGTGGTGGAGCCTCGGCCGCGCCTCGGCGATCGCGTTCCTCCTGTTCGCGCTGATCCTCGCCGCGACGCTGCTGCTGCTCCGCTGGGGCCGGCGCGGAGAAGCCGCATGAACGCATCCGGCCGCTGGCGCGCGATCGGCGTCAATGCTTTGCTCGTCGTGCTCGCGGCGTTCTCGCTGTTCCCCCTGCTGTGGATGGCCTCGGTCTCGTTCATGCATCCCGGCGAAGCGAGCACGCTGCCGCCGCCGCTCCTGCCGAAAAGCGCGACGCTCGCGAACTACCGCGAGCTCTTCGAACGCGCCGGCATGGGCCGCTATCTCGTCAACAGTCTCCTCGTGGCGACCGCGATCACGCTCTTCTCGCTCGTGCTGAACCTCGCAGCCGGCTACGCCTTCGCGAAGCTGCATTTCGCCGGCCGCGATCGCCTGTTTCGCACGCTGCTGACCGCGCTCGTGATCCCGGCGCAGGTCGCGATGATCCCGCTGTTCCTCGTCATGAAATGGCTCGGCCTCGTCAACAACTACGGCGGCGTCGTCGTGCCGGCGATGGCGACCGTGTTCGGCATCTTCCTCGTGCGCCAGTACGCGCGCACGATTCCCGACGAGCTCCTCGAAGCCGCGCGCATCGACGGCGCCGGCGAATGGCGCATCTTCGCGACGATCGTGCTGCCGCTCCTGAAGCCGATCGTCGTCACGCTTGCGATCTTCACGTTCCTCGCGAGCTGGAACGATTTCATGTGGCCGCTGATCGTGCTGAGCGATCAGGTCTGGCAGACGGCACCCGTCGCTCTCGCCGGCCTTGCGCGCGAGCACGTGCAGGACAACGAGCTCATGATGGCGGGCTCGGTCGTCACGGTGCTGCCGGTGCTCGCGCTGTTCCTCGCGCTGCAGCGCTACTACCTCGAAGGGCTGCTGCTCGGCAGCGTCAAGGGTTGAGCGTGCGCGCACGCTTCGAGCTCGCGCTCGCGGTCCTGCTCGCTCCGGCCGCGAACGCGCGCGTGCTCGACGATTTCTCGGACATCTCGCGCTGGACCGCGTCGGCGTCCGACCAGGTTTCGGCGACCTTGCACAAGGCCGGCGACGGAGCGCTCTGCCTCGGCTACGACTTCCATGGCGTCTCGGGCTACGCGTCGATGCGCCGCGCGCTGCCGCTCGACTATCCGGCGGACTACGAATTCGACGTCCGCGTGCGCGGCAGCGCGCCCGAGAACGCGCTGCAGTTCAAGCTGACCGACGCTGCGAACGAGAACGTCTGGTGGGTCAATCGCGGCGGGTTCGCACCGCCGGCCGAATGGACGCCGCTGCGTTTCAGGAAGCGCGAGATCTCGTTCGCGTGGGGGCCGCGTGCGGACCACAGCCTCCATCGCAGCGACGCGCTCGAGCTCACGGTCTATGCCGACAAGGGCGGCCAGGGCGAGCTCTGCTTCGACGACCTCGAATTCCGCGAGCGCGCACCGCCGCCCGCGACGCCGCCGCGACCCGTCGCGAGCGCGACGTCATCGGCGGCGAATGCGCCGGCGTCGAACGTGGTCGACGGCAAACCCGACACGTTCTGGCGCAGCGCGAAGACGCAAGACGCCGCGCTGACGCTCGATCTCGGCTACGCGCGCGAATTCGGCGGACTCGTGCTGCACTGGCAGCCCGACGGCACCGCGCGCCGCTACGAGATCGACTTTTCGGACGACCGCGAGCACTGGCGCACCGTTCGCCGTGTGACCGAAGGCAACGGCGGCGCCGATCCGTTGTATCTCCCGGACTCCGAAGCGCGCTACGTGCGCATCTCGATGCACGCCTCGAACGCGCCGTATGCGCTAGCCGAAGTCGAGGTCAAGGATCTCGCGTTCGGCGCGTCGGCCAATGCGTTCTTCTCCGCGCTCGCGAAATCGGCGCCGCGCGGCTGGTATCCGCGGGGCTTCTACGACGAGCAGACCTACTGGACCGTGGTCGGCGTCGACGGCGGACACGAGACCGGGCTCTTCTCCGAAGACGGCGCGCTCGAAGTCGCGCGCGGCGGCTTCTCGATCGCGCCGTTCGTCGTCGACGGTGGCAGGATCACGACATGGGCCGACGCCGAGATCGGACATTCGCTCGCGGACGGCTACCTGCCGATTCCGAGCGTCGCCTGGCGCACGCCCGCGTTCGCGCTGACGACGACGGCGTTCGCGAGCGGGAAACCCGGCGCGGCAACGCTCGTCGCGCGCTACGTCCTAGAGAACACGACCGATACGCCGCGCGATGTCACGCTCGCTCTCGTCGCGCAACCGTTCCAGGTCAATCCGTCCGTGCAGTTCCTCAACACGCCCGGCGGCGTCAGCCCGATCCACGATCTGGCTTTCGACGGCATGGCGCTCGCGGTCGACGGTAAGCCGCGCGTGTTCCCGCTCGCGCCGCCCGATGCCGCACTGGCATCGCCGTTCGACGCCGGCCTTGCCGTCGAGCATCTCGGCGAGCCGCGGCAGGCTCGCTCGTTCAAGGTCCACGACGACACGGGCCTCGCCAGCGGAGCGTTGCTGTATCGCGTCTCGCTCGCGCCACACGCGTCGGCGACGTTCACGCTTGCGATTCCGCTCGAAGGCGACGTCGTCGCGCCTGCCCGCGATGCCTTGCAGGCTCGTCTCGACGAAACCGCCGCGGCGTGGCGCGACGTGCTGAACCGCACGACGATCCGCGCGCCCGCTGCACAGCCGCTCGTCGACACGTTGCGCACGGCGCTCGCCGACATCCTGATCAGCCGCGACGGCCCTTCGCTTCGCCCAGGCACGCGCTCGTACGCGCGCTCGTGGATTCGCGACGGCGCGATGATGTCCGAAGCGCTGCTGCGCCTGGGCCGCGCCGATGCCGCGCGCGACTACCTGGCGTGGTATGCGCCTTATCAATTCGGGAACGGCAAGGTACCGTGCTGCGTCGACGCGCGTGGCTCCGATCCCGTGCCCGAGAACGACAGCCACGGCGAGCTGATCCATCTCGCCGCCGAGGTCTACCGCTACACGGGCGATCGCGCGCTGCTCGAATCGATGTGGCCGCGCGTCGACGCCGCGACGCGCTACATGGATACGCTGCGCGCGGGCGAGCGCACCGAGGCGAACCGCGACACCGCTTTCTACGGCCTCATGCCCGCCTCGATCAGCCACGAAGGCTATTCGGCCAAGCCGATGCATTCGTTCTGGGACGACTTCTGGGCGCTGACCGGCTACAAGGACGCCGTCGCGATCGCCGACGCGCTCGGGCGCAAGGATGACGCCGCGCGCCTCGCGCACGCCCGCGACGAATTCCGCGGCGATCTCTACGCCGCGATCCGCCGCACGGTCGATGCGCACGCGATCGATTATCTGCCGGGCTGCGCCGAGCTCGGCGACTTCGACGCGACGTCGACGACGATCGCGCTCTCGCCCGCAGGCGAGCAGTCGGAGCTGCCGCGGGATCTCCTGCACGCGACGTTCGAGCGCTACTGGAAGCAGTTCGCGGACCGCCGCGACGGCACGGCGTCGCGGAAGGACTACACGCCGTACGAATGGCGCACGGTCGCGTCGTTCGTGCGCCTCGGCTGGCGCGACCGCGCGCAAGCCGCGATCGACTTCTTCATGCGCGACCGCCGACCCGCCGAATGGAACCAGTGGGCCGAGGTCGTCGGCCGCGACGCGCGCGAGTCGCGCTTCGTCGGCGACATGCCGCACGGCTGGGTCGCGTCGGACTTCATCCGCTCGGCGCTCGATCTCTTCGCGTACGAGCGCGAGGCAGATCGGTCGATCGTGATTGCGGCGGGGATTCCCGCCGCCTGGCTCGACGGCGACGGTGTTTCGGTCGAAAACCTGCGAACACGCTACGGCAAGCTCGGCTATTCGCTGAAGCGCGACGGCCAGGTCCTGCGCCTCGACGTGCGCGGCGATCTCGAAGTCCCGGAAGGCGGCATCGTGCTCGCTCCGCCACCGCCGTTCGCCGGCGCGCCCGCGCGCATCGGCGGTCGCCGCACCGCGTGGAACGGCGACGAGCTTCGCATCCGCGCCGTGCCCGCAACCGTGGAAATCGCGATCAGCGCGAAGCGTTGAGCCGGCCCGACTCGATCATCGCGTATGCCGCCGCGCCGACCAGCCCCGCATCCGCGTGCAGCACGACCGACGTCGGCACGCGCGCGACGGCCGACGACAGCCGGCCCTTGTCCTCGAAGCGCCGCCGGAATCCGCCGGCTTCGATCCACGGCAGCAGCTGCTGCGCGATGCCGCCTGTGAGGTAGACGCCGTCCCACGCGCCGAACGTCAGCACGAGATCGCCGGCGACCG
>DATFRS010000358.1:0-2850 GCA_035263065.1 Rhodanobacteraceae bacterium
AGTGAAGACGGCGCCGAAGAAGGCTGTGCCGGCGAAGAAGGCCGCCCCGAAGAAATCGGCCTGATTTCCGCAAGTCAGATCGACCCGACGCGGCCGCGCAGATCGGCCGCGTACGGCGTCGCAAGCCGGGCGAGCGCCGGCTCGATCTGGCGCAGCAGCGCCTTCGCTTCCGCGCTGCGGTCCTCAGCCGCCAGCGCGCCGACCAGCGTGATCTCCGCTTCGAGCAGCCGCGGATCGTAGGCCGGCAGCAGCACGATCCGGATCGCGATCGCTTCGCGCGCGAGCGATTCGGCCTCGTGCGCATCGCCGATCGCGAGATCCGCACGCGCGAGCGCGAACAACGGCGGACCAAGTCGCACGTTCCCCTGCGGCAGGCTCTTGCGCGCCGCGGCGAGCACGCCGGTCGCGATGCGATGCGCCTCTTCCGCGTGGCCGGCATCGAGCTCGGCCTCCGCGAGCTGCGCGCCGAGCAGCGCGAGCCACGGATTCGGCGTGCCGCCAGCCGACTGCATCGCCGTGTTCGCGGTGCGAAGCTCGGTCAGCGCCTCGGCATAGCGGTGCTGCAGGCGCAGGATGTCGCCGAGATGGCCGCGCGAGATGTTGAGCCACTGCGAGCTCGATGTCTGATGCTTTTCCTGGATCGCCAGCGCGCTGCGGATCGAGCGCTCGGCGTCCGCGTAGCGTCCCTTCAGGGACAGCGTGATCGCGAGGTTCATCAGCGGCGTCGTGCTCGACGGCTCGTCGTTCGAGCCCTGGATCCTGGCCCAGAGCGCGAGCGCACGACGCAGCGCCGTCTCCGACGCGTCGAGCTCGCCGAGCTCGCGATGATCGACGCCGATGAAGTTCGACGCGAACGCGAGCGCGTCGGGACGCTTCTCGCCGACGAGGCGCTGCTCGGCCTCGAAGATCGCCTGCCGCTCGGCGAGCGCTTCGCGATAGCGGCCCTGCAGCTCGAGCACGCGCAGCAGGTTCGAGCGCGTCGTCCACGTGTTGTCGGTGTCGATCCCGTAGAGCTGGATCGCGATCTCGTTCGTCTCGCGCAGCGCCCGCTCCGCGCCGGCAAGGTCGCCCTTGTGCAGCAGCATGAGGCCGAGGTCGTTGAGCGCGCGCGCCGTCGTGTTGTGCTGCGAGCCGTGCAGCGCGCGCGAGATCTCGATCGTCTTCGCGAAGGCGGCGGCCGATTCGTCGTAGCGCGTCATCTCGTCGTACGACGTGCCCAGCATCGAGTAGTCGTCGGCGACCGCGTCGTTCATCTCGCCGAGCCGCGCGAGGTCGGCCGCGAGCGTTGCGCGAAGCTGCGGCTCGGCCGCTTTCGCATCGCCGCGCACGACCATGATCTGGTTGATCATGTGCTGCGCTTCGGAGGCTTCGTCGACCGCGTCCGCGGCCGTTGCAAGCGTCAGCGCCTCGCGCGCGTGCGCGAAGGCCGCGTCGGATTCGTGCTTGTCGCGCTCGATGCCGGCGAGCTCGGTCAGCGCTCGCGAACGGACGACCGGCGGCACGCGCGCCGCGTCGCTGCCGTCGATGATCTGCTTCAGCAGCGTCTGCGCCGGCTCGAGGTTGCCGATGTCGACGTAGAGGCTCGCCAGCAGCGCGGCGATGTCGGCGCGGAGCGCAGGCTGGCCGGCGAGCTCCTTGTCGATCTGCGGCTCGCTCTTTTCGAGGAGCTCCTGCGCCGTGATCGGCTTGCCTTTCGATTCGTCGGGGCTCGCCTGCGCGAACACGCCGACCAGGAACTTGCGCACGGCCTCGGCGCGCGCGGCCTGCTCCTGCGCGCGACGCGCCTGCGCGAGGCTGATCGCGGTGGCCGAGATCGACACCGCGAACACGAGCACGGCCGCGGCGAGCGCGTAGCGGTTGCGCCGCGCGAATTTGCCGAGCCGGTACCACGCGCTGTCGCCGCGCGCCGCGATCGGGCGTCCGTCGAGATAGCGGCGAATGTCGGCGGCGAGCGCTTCGGCCGATGCGTAGCGCCGCGCCGGCGAGTGCGCGATCGCCGTGAGCGCGATGCGATCGACATCGCCGCGGAGCTCGCGACGGCGTGCCGCATTCGCGCCGGTCGTGCGCTCGAGCGCGAGGCTCGGCGCCGGCGGATCGTGCGCGTCGGGATGCGCGCCGTCGCGCCGGAACGGGCGCCTGCCGGCGAGAAGCTCGTATAGCACCACGCCGAGCGCATAGACGTCCGTCGCGGTCGTCACCGGCGCGCCGCTGAACTGCTCGGGCGCGGCATAGTCGGGCGTCAGCAGGCGCGCGACGGTCTGCGTCGGCGCGTCGACGTCGGTCGTGCTGAGCACCTTGGCGATACCGAAGTCGAGCAGCTTCGGGTTGCCGTCGCCGGTGACGAAGATGTTCGACGGCTTGAGGTCGCGGTGCACGACGAGATTCTGGTGCGCGTACTGCACGGCCTCGCAGACGCGCAGCATGAGGCGCAGCAGCGCCGGCACGTCGAGGGCGCGCTCGCGCGCGAAGGTCGTGATCGGCACGCCTTCGACGTATTCCATGACGAGATAAGGCGTGCCGTCGGCGCCGACGCCGCCGTCGATCAGGCGCGCGATGTTCGGATGCTCGAGCCGCGCGAGGATCTGGCGCTCCTGCCGGAAACGCTGCAGCAGGCCCGGCGTCGGATACGTCAGCCGCTTGACCGCGACGCGCTGGTCGAACTCGCCGTCGCCACGCTCGGCGAGCCAGACTTCGCCCATGCCGCCCTGGCCGAGCGAGCGCACGACGCGGTAGACGCCGAACGCTTCCGGCACCGCGCTGCCCGCGAACGCGGCCGCGGTATCGGCGACCGACGCCGGCGGATGCTCCATGAAATCGTGCGCCTTCGCATCGGCGCGGAGCAGCTTCTCG
>DATFRS010000359.1:0-14682 GCA_035263065.1 Rhodanobacteraceae bacterium
ATGTCGAGGCGCACGGAGGCGTAGAACTTGAGCGCGTTGCCGCCCGTCGTCGTCTCGGGATTGCCGAACATGACGCCGATCTTCATGCGGATCTGGTTGATGAAGATGACCAAAGTGCCTGATTTCTTGATGTTCGCAGTCAGCTTGCGCAGCGCCTGGCTCATCAGGCGCGCCTGCAGGCCGACGTGCGAGTCGCCCATCTCACCTTCGATTTCGGCCTTCGGCGTCAGCGCGGCCACGGAGTCGATCACGACGACGTCGACCGCGTTCGAGCGCACCAGCATGTCGGCGATCTCGAGCGCCTGCTCGCCGGTATCGGGCTGCGAGACGAGCAGATCGTCGACGTTGACGCCGAGCTTCTCGGCATAGGACGGATCGAGCGCGTGCTCGGCGTCGACGAACGCGGCGGTGCCGCCGTTGCGCTGGCAGTTGGCGATGACCTGCAGCGTCAGCGTGGTTTTGCCCGACGATTCCGGGCCGTAGATTTCGACCACGCGGCCGCGCGGCAGGCCGCCGATGCCGAGCGCGATGTCGAGGCCCAGCGAACCGGTCGAGACGACGTCGATCGCCTCGTCGGCCTTGTCGCCCATGCGCATGACCGCACCCTTGCCGAACTGCTTCTCGATCTGGCTGAGTGCGGATGCGAGCGCGCGGCGCTTGTTGTCGTCCATTGCCTTGACCTCGTCGATTCTCATCATGCGGCGAGATTGCCGCTGGTGCGTCTCAGGGATTAAGACGCGCCCGATCTGATCGGATACTGACGAAGAGGATTATGCCCACACGAGGTGCGCGACGCGACCTTGAGAAACCACTTCAACTCGTAAGAATGCGCCGCACGCCTTCGAGCGCCGCGCCGACGGTCTGGCGTCGGACGGCTTCGCGATCGCCGTCGAAATGGAAGTGCTCGGCGCGCGCGTAGCCGCCGCGCCGCTTCCAGCCGATCCAGACCGTGCCGACCGGCTTGCCCGGCGTGCCGCCGGACGGACCCGCGATGCCGGTCACCGCGACGGCAACGCTCGCGCCGTAACGCGCGAGCGCACCCGACACCATCTCGACGACCGTTTCCTGACTCACCGCGCCGGTGCGCTCGAGCGTCTGCGGCTGCACGCCGAGCAGCGACTCCTTCGCCTCGTAGCTGTACGCGACGACGCCGCATTCGAACCACGCGGAGCTCCCGGCGATGTCGGTCAGCGTCTTGGCGACCCAGCCGCCGGTGCACGATTCCGCCGTCACCATCGTCTGGCCGCGCGCGATCAGGATTTCGGCGACGGCCTCGGCGTGCACGCGCAGCTCGTCGTCGGTCGGCACGTCGATTGCGGGGGTTGTCGCCACGTCGTTCCAGTCGACCGGAGGAACCCGGAGTCTACTCTCCCGGCGCCCGGCGATCGCGTTCGAGTATCCTCGCGGTCTGCACGAAATCACCTGCCTCGCGCCCGCCGCAAGATTCCCGGATGACCCGCGACGACTTCGCCCAGCACACCCCGCTGATGCGCCAGTACCTCGCCGCCAAGGCGGAGTACCCGGACACGCTCGTGTTCTTCCGCATGGGCGATTTCTACGAGCTGTTCTACGACGACGCGCGCAAGGCCGCGCGCCTGCTCGACATCACGCTGACGCAGCGCGGCCAGAGCGCCGGTGCGCCAATCCCGATGGCCGGCGTGCCGTATCACGCGGTCGAAGGCTATCTCGGCAAGCTGATCCGGCTCGGCGAGTCGGTCGCGATCTGCGAGCAGCTCGGCGATCCCGCGGCGGCGAAGGGCCTCGTCGAGCGCAAGGTCATCCGCGTCGTCACGCCGGGCACGGTCACCGACGAATCGCTGCTCGAGCAGCGGCGCGACAACCTGCTGCTCGCGATCTCGGCCGCGGCCGACACGCCGCGCTACGGCCTCGCGTGGATCGACCTCGCGTCCGGACGCTTCGTGCTGAGCGAAGTCGCCGGCACCGAAGCGCTCGCGGCCGAGCTCGCGCGGCTTGCGCCGGCCGAGACGCTCGTCGGCGAGGACGTCGCCTGGCCGAAGGTCGTCTCGAGTCTTCCGGGCGTCCGCAAGCGCGGCCCGTGGCATTTCGACGCCGCGACCGCGACGCGCGAGCTTTCGCGCTTTTTCGGCACGCGCGATCTTTCCGGCTTCGGCTGCGCCGAGCTGCCGCTCGCGATCGCCGCGGCGGGCGCGCTGCTCGGCTATGTCGAGGAAACGCAGAAGTCCGCGCTGCCGCACATCGCCGGTCTCGCGGTCGAGAACGCCGCCGACACGATCGCGCTCGACGCCGCGACGCGCCGCAACCTCGAGCTCGACACGAACGCGAGCGGCCGCGCCGAGCACACGCTGCTCGGCGTGCTCGACCGCACGATCACGCCGATGGGCGCGCGCCAGCTGCGGCGCTGGCTGCATCGTCCGCTGCGCGATCGCGCCGTCGTCGGCGCGCGCCGGCAGGCCGTCGGCGCACTGATCGACGGCCGCCATCACGACGGCCTGCGCGAGATCCTGCGCGGCGTGGGCGATCTCGAGCGCATCCTGGCCCGCATCGCGCTGCGCTCGGCGCGGCCGCGCGACCTGTCGACGCTGCGCGACGGCCTCACGCTCGCGCCGCGGCTTCGCGAAAGCGTCGCCGCCTGCGAAAGCCCGCTGCTCGGGGATCTCGTCAGGCAGCTCGGCGAGCACGCGGACACCGCGGCGCACCTCGCTCGCGCGATCGTCGACGCGCCGCCGGTCATCCAGCGCGACGGCGGCGTGATCCGCGACGGGTTCGATGCCGAGCTCGACGAATTGCGCACGCTGTCGACGCACGCCGACCGGTTCCTAGTGCAGCTCGAAGAGCGCGAGAAAGCCGCGACCGGCATCGCGACGCTGAAGGTCGGCTACAACCGCGTGCACGGTTATTACATCGAGATTTCGAAGGGCCAGTCCGACAAGGCGCCGACGCACTACACGCGCCGGCAGACGATCAAGGGCGCCGAGCGCTACATCACCGAGGAGCTGAAGCAGTTCGAGGACAAGGTGCTGTCCGCGCGCGAGCGCTCGCTGATGCGCGAGCGTGCGCTCTACGAGGGTGTGCTCGATGTGCTGATCGAGCGCCTCGCACCGCTGAAGTCCGCCGCCGAAGCCGTCGCCGCGCTCGACGTGCTCGCCAACTTCGCCGAGCGCGCCGATGCGCTCGACTGGAATCCGCCCGAGCTCGTGCCGACGCCCGGCATCCACATCGTGCGCGGCCGCCATCCCGTCGTCGAGCAGGTGCGCGACGATCCGTTCGAGCCGAACGATCTCGTGCTCGACGACGCGCGGCGAATGCTCATCGTCACCGGCCCGAACATGGGCGGCAAGTCGACGTACATGCGCCAAGCCGCGCTGATCGTGCTGCTCGCGCACATCGGCAGCCATGTGCCGGCCGCGAGCGCGACGATCGGCCCGATCGACCGCATCTTCACGCGCATCGGCGCCGGCGACGACCTCGCGCGCGGCCAGTCGACCTTCATGGTCGAGATGAGCGAGACCGCGAACATCCTCCACAACGCAACCGCCGAGAGCCTCGTGCTGATGGACGAGGTCGGCCGCGGCACGTCGACCTATGACGGCCTCGCGCTCGCGCGCGCGAGCGCGATCCAGCTCGCGACCGTCAACCGCGCGTTCACGCTGTTCGCGACGCACTATTTCGAACTGACCGAGCTCGCCGCGCAGTTCGAGGGCATCGCCAACGTGCACCTCGACGCGGTCGAGTACGGCGACCAGCTCGTCTTCATGCACGCGGTCAAGGAAGGCCCGGCGAATCGAAGCTTCGGCCTGCAGGTCGCGGCGCTTGCCGGGTTGCCGAAGCGCGTCATCGAGGACGCGCGCGGCTATCTCGGCACGCTCGAGAACCATCACGCACCGGCGAGAGCGACCCGCGAATCGACGCCGACGCCGCAGCTCGGCCTGTTCGACACCACGCGGCCCTCGCCCGCCGAAGACGCGCTGCGCGAGATGGATCCCGACGCGATGAGCCCGCGCGACGCGCTCGATGCGCTCTATCGGCTCAAGAAGCTCAGCCCGTGACGCAGCGCCGTAACGCCGCCCGCCTGCCATGATCCAGCCCGTTTCGCGAACGACCTATGTTCCGCACATCGACGGGCTGCGCGCCGTTGCCGTGCTGTCCGTGATGGTCTATCACCTTGACAAGGCCTGGCTGCCCGGCGGTTTCTCCGGCGTCGACATCTTCTTCGTGATCTCGGGATTCGTCGTCAGCGCTTCGCTCGCCGAATTCAGGAAGTCGACGCCCCTCGCCTTTTTCGCCTACTTCTACGCGCGCCGCATCCTGCGCATCGTCCCGGCGCTCGTCGCGTGCCTCATCGTCACGCACATCGCGGCGATGCTGTTCATTCCGCGGGCGTGGGCGAGCCACGCGAACGAGGAAACCGGCCTCTACGCGTTTTTCGGCCTCAGCAACTTCGTCCTCGCGAGGGCGGGCAACGACTATTTCTCGCCGACGTCCGAGTTCAACCCGTACACGCACACGTGGTCGCTCGGCGTCGAAGAGCAGTTCTACCTGATCTTCCCGCCCCTGTTCGCCGCATGGATCGCCGGCGGACAATGGCGGCGCGTCTCGGCGCTGCTGTTCGGGGTCGGTCTCGTCGCTTCGCTGGCGTGCGCGGCATGGCTGACGCCGAACATCGGCAGCGGCGCGTTCTATATGCTCTATTGCCGCTTCTGGGAGCTCGCCGGCGGCGTGCTCCTCTACCAGCTGCTCGTCGTGCGCGGGCACGCGTTCTCGGAATCGGATCGGCCGATGACGTGGCGGGCCCATGTCGTCGCGATCGCGTCGGCGGCGGTCGTCGGCTACGGCTGCTTCATTTCGAGACCGGCGACGTTCCCGTATCCCGGCGCGATCGGGCCGGTGATCGGGACGCTCGGCCTGCTCGCCGCGCTGCACGGCCGCGGGCCCGGCGGCCCGGTGATGCAGGTGTTGCGCAATCCCGTGGTGGTCTTCATCGGGCAGATTTCGTACTCGCTGTATCTGTGGCATTGGCCGGTGTTCGTCGTGTTCCGCTGGACCGCAGGTCTCGAATCGACGACGGCGCGCGTCGCGGCAGTCGTGATCACGTTCACTCTCGCGACGGCGTCCTACTTCCTCATCGAGCGTCCGCCGCGGCGCGCCGCACGCGTGCGCACGGCGCCGCGCCTTGCCGTGATCGCGGCCGGCGCCGCGATCGTCGCGACATCGGCGCTCCTGACGACGCAGTTGCAGGCGCACGCGACGCAATGGGCGCTCAGCCAGGTCACGCGGCACCCGAACGACTGGTATGCGGGACGCCTCGACGACATCGGCGCGCGCAATTGCCGCCTGCAGGCTCACAACGAGACCGTCGGCGACAGCAATGTCGCGGTGTGGGCCGGCGTCGGTTGCACGAACGCGCCCGCGTCCGCGCCTCGGCTCTTCGTCATCGGAGACTCGCACGCCGAGGCGTACACAACGATGCTGCCGCTGTACGCGATGGACATGGGGGTCGAGGTCTACAAGTACGCCAACGGCGGCTGTCCGTTCCTGAGCCTCCAGCTCGAGCGCGAGGGCGGCGAATGTCCGGCCGACACCGCGGCGTCGATCGCCGACATGCAGCGCCGGATCCGCGGCGGCGACGTCCTCTTCCTGCCGTCCCTCCGCCTGAATCGCTTCTCCGACCAGACGTTCGCACGCAACGAAGTCGCGGCCCGCCAGGCCATGGTCGGTCCCGCGGCCGACCGAGCGCGCAGTCGCGCCGTCGAGGAAGCGATCGAAGCGCTGCGCCCGTTCGTCGAGCGCGGCGTCCGCGTCGTCTTCGAAGCGCCCAAGCCGCTGTTCCGCGTGCCGACGTTCCGCTGCGTCGACTGGTTCAATGCCGGCAATCCCGTCTGCGCGCCCGGCCTCGAGATGCAGCGCGACGAGCTCATGCGCTATCGCGAGCCGGTCGTGACGGCGCTCGCAACGATCGCGCGACGCGTGCCGGGCGTCAGCGTGTGGGATCCGTTCCCGCTGCTCTGTCCCGGCAAGGCCTGCGGCGCGATGCGGGGCGACGATCCGCTGTTCTTCGACGGCGATCACTTGACCGCCTACGCCAATCGGATGCTGCTGCCGCATTTCGAAAACTGGATCGCGAATCCGGCCAGGAGGGCGACGCAGCGGGGCACCACAGCCGCCCAGTGACGCCGGCCTTGGCCTGAGCTACGACGATGGCTGCAGCTGACGCGACGTCAGAACGCGTCGATGTCGCCCAGCGCGCGAATGAGCCGCCGCGCCCGCTTGTCCGGCTTCGTCGCCGGGGCCGCCGGCCCCTGCATGTGCCGCTGCTCGCGCAACGCCTCGCGCGCCGCGCGGCTCGCGTCGGTTTCGCGATAGAGCGCCTGCGCGACCGTCCCGGACCCGCGCTGCTCGCTGAGTCCGGTCACCTCGACGACGAAGTGCTCCTCGCCGCGCCGGATCGACAGCCGGTCGCCCGCGTGCACGGGGCGCGACGGCTTCACGGGCAGGTCGTTCGCCTCGACCTTGCCGCCTTCGATCGCCTGCTTGGCGAGCGAGCGCGTCTTGAAGAAGCGCGCAGCCCAGAGCCAGATGTCGAGGCGGACGGACGCGGTGGCCGGGGTCTGCGGTTCGCGGGCGTGGGCAGTCATGGGGCGTGCGTGTGGAGAATCGTCACGTGCTGTGGGCGAATCCGCCGGGCTCAAGTCCCAGGATCGGGAGCCCGCCCGGATCAATGGCTTGGAAGCTCAAGTTCCTGTAAACTCCGCCGCGTTTGCAGCGCCGCTCAGCGATTTTCCCCTCGGACGAACGACTCTGGCCCTCTGGGGCCGCCTTCGTCCAGCACCGCACGAACTCGTCGCGTCAAACCCGGAATCGACCGCCGTAGCGGCCGATCCGCCACTTTCATAAGCCTGCAGCGCGGTTCCAGGGAACGCTCGGGTCGATTCCGCCTGACGACGGCATGCCGTCGCGGCCGGAACGCCGTGCGTTCACGTGCGGAACATCATTTGGAGTTTTTGCAGGAATGACTTTCGAATCCCTCGGGCTCGCGCCCGCGCTGTTGCGCGCGCTCGCCGAACAAGACTACACCGAGCCGACGCCGATCCAGGCCGCCGCGATCCCGGCCGCGCTCGAGATGCGCGACCTCCTCGCCGGCGCGCAGACCGGCACCGGCAAGACGGCGGCGTTCGCGCTGCCGCTGCTCGACCGCCTCTACGTCGCCGCGCCGCGCACTGCGCAGCCGAAGACGCCGCGCGCGCTCGTGCTGACGCCGACGCGCGAGCTTGCCGCGCAGGTGCACGAGAGCGTGCGCACGTACGGACGCCATCTCAATGCACGCGCGGCGACGATCTTCGGCGGCGTCGGCATGCAGCCGCAGGTCGACGCGCTGCGCCGCGGCGTCGACATCCTCGTCGCGACGCCGGGCCGCCTCATCGACCACATCCAGCGCCGCAGCGTGAACCTCTCGGGCATCGACATCCTCGTGCTCGACGAAGCCGACCGCATGCTCGACATGGGTTTCCTGCCGTCGATCAAGCGCATCCTCGCCGCGCTGCCGCGCCAGCGCACGACGTGGCTCTTCTCGGCGACGTTCGCGCCGGAGATCAAGGCGCTCGCCAACGAGTTCATGAAGGATCCGCTCGAGATCCAGGTCGCCAAGCCCAACAGCGTCGCGACGACGGTCACGCACCGCGTGCATCCGGTCGAGGCGGCGCGCAAGCGCGAGCTCCTGCTGCACCTTCTCGCGAACGACGCGCGCCAGACGCTCGTGTTCGGCCGCACGAAGCACGGTGCGGACAAGCTCGCCCGGACGATCGAGAAAGCCGGCGTCCGCGCCGCGGCGATCCACGGCAACAAGAGCCAGAGCCAGCGCACGCGCGCGCTCGCCGATTTCAAGAACGGCAAGGTGTCCGTGCTCGTCGCGACCGACATCGCAGCGCGCGGACTCGACATCGACCAGCTGCCGATGGTGATCAACTTCGAGCTGCCGATGGTCGCCGAGGACTATGTGCACCGCATCGGCCGCACCGGTCGCGCGGGCGCCGAGGGCCTCGCGATCTCGCTGGTGTCGCACGAGGAAGCCGCACGGCTGCGCGACATCAAGCGCCTGCTCAAGCAGGACATCGCGATCGAGCCGGTCGCCGGTTACGAGCCCGCGCATCCGCTGCGTCTCGACGGCTCTGCGAAAGCGCCGCCGGCGCCGCGCCAGGGTCATCGTCCGCATGCGCACGCGAAAGGCAACGGCGAGCATCCGCACGCCGCGAAGCCGCGCAAGCGCCGGCCGAACCGGCGCCGCTTCGCGCGCGCGTCGAGCTGATCGCGGCGGCTACTTCACCGGCTTGAGGCACGGGGCGACGATCTTCTCGATCGCCTCGCGGTGGCCATCGATGGCGGCCTCGACCTTGAGCGCCTCGCCGGTGTGCAGCGGCTTCACGACGAGGCGAAGCCGCGCCTGATCCGACGCGACGAGGTGCTTGGCCAGCCGCGCGAGATCGGACGCATGCGCCGACTCGCGTGCGGTCGCGAGCAGGAAGCCGTCGCCGTCGACGCCGCGCCAGCCCGAGATCGACGAGCGCATCCGCGCCGGATGCTTGCCGCCGCTGACCGACCATTCGGCGAGCTTGTGCGTCTCGCCGATGCCGTCGGGGCCTTCGAACTCGTCGAGCTTGAACGACTTGATGTCCTCGGCCGGCGGCAGGATCAGCGCGATCTGCAGCGCGCCGCCCTCGCCCGCCGTGCAGGCGAATTCGAATTCGGCGGTCTTGACCGGCGTGTTGCCGATGCGCGCGTGCGCTGGGACGCGCATCTTCCATTGCGAGTCGGCATCGGCGGCCGAGGCCGCGGCGGAGAGCGAAACGAGCATCGCCGCGACGAGGCAGCGTCTGGTGGTAGCGTGTCGCATCGTCAACGGAGCCCCCGCATGATCGACCCTGCCTGGCAGCGCGATACTGAGCATATCGAAACCGTCGTCGCCGCGGTCTACGCGTGCATCTCCGGCCCCGCCGGCGCGCCGCGCGACTGGGCCCGCTTCCGTTACCTGCAGCATCCGCGCGCGCTCAGCTTGCGCACCGTCATCGACGCCGACGGCCGACCGCGTGCCGAGATCTTCGACGTCGAAGGTTACATCGCAAACGTCGAGCCGTTCTTTGCCGCGAACGATTTCCACGAGATCGAGATCGCGCACCGCATCGAGCGCTTCGGGCAGATCGCGCACGTCTGGAGCCTTTACGAGGCGCGGCCGGCGCCGGGATCGCCGACGCTCCTGAAGCGCGGCGCGAACAGCATCCAGCTCTTCAACGACGGCGCGCGCTGGTGGGTCATGAGCACGATCTGGGACAACGAGCGGCCGGGGCTCGCGTTCGACCTTTGGTAGATCAGTCCTGCGCGTCGGCCGAATCGTCGGGCTTCGCGTGCGGCTCTCGAAAGCGGCGCCACCAGGTTTCGAGCGGCCCGCCGAACAGGATCACGATCATCCCCAGCACGAGCGCGACGAACACCGGCACGTAGGCCCCGGCGCCGCACGCGACGCCGAGCAGCGCGGCGAGCCAGATCGCCGCCGCCGTCGTGAGGCCCTTGACGTGCTGCGTCGCCGGATCGCGCAGGATCACGCCGGCGCCGAGAAAGCCAATGCCGGTCAAGACGCCCTGAATGACGCGGCTGAACGCGTCGTAGTGGCGCGTCGGATCCTCGCCGGGCGGCATCACGATCAGGATTGCGAGCGCCGCGCCGAGGCTGACCAGCGCGTTCGTGCGCACGCCGGCCTGCTTGTGGTGCAGATCGCGATTGAGCCCGATGACCGTGCCGACCGCGAGGGCCAGCGCGAGCCGCGCGACGATGTCGAGCCAGGCTTCCGTCATGAGCCGCCTCCGCTTCGACGCGATCTTGCGCGGCCTTGACGCGCGCCGCAAGAACGGCCGCTTACTCGCGGCGCTTCAGCGCGTCCTGCAGCGGGCGCTTGAACGCGCGCGGCGAGCAGCGGCCGATCTCGACGGTCGGCGTCGCGTGCCAGTCGGCGCACACGGCGATCGCGTCCGCGATCGCGTCGGCCAGCGCATCGGTGGGCTCGACGCTTTCCTCGAGATACAGCGCCTTGACCTCGAAGCGTCCTTCCGTGCGATGCGCCTTCGCATCGAGTCGTCCGACGAGCCGGCCGCGGTGCAGGATCGGCAGCACGTAGTAGCCCCAGATGCGCTTGGGCCCCGGCACGTAGACTTCGATGCGGTAGTCGAATTCGAAGAGTCCGGCGACGCGCTCGCGATCCCAGATGACCGGATCGAACGGCGACAGCAGCGTCGTGTGCGTGGCGCGCAGGCGCCCGCGCGAGACCGCTTCGCAGGCGCCCCTGTGATCGGGATGCACGTACGCCGGCGTCTTCCAGCCGTCGACGGGAACACGCAGCAGCTCGCCGCGCTCGACGTATGCATCGAGATCGGCGTCCTTGAGCTTGCGTCCGCTGCGGAAGTAGTCGTTGATCCAGCGCGCCTGCGTCGCGCCGAGCGCGCGCACGGCGCCGAGCGTGAAGGCGCGCTGCATCGCTTCGCCCGACACGGGCTCGACGTCTTTCGCGCGCATCGTCTTCAGCACGCGCTCGGTGAGATCGTAGACGCGCTGGAAATTCTCGCGCCGCGCGATCATCAGCTCGCCGAGCGCGAACAGCGCCTCGAGCCAGCGCTTCTCGTCCTTCCAGCCCCACCAGCCGACCGTGCGCGGCTCGGGGCTCTCGAAGTCCGAGGACTTGAGTCCGCCCTCGGCGCGGATGCGCGCGAGAATCCTGTCCATCGACGGCGCCTGCTCGCAGCGCATGCGCAGCGCGTGCTTCATCGACCAGTGGCCGAGCCGCTCCTGCGCGTGGCGACGGTGCAGCGGGTAGTCGTCGCGCGGCGCGAAGCAGGCCTCGTGCGCCCAGCATTCGAAGATCGCGCCACCCGCAAGGAGCTCGTCGAGCCACGGCTGCTTGTACGCGCCGAGCCGCGAGAACAGCACGAAATAAGGGCTGCGCGCGACGACGCTGATCGTGTCGATCTGCAGCTCGCGCATGCGCTCGATCGCGGCGAGCACGTCGGCCTTCTTCGCGCGCCGGCGCGGGCGCGCGAGGAGTCCCTGCGCGTGCAGATGCAGGAGGCGCGCCTGATGCGCGCTGAGTCGCATCGCGGCGGCGCGCTTGTCGCTCACTTGCGTGCGGCGAGAATCGCGCTCAGTCGATCCGGCACGCCGGCGATGCGCTCGAGGTGCGCATAGCGGAGCCCGTCGCGGTAGTCGATGCGGAACGTGCGATAGAGCTCGCCGTTCTTGACCAGGAGCTCGATCGCCTCGCCCTTCCTGCCGGCCGTGATCGCTTCCTTGAGCCGGTCCGGCGTGAACTCGCGGCCGTCGACGGCGACGAGCGTCGAGCTCGTCGACACGCCCGCCTTGAACGCGGGGCCGTTCCAGCGCACGTCGGTGATCTTCGAGTCCTTCGTCGACAGCGTGATGCCGATCGACGTCGAGAAATCGGCCGACTTGCCTTCGTTCTCGGTCGTCTTCTGGTAATCGCTCGGCTTGTCGGTATAGACGAGCTTCCAGCCGCTCGCTGCGAAGCCGTCGATCGGCGGCGCGTTCGCCTCGGTGCGCTGGCGCAGGAACTTCGCCCAGTCGTGCGATTCGACGCCGTTCAGCGTCGCGACGACGTCGTCGAACGTGTACGGCTTCACGTTCCAGTCGCCGTCGCCCGCGCCAAAGAAGGCGCGCGCGAAATCGTCGAGCGAGCGGCGATCGTGCGAAAGCTCGCGCAGCTTCGCGTCGACGGCGAGCCAGATCATCTGGCCCGCGCTGTAGTAGTCCTCGCTCATCTGGTAGTTGCGATATGCGAGCGGGCGCCGCGCCGCGACGACGGGGTCGTTGGTCGTGTCCTCGACGTTGCGCCAGGCGAAGCCGGGCCGGTTGTCCGCGTAGCGCGACGCGACGAGCGCGAGCGCATCGCGCGCCTGCTCGTCGGTCCACAGGCCCGAACGCGCGGCGAGCACGAAGCCCCAGTACTGCGTCTGCCCTTCGTAGACCCAGAGCAGGCTGTCGCCCATCGGCACGTTGAAGTTCGGCGTCGCAAGATCGGCGGGCCGGCGGAACTTGCCGTTCCACGAATGCGTGTATTCGTGCGGCAGCAGCTCGCGCGACGACGCCTTGCTGTTCCACGCGGTGAAGTAGTTCGGATCGGTGCCGTTCTCGCTGGAGCGATGATGCTCGAGCCCGATGTGCCCGAGCTGGTCCGACAGCGCGAACAGGAAATCGTAATGATCGTAGTGATGCGCGCCGAACAGCTTCGCCGCCTGCCGCACGAGCGCCTCGTGCGGCTTCATCTGCTCGGGCGTGAATTCGAGATCCTTCGCCTCGTCGGCGAAGACGTTGAGGTGCACCGGCGGCCTCGCGTCGAGATCGACGCGCTTGGCGTAGCGCCCCGCGAACATCGGCGAGTCGACCAGCGTCTCGAAGCTGACCGGCTTGAACGCGACGCTGCCGTCGGCGGACGCCGGGCCGCTCGCTTCGAGCGCAGTGCCGTACTGCCATCCGGTCGGCAGCTTCACGGCCGGTGCGATCTGGACGCGGCTCGCGTAATGCCCCGCGGGATAGAGCGCGACCGTGTTCCACTGGAGATTCAACAGGTCCGGCGTCATCACGACGCGCCCCTGCCCCGAGTCCTGCGGCGAGATGAACTGGAACTCGGCGACGAGCGTCGTCGCGCCGGCCGGCACGTCGAGGTGGAACGCGTATACGTCGCTCGAGTCGCGGCTCCATGCGACCGGCTTGCCGTTCGCGCTGAACGTGAGCCCCGCGAGCTTGTCGATCGGCCCGCGCGGCGCGTGGTTGCCGGGCAGCCATTCCGGGTAGAACAGCGTCAACGGCCCGGCGACAACCGGAATCTCCTCGCGCACGCGGAAAATGCGGTGATCGAGGTCGGTCGCATCGACGGCGAGCCTGAGCGTGCCGGGATAGTCCAGGTCGGCGGGCGCCGGCGTCTCGGCGCCGACCGCCGAAACGGCGAAAAGAAGCGCCGCGGCGGCGCCCGGAATCGACTTCATGCAGGGAATCTCCGTTCAGCCGGGCGCTCTTGACGGCGCCGGCATGACCCGCATTTTTGCATTTCCTTCATCGGCTGTTCCGTGCCGATCGGCATAGGCCGCAAGGAAGGCACGCATTCGGTCGCTTCGATCGCCTAGAATCGACGACTTTGTAAGGACGGCTGACGCCGGACGAGCCTCGAATCCCATGCTCTATCACATCCACGAACTCAACCGCACGCTGCTGAACCCGCTGGTCGCCTGGTCCGGCGCGGCGGCGCGGGCGCTGTCCTCGCCGGACAACTGGCTGTCGAAGGTGCCCGGCATGGAGCGCGTCGCGGCCGGCTACGAGCTGCTCTACCGGCTCGGCAAGGACTACGAGAAGCCGACGTTCAACATCACGAGCGTCGTCGCGCACGGGCGCGAGGCACCGGTCGTCGAGGAGCGCGCGCTCGAGCTGCCGTTCTGCCACCTGCTGCGCTTCAAGCGCTGCAGCGACGATGCGAAGCTGCTCGCGGCGATGAAGAAGGATCCGGTCGTGCTCGTCGTCGCGCCGCTCTCGGGCCATCACGCGACGCTCTTGCGCGATACCGTGCGCACGCTGCTGCGCGATCACGAGGTCTACATCACCGACTGGGTCGACGCGCGCATGATCCCGCTCGACCAGGGTCCGTTCCATCTCGACGACTACGTCGACTATATGCGCCGCTTCATGACGCACATCGGTGCGAAGGACCTGCACGTGATCTCGGTGTGCCAGCCGACCGTGCCGGTGCTCGCCGCGGTGTCGCTGATGGCGTCGGCCGGCGAGCCGACGCCGCGCACGCTGACGCTGATGGGCGGACCGATCGATTCGCGCAAGTGCCCGACGCAGGTCAACGACCTCGCGCGCCTGCACGATTATTCGTGGTTCGAGACCAACGTCATCTTCGACGTGCCGCCGAACTATCCCGGCAACGGCCGCAAGGTCTATCCCGGCTTCCTGCAGCACGCGGGCTTCGTCGCGATGAACCCGAGCCGCCATCTCAAGGCGCACTGGGATTTCTATCAGGACCTCTTGCGCGGCGATCTCGAAGACGCCGAAGCGCATCGCCGCTTCTACGACGAGTACAACGCGGTTGCCGACCTGCCGGCCGAGTACTACCTCGACACGATCCGCGTCGTGTTCCAGGAACACCTCCTGCCGCTCGGCAAGTGGTTCGTGCGCGGCAGGCGCGTCGCGCCCGAGGCGATCAAGTCGACGGCGCTGATGACGATCGAAGGCGAGCTCGACGACATCTCGGGCCTCGGCCAGACCGCGGCGGCGCACGATCTGTGCACCGGCATCCCGAAGACGCGGCACGCGCACATCGAGGTGAAGGGCGCGGGGCATTACGGCATCTTCAGCGGAAGGCGCTGGCGCGATGTCGTGTATCCGGACGTGCGGGAGTTCATCCGGAAGTTTCACAAGGCCTGACTGCGACCGCGCTCACGTCACGCGGCGCGGCATCTCCGTAGGCTGAAGCGGTCATGCACCGCCCGGCCGCCGTCTTGCTGCTTGTAGTCGCCGCTTCGGCCGCCTCCGCGCGCCTGCCGAATCAGGCCCCGCCCCTGCCGCCGCCCGACGCGAGCTTCACGATCGTCAACGTCAGCACCGCGCAGCAGCTCGCCGACGCCTGCTGGAGCCTCCAGAGCAACCAGGCGATCG
>DATFRS010000360.1:0-4060 GCA_035263065.1 Rhodanobacteraceae bacterium
AAGATGACGGCGCACGACCGGCACGCCGAACACGACGGCGAGCGCGATCAGCACGATCGTCGTCGCCTGGAACAGGAACGGCGAATCGACCCCGACGATGCGCCAGCCGATCAGCCACACGCCGGCTGCGGCGACCCAGGCGAGAAAGCCGAGCCCGCGGAATGCGAGAACCGAGAACACGACGAGCGCCAGCAGGAACGTGACCAGCATGGGAGATCCTCGCGTCGAAGGCCTCGATTATGCGCCGCCCGCGGCAATCTGCGACGCATTTCGCACTCGCGGCGCGACGTGCGCATCGGACTGTCGCCGATCCGGCAGACTAGCTTCGCGCAGTGTCGATCAGGGGGATGGAACCATGGGGCGCGCAACCGCTTCGTTTCGCACGATCTTCGCCGCCGCAACCTTGGCGCTCGCGCCGCTCGCATCGGCGGACACGCTGACCTGGCCGGGCTCGCCCGGCTGCACCGGCACGCTGCAGGCGTGCATCGATGCGTCGAACGCGGGCGACACGATCGAGATCGCGACCGAGTCGCCGGTCGACGAGAACCTCGCGCTCGGCGACCACAGCCTGACGCTGACGGCTGCGGCCTGGCAGCATCCGTCGCTCGCGGCGGGTCGTTCGATCGACGGCACGACATCGGGCGCGGCCGGCAACGTCACGGTGTCGATCAGCAAGCTGCGCATCCGCGACGGCAGCGTGCGCTTGACCTATTTCGGCAGCGGCACGGCGACCTACGACGTGCGCGAGCTCGACATCGTGCAAAGCCCGACGGGCGCGAGCTCGAACATCCGCGTCGCGACGCTCGGCGGAACCGTCAACGCGACCGTCTATCACAACCGCATCCGTGCGAAGCCCGCGAGCCTCAACTCGGGCCTGATCGAGCTCGCCACGAGCGGTGCGACGATGAACGCCTACGCCGCGTTCAACACGCTCGTGCGCACCGAGACCGGCAGCGGCGACGGCGGCGGCATCTTCGTCGACGTCACCGCGTTCGCCGGCACGCCGGGCGGCGGCTGGTTCGCGGCGTTCGGCAACGAGATCCGCGGCGCGTTCAACCGCAGCGGCATCTTCTTCTCCGAGGGGCTTTTCTCGCCGACCGCGAGCGCGTTCTCGGCGCGCGCGTACATGAATTCGCTCGCGTGCGGCGGCGGCGGATTGGGTCAGGGCGTCGGCTTCGTCGCGTCGAACGGCAGCATCGACCTGCAGGCGCTCAACAACACCGTCACCGGCTGCTACGACGGCATCAGCGCGCTGACCTGGGATGGCGGCACGACCGCGGCGTTCACGGGCACGGTCTGGAACAATCTCCTCGTCGGCGACCGCGGCCTCGAGTTCGGGCCCGCCGCGGCCGGCGTCGTCAACGACTACAACCTGATCAACGCGGGCTTCAACAGCGTCGCGCTCGGCCCGCACACGATCACCGCGCCCGCGCAGCTTTCGACGAGCGCGCCGCCGCGACTTGGTGCGGGCTCGCCCGCCATTGACGCCGCCGACGGCACGACGCTGGCCAACGGCATCGTCGACAACGGCTTTCCGATCCTCGATGCGGACGGCCTGCGCCGCGTCAAGCTCGGCGGCGCCGACATCGGTGCGTACGAATACGGCGACGTCAGTTTCGAGCACACGGCCTCGGCGGCGAACTCGTTCGCGAACGTGACCGTCATCGACGACGCGGCGACGAACGGCGATCCCGGCGCGCTCGTCTTTCCGACGCGCAGGACGATCTACGGGCTCGTCGTCGAAG
Source organism: Rhodanobacteraceae bacterium (assembly GCA_035263065.1). Taxonomy (GTDB): domain Bacteria; phylum Pseudomonadota; class Gammaproteobacteria; order Xanthomonadales; family Rhodanobacteraceae; genus Dokdonella_A. The sequence continues at coordinate 1,746 of DATFRS010000360.1, forward strand.
AGCTCACGTTCGGCATCTGGTACTCCTCGCCGTCGTGGACCGTCTACTACGAAAACTTCACGCTGCCGATGGACGTCGGCGCACGCTGGAACGCCTTCGTCCCGGCCGCCGGCGCCGGCACGTTCGTGCACACCGGCGATGCCGGCAACACGACCGGCGCGAGCACCGTCATCGACAACCCGGCGACGGATGCGCTCGCGAACCGCATCCTGCTCGTGCGCCACGACTGGACGCGCGACGGGACGTATCTCGACCACCCGGTCGGCGTCTTCTATACCGGCAGCGGCGGCGCCGGACGCTGGAACATCGGCAACGTCGACGGCACCGCGATGCCGGTCGGCATGGGCTTCGACGTCTACGCGCAGCCGCCGAGCCCGAACGCGTTCCGCCTCGACGCGCCGACAGGCGCGCAGGGCGTGCTGATCGATCATCCGCTGATCAACGGCGTCGCCTGCGCGGACGTGCACGTCATGCGCGTCTTCAATCCTGCCTCGGGCACGCAGACGGCCGACTACGACGTCGAATACATCGAGACGAGCGGCATGTGGTCCATCGCGAGCGCCGAAGCGTTCTTCGGCGGCACGGCGTTCAACGTCGTCATCGATCCGGCGCAGGTCGAGGCCTGCAACGACCGCATCTTCGCCGACGGGTTCGAGTGAGCGGCGCGCTCAGTGCCACAGCGCGATGATCGCGCCGATCAGCGTGAACTGCAGCGTGTGGTAGCCGCCGTCAATCAGGAACAGCCGGAAGCTGCGTCGCGCGAAGAGATAATTGATGCCGAAGCTCGACGCGACCCAGCACAGCCCCGCCGCGAAGCCGGCGCCGAGCCCGAGCGGCATCGACGGACGCGGTCCGAGGAACAGCGCGAACACGAAGGCCGCGATGACGCTCAGCACGAGCGCGGTGCCGAAGATGCGCGCCATGTTGCCGCGCTTGAGCGCCTCGTCGCTGAGGCCGACTTCGCGCTGCCAGGCCTTGCCGAACAAGGCCGGCGAATACCACAGGCCGCCGAGCACGAACGCGGCGATGCCTGCCGCAATGATCGCGAGATAGTTCACTTCCGGCATGGCACATCCTCCCGTTGAGTCGCGCGGCAGTCTAGGCGCGCAGGCTCGGCCCCGTCTTGGAAGAATGTCACCTTCGCCGGCGCCGATCAGCGCAGCACGACGCTGCCGGCGTCGGGCTGTGCGCGCCTCGCGAAGTCGGCCGGAGACATGCCGGCGAACTGGCGGAAGTCGTGGATCAGGTGCGACTGGTCGTAGTAGCCGCAACGGTCCGCGAGCTCGCTCCAGTCGACCGCACGCGTGCCCTCGAGCGCACCGAGCGCGCGCTGGAAGCGATGGATCCGCGCCAGCGTCTTCGGCGCGAGCCCGACCTGCGCGCGGAACAGGCCGGCGAGATGCTTGCGGCTGATGCCGGCATCGCGCGCGAGCTCGGCCGTGCGCAGCTGGCCGCCGCATTCGGCGAGCCGGCGGGTCGCCCAATCGACGAGTGGATGGATGTGCCGACCGGAGACGCAGAGGCCTAGCAGCCATTCCTCGACGATCGCAAGGCGCGTCGCGGGATCGCGCGTTTCGAGGAGGCACTCGCGCAGGTCGAGCGCGCCGCGCCCGAACAGGTCGGCGAACGAGCCGGTGCGGTTCGCGAGCTCGGCCTGCGGCATCGCCAGCAGCGAAGCGGCGCCGCGCGCGGCGAACGCGACGCCGAGCAGCACGTTGCCGTGCGGCGCCTCCGTGTCGATCGGGAGCTCGCTGATGCCCGAGAACCAGATGTCGTCGAACGCCACGCGGATTTCCGGATCGCCAGCGAGCACCATGTACTGCGGCGGTCCGAGATTGATGAGGAGATAGCTCTGCGCGCGCGGCAGGATGCGGTCGCGCTGGTAGGCGACGCGCCCCGCGCCGTGCCAGAGCTGCGCGACGATGCCGCGCAGCGCGGGATGTGGCCGGCGCAGTACGATCGACCAGCGGCCGAGCGCCGATTCGTGCTCGAGGACCGTCGTGTTCGGATCGCGCTGCATCGTCGCCGCCGAGGCCGGTGGCGGGATTATGACCGCTCGCCCGCGCTTGCGCTGGCGGCCCTCCGGCATTGAAATCAGCACGGCGATCGAGAGAGGCAGTCCGGCGCGATGAAGGAAAAGAGCGAGATCGTCGGCAACTGGTTGCCGCGCTACACCGGTGCGCCGCTCGATGCGCTCGGCCAGTACGTACTGCTGACCAATTTCGGCCACTACGTCGAGCGCTTCGCCGAGGCGAACGCGGTGCCGGTGCTGGGCCGTGACAGGCCGATGCCGAACGCGACGGTCGGCGGCATCA
>DATFRS010000361.1:0-3337 GCA_035263065.1 Rhodanobacteraceae bacterium
GATCGCGCGCGCCTGCGCCAGGCGCGGCGCCTGCTCGAGGAAGGCGGCGCCGTCGACAAGACCGCGCTGCAGACGATCGAGGCCGAGGACATCCTGCAATCGCGCGTGCTCGCCGGCGTCCGCGCCGTCGGCGGGAAGGCGGCCACATGACCGTCGAATTGCGCGCACTGATCTTCGACGTCGACGGCACGCTCGCCGACACCGAGGAATTCCATCGCCGCGCGTTCAACGCGACGTTCGCCGCCGCCGGCCTCAACTGGTGGTGGAACCGCTCGACGTATCGCGAACTCTTGCGTGTCGCCGGCGGCCGCCAGCGGATGCGTGCGTTCGCCGAGCGCGAGGACGTCGCGACGACCGAGCGGCCCGATTTCGAGCCGCTGCTGACGGCGCTGCACGCCGCCAAGACGCGCCGTTACGACGCGTCGCTACGCGAAGAGCCGCTGCCGCTCCGTCCCGGCATCAAGCGCCTCTTCGACGAAGCGACCGAAGCGCACATCACGCTCGCGATCGCGACGACGACGACGGCCGCGAATCTCGACGCGCTCCTCGAACCGCATTTCGGCCACACCTGGCGGGAGCGCTTCGCCGCGGTCGTGTCGGGCAGCGAGATCAAGCGCCTCAAGCCAGAGCCCGACGTCTATCTCGAAACGCTGCGCCAGCTCGGCCTCGACGCCGACGCGTGCCTGGCGTTCGAGGACTCGTCGAACGGCATCCGAAGCGCCGAGGCCGCCGGCCTCGCGGTGATCGCGACGCCGACCTGGTATTCGCTCGCCGAATCGCTGCCGCCGACGTTCGTCTCGCTGCCGCATCTCGGCGATCCGGAAACGCCGCTGCCGAGAGGCACGCCGGGCGCGCCGTTCATCGACCTCGCGACCCTGCGCGAATGGCATCGACTCGCACTCGCACACGAGCCTTTGGGGAGGGCCGCATGCTTCTGACCGACAAGACCACGTTCACCGAATTCCTGATCGAGGCGCGTCGCAACCATCCCGAAGCGCGCGGCGATCTCAACGGCGTGCTGCACTCGGTCGCGACCGCGTGCAAGGCGATCTCGCGCGCGGTCGCGCACGGCTCGCTCGCCGATCTCCTCGGCAACGCCGAGGCGAGCAACGTGCACGGCGAGCGGCAGAAGAAGCTCGACGTCATCGCCAACGAGATCTTCCTCAAGCTCAACGAGAACCGCGGCTACGTCGCCGGGATGGTCTCGGAGGAGATCGACGAGCCGTATCACCTGCCCAAGCAGTTCGAGCGCGGCAAGTACCTCCTGCTGTTCGATCCGCTCGACGGCTCGTCGAACATCGACGTCAACGTCGCGGTCGGCTCGATCTTCTCGATCCTGCGCGCGCCGAAGCCCGGCGCCGATCCTGCCGACGCCGACTTCCTGCAACCCGGCGCGCAGCAAGTTGCCGCCGGCTACGCGATCTACGGACCGTCGACGATGCTGGTCCTCACGACCGGCAACGGCGTACACGCGTTCACGCTCGATCCGCTGCTCGGCGAGTTCATCCTCTCGCACCGCGACCTGCGCATCCCGGAAGACACGCAGGAGTTCGCGATCAACGCGTCGAACAGCCGCTTCTGGGAATACCCGGTGCAGCGCTACGTCGACGAATGCCTCAAGGGCTCGAGCGGCGCGCGCGGCAAGGACTTCAACATGCGCTGGATCGCTTCGCTCGTCGCCGAGGCGCATCGCATCCTCATGCGCGGCGGCGTCTTCATGTATCCGCGCGACACGAAGAAGCCCGGCGTCAACGGACGCCTCAGGCTCATGTACGAATGCAATCCGATCGCGCTCCTGATGGAGCAGGCCGGCGGCCGCGCCAGCACGGGCTACAAGCGCATGCTCGACGTCAAGCCGGAGCAGCTGCACCAGAAGATCGGCTTCGTGTTCGGCTCGCGCGCGGAAGTCGAGCGCATCGAGCGCTACCACCTCGAAGGCGACATGCGCGAGAGCGAGCAGCCGCTGTTCGCGACGCGCGGCCTCTTCAGAACTCCGGCGTGACTTGACGGGAGAAAGCCATGTCCGAACTGCATCCGATCATCGCCATCACCGGTTCCTCGGGCGCCGGCACCACGTCGGTCACGCGGACGTTCTGCAACATGTTCCGGCGCGAGAGCGTCAACGCCGCGATCATCGAAGGCGACAGCTTCCACCGCTACGACCGCAAGGCGATGCGCGAGGCCGTCGCCGCGGCCGACAAAGAGGTGCACTCGCACTTCAGCCACTTCGGCCACGAGGCGAACCTGTTCGAGGATCTCGAGCGCCTGTTCGCCGACTACGCCGCGACCGGCACCGGCAAGCGCCGTCGGTATCTCCACGACGCGGGCGAAGCCGAGCCGTACAAGCAGGATCCTGGCACTTTCACCGCATGGGAGGACGTGCCGTCGTCCGACCTCCTCTACTACGAAGGCCTGCACGGCGCGGTCGTCCACGAGAACATCAACGTCGCCAAGCACCCCGATCTCCTGATCGGCGTCGTGCCGGTCATCAACCTCGAATGGATCCAGAAGCTGCACCGCGACCGCTCGATGCGCGGCTATTCGACCGAGGCCGTCATGGACACCGTGCTCCGCCGCATGCACGACTACGTGCACTACATCTGCCCGCAGTTCTCGCGCACGCACGTGAACCTGCAGCGCGTGCCGACCGTCGACACGTCGAACCCGTTCATCGCGCGCGCGATCCCGAGCGCGGACGAAAGCTTCGTCGTGATCCGCTTCCGCGATCCGAAAGGCATCGACTTCCGCTACCTCCTCTCGATGCTGCACGACTCGTTCATGTCGCGCGCGAACACGATCGTCGTGCCGGGCGGCAAGATGGAGCTCGCGATCGAGATCATCTTCACGCCGTTCATCTGGCGCATCCTCGAGCGCAAGCAGAAGGCCGAGGCGCGGCAGATGCACCTGGAGGCCGTCGCATGAACGCCGTCACGCCGATCGTTGCGCAGAACGCCCGCGCGGGCACCGCGCGCCTCGCCAACGCGATTCGTCTCCTCGCCGCCGATGCGGTCGAGAAGGCAAAGTCCGGCCATCCGGGCATGCCGATGGGCATGGCGGAGATCGCCGTCGCGCTGTGGACGCGGCATCTCCGCCACAACCCGCGCGATCCCGACTGGCCCGACCGCGACCGCTTCGTGATCTCGAACGGCCACGGCTCGATGCTGCAGTACGCGTTGCTGCATCTCACGGGCTACGACCTGCCGATCACCGAGCTGCAACGCTTCCGCCAGCTGCATTCGAAGACGCCGGGACATCCCGAAGTCGGCGTCACGCCGGGCGTCGAGACGACGACGGGTCCGCTCGGCCAGGGCATCAGCAACGCGGTCGGCATGGCGCT
>DATFRS010000362.1:0-6557 GCA_035263065.1 Rhodanobacteraceae bacterium
TCGTCAGGCGGGTGGCGCTGCGACGTGCTCATCGGCCTGGTCCAGGAGTTCCTTCTGCCGCTCGCTGAACTCGCGGTAGCGCTTCTGCCAGTCGGACGGCTGCGACACGCGCATGACCTGCACCGCGGTCACCTTGTACTCCGGGCAGTTGGTCGCCCAGTCCGAGTTCTCGGTCGTGATGACGTTCGCGCCCGAGAACGGGAAGTGGAACGTCGTGTAGACGACGCCCGGCTGCATGCGGTCGCTGATCAGCGCGCGCAGCACGGTTTCTCCGGCGCGGCTCTCGATGCCGACCCAGTCGCCGTCGCTGATGCCGCGATCCTCGGCGTCCTGCGGGTGCAGCTCGAGGCGGTCCTCGCTGTGCCAGCGCACGTTCTCGGTACGGCGCGTCTGCGCGCCGACGTTGTACTGCGAGAGGATGCGGCCGGTGGTGAGGATCAGCGGGTACTTGGCATTGACCTTCTCGGTCGTCGGCACGTACTCGGTCAGGAGGAACCGGCCCTTGCCGCGCACGAACGTGCCGACGTGCATCGTCGGCGTGCCGTTCGGGTGCTCGTCGTTGCACGGCCACTGCACGCTGCCGAGCTCGTCGATCTTGGCGAAGCTCATGTTCGTGAAGGTCGGCGTCACGCGCGCGATCTCGTCCATGATCTCCGACGCGTGCGTGTAGCTCATCGGATAGCCCATCGCGTTCGAGAGGAGCTGCGTCACCTCCCAGTCCGCGTAGCCGTTCTTCGGCGTCATGACCTTGCGCACGCGCGAGACGCGCCGCTCGGCATTGGTGAACGTGCCGTCCTTCTCGAGGAACGTCGAGCCCGGCAGGAACACGTGCGCGAATTTCGCGGTTTCGTTGAGGAACAGGTCCTGCACGACGATGCATTCCATCGACGTCAGCGACGCGAACACGTGCTGCGTGTTCGGATCGGACTGCGCGATGTCCTCGCCTTCGATGTAGAGGCCCTTGAACTCGCCGTCGAGCGCCGCCTCGAACATGTTCGGGATGCGAAGTCCGGGCTCGCTCTGCAGCGTGACGCCCCATTCCTTCTCGAACAGCGCGCGCGTCTTCGCGTCGGAGACGTGGCGGTACGCGGTGAACTCGTGCGGGAACGAGCCCATGTCGCACGAGCCCTGCACGTTGTTCTGGCCGCGCAGCGGATTGACGCCGACGCCTTCGCGGCCGATGTTCGCGGTCGCCATCGCGAGGTTCGCGATGCCCATGACCGTCGTCGAGCCCTGCGAGTGCTCGGTGACGCCGAGGCCGTAATAGATGGCGCCGTTGCCGCCGGTCGCGTAGAGGCGCGCCGCTGCGCGCACGTCGGCCGCGGGCACGCCGGTGACGCTTTCCATCGCTTCTGGCGAGTTGCGCGGCTCGGCGACGAATGCGCGCCACTTCTCGAACGAGTCGATCTCGCAGCGCTCGCGGACGAAATCCTCCTTGACGAGGTTCTCGGTGACGACCACGTGCGCGAGCGAGGTGATCATCGCGACGTTCGTGCCGGGCTTGAGCTTGAGGTGATAGTCCGCCCGGATGTGCGGCGTCCGCACGAGGTCGATGCGGCGCGGGTCGATGACGATCAGCTTCGCGCCTTCGCGCAGGCGCCGCTTCATCTGGGATGCGAACACCGGATGCCCGTCGGTCGGGTTCGCGCCCATGACCATGATGACGTCGGCCTTCATGACCGAATCGAAGTTCTGCGTCCCGGCCGATTCGCCGAGCGTGTTCTTGAGCCCGTAGCCGGTCGGCGAATGGCACACGCGCGCGCACGTGTCGACGTTGTTGTTGCCGAAGCCCGCGCGCACGAGCTTCTGCACGAGATACGTCTCCTCGTTCGTGCAGCGCGACGACGTGATGCCGCCGATCGAATCGCGGCCGTACTTCGCCTGGATGCGCCTGAACTCGGCGGCCGCGTGGTTGATCGCGACTTCCCAGCTCACCTCGCGCCAGGGATCGGAGATCTTGGCGCGGATCATCGGCTTCAGGATGCGGTCCGGATGCGTCGCGTAGCCGACCGCGAAGCGGCCCTTCACGCACGAATGGCCGTGGTTCGCATGGCCTTCCTTGTTCGGCACCATGCGTACGAGCTCCTCGCCCTTCATCTCGGCGCGGAACGAGCAGCCGACGCCGCAGTAGGCGCAGGTCGTGACGACGCTCGTCTCCGGCGGCCCCTTCGCGAGCAGCGTCTTCTCGACGAGCGCGCCGGTCGGGCACGCACCGACGCACGCGCCGCACGACACGCACTCCGAATCCATGAACGCATCGTCCTGGCTCGCGGCGATCTTCGAATCGAAGCCGCGACCCTGCACGGTCAGCGCCAGCGTGCCCTGCTGCTCGTCGCAGGCGCGCACGCAGCGCGAGCAGACGATGCACTGCGCGGGATCGAAGCGGAAGTACGGATTCGAATCGTCGATCGGGGTGTAAAGCGCATTGTCCTCGCCGCTCGATGTCTTCGCCTGCACGTGGTTCGCGCCGTCGAATCCGTAGCGCACCTCCTCGAGGCCGACGAGCTTCGCCATCTCCTCCATGTCGGTGCGCCCGCCGTCGGGCCGGGTGATCGCCGCGAGCGGATGATCGGAGAGATAAAGCTCCATGACGCCGCGGCGCAGCTGCCCGAGCTTGTCGCTCTGCGTCGTCACCTTCATGCCCGCCGCGACCGGCGTCGTGCACGAGGCCGGAAACCCCTTCATGCCTTCGATCTGCACGAGGCACAGGCGACACGAGCCGAACGCGTCGAGCAGTTCCGTCGCGCAGAGCTTCGGGATCGCGATGCCGGCTTCGGACGCCGCGCGCAGCACGGAGGTGCCGGCCGGCACGCGCACGTCGATGCCGTCGATCGTCAGCGCGACTGTCTCGGTGGCGGGCGACCTCGGCGTGCCGAGGTCGGCTTCAGCTATGGAACGCATGTCGAAACTCCTGCTCTACCTTTCGCGGCGCGCGCATTCATGCGCGCACCTCGAAGTCTTCCGGGAAATGCTCGAGCGCGCTGCGCACAGGATCGGGTGTCAGGCCGCCCATCGCGCACAGCGAGCCGAAGCGCATCGTCTCGAAGAGATCCTTCAGGACGACGATGTTCTTGTCGCGCTCGATGCCGGCGCGGATGCGGTCGAGAACCTCGACGCCGCGCGTCAAGCCGATGCGGCACGGCGTGCACTTGCCGCAGGACTCGATCGAGCAGAACTCCATCGCGTAGCGCGCCTGTTCGAGCATGTCGACCGTGTCGTCGAAGGCGACGATGCCGCCGTGGCCGAGCATCGCGCCCACCGCGGCGAACGCTTCGTAGTCGACGACGGTGTCGAATTGCGATTCCGGCAGATACGCACCGAGAGGACCGCCGACCTGCACCGCGCGGATCGGCCGACCCGAGTACGAGCCGCCGCCGTAGTCGTAAAGCAGCTCGCGCAGCGTCACGCCGAACGCCTTTTCGACCAGCCCCGTGTTCTTGAGGTTCCCGGCGAGCTGCAGCGGCAGCGTGCCGCGCGAGCGGCCGACGCCGTAGTCCTTGTAGTACTCCGCGCCGCGGTCGAGGATGATCGGCACCGAAGCGAGCGTGATCACGTTGTTGATCACGGTCGGCTGACCGAACAGGCCCTTGATCGCCGGCAGCGGCGGCTTGAAGCGCACCTGGCCGCGCTTGCCTTCGAGCGAATCGAGCAGCGAGGTTTCCTCGCCGCAGATGTAGGCGCCGGCGCCGAGCCGGACTTCGAGATCGAAGCGCCGCCCGCTGCCGCGGATGTCCGCGCCGAGATAGCCGGCCGCGTACGCGTTCGCGATCGCCGCGTTCAGCGCGCGATACGCGTGCGGATATTCGCTGCGCAGATAAATGTAGCCCTGCGTCGCGCCGACGGCGAGGCCGGCGATCGTCATGCCTTCGACAAGGCAGAGCGGATCGCCTTCCATCAGCATGCGATCGGAGAACGTGCCCGAGTCGCCTTCGTCCGCGTTGCAGACGATGTACTTCTGCGGCGACGGCGTGCCGAGCACGGTCTTCCACTTGATGCCGGCCGGAAACGCCGCGCCGCCGCGGCCGCGCAGGCCGGAGTCGGTCAGCGCCTTGACGATGTCCTCGCCGGACATCGCGAGCGCATTCTCGAGCCCGCGATAGCCGTGATGCTCGCGATAATCCTCGACGCTCAGCGGATCGGTGATGCCGACGCGCGCGAACGTGAGCCGCTCCTGCCGCTCGAAGAACGGAATCATCTCGACCGGACCGACGCGCAGGCCGTGCACGTGGCCGCGCTCGAACCCGGCGTCGAACAACGCCGGCACGTCGGCGACCGTGATCGGGCCGTAGCCGACGCGTCCCGCCGGCGTCTCGATCTCGACCAGCGGCTCGAGCCAGAACATGCCGCGCGAGCCGTTGCGCACGACGGTGGCGTCGACGCCGCGTCGCTTCGCTTCGTTCCCGATCGCACGGGCGACCGCTTCGGCGCCGTGCGCGAGCGCCGTCGCGTCGCGGGAGACGAAGATGCGCGTCGTCATTTCGCCGCCTCGCGCAGGCTTGCGACCAGCGCGTCGAACGATGCCGGCGTCACGCGCGCATGCAACCCGTCCGGATCGACGAGCACCGACGGGCCGCAGCCGCAATTGCCGAGGCAGTACACCGCTTCGAGCGTGATCGCGCCGTCCTTCGTCGTCTGGTGGAAGTCGACCCCGAGCGTTTTCTTCGCATGCGCTTCGAGAGCGCGCGCGCCGAGCGCCTGACACGCCTCCGCGCGGCACAGGCGCACGACATGACGCCCGGGCTCGTGCGTGCGGAAGTGGTGGTAGAAGCTGATCACGCCGTGCACTTCGGCGCGCGAGAGGTTGAGCTCGTGCGCGATCAGCGGCACGGCGTCCTCGGGCACGTAGCCGAGCGCATCCTGGATGCCGTGCAGCACGGGCAGGAGCGCGCCCGGGAGATGCCGCCGCGCGTCGATGACTTCGCGCACGCGCGTCGCCGTCGCCTCGGGCAGATCCGGCGCGATCGGCTTCGGTTCATGAGCGACTTTGGGGGGCATGGGTCGTCCTGGAAGCGCGCCGTCGCCGATCTTCGCGTAACGGGTCATCGTTTCGGGAATGACCCCTTGCAGATGACCGTGCATATAGGCTATATAGAGCCTATTGGACGTCGGCTAACTTCGGCTTTCTGTGGACTCTGCACCACGTTCCCGATGTCGACAATAGGCTTTCAACAGCATTTCTATCAACGGTCAGAAATCATCGGATGTTCAAGGTCGCGATCGACGCCCATTGGCAGCTGCGCCGGCAGGACGGAACGCCGCTCGTTCCGCGCCTGACCGCCCTTCTCGTCGGCATCCAGCAGACCGGCACGCTCGCCGCCGCCTGCCGCACGGCCGGGCTGACCTACCGGTATGCGTGGGGATTGTTGCGCGATGGTGAACGCGCGTTCGGCCATCCGCTGGTCGCGAGCCAGCGCGGCCGCGGCGCCAAGCTGACGCCGCTCGGCGAGCGCCTCGCCTGGGCCGACCAGCGCATCGCGGCGCGCCTGACGCCTTTGCTCGACAGCCTCGCGTCCGAAGTCGAATCGGAAATCGAGCGCGCGCTCTCGGTCATCCAGCCGGTGCTGCGCGTGCACGCGACGCACGGCTTCGCCGTCGAGACGCTGCGCCAGTTCCTCGCCGGCCGGCAGATCCCGATCGATCTCAAGTATCGCGATTCCGATGAAGCGCTGACGGCGTTCATCGATCGGCAGTGCGACGTCGTCGGCCTGCATCTTCCGATCGGCGAGCTCGAAGGCGAGATCGCCGCGCACTACGCGCCGCGCATCCAGAACGACTGGACGCTGATCCACCTCGCGACGCGCCGCCAGGGGCTCGCCGTCGCGCCGGGCAATCCGAAGCAGATTCGCGGCGTCGCCGATCTCGCGCGGCGCGGCGTGCGCTTCGTCAATCGCCAGGCGGGCTCCGGCACGCGGCTCCTGCTCGACGCGCTGCTGCAGCACGCGAAGGTCGACGTGCGCTCGATCGAAGGCTACGAGATCCTCGAATACACGCACGCCGCGGTCGCCGCGTACGTCGGCAGCGGCATGGCCGACGCGGGCTTCGGCCTCGAGGTACCGGCGCGGCGCTTCGGGCTCGACTTCGTGCCGCTCGTCACCGAGCGCTACTTCTTCCTCTGCCGCAACGACTTCCTCGCCGAGCCCGCGATGCAGCAGTTCGATTCCGTGCTGCACGACGCCGCGTTCCGCGCGCAGGTCGCACTGCTGCCGGGTTACGACCCGGACGCGGCCGGCACGCGCGAGCCTGCGCGCAACGCATTCCCGGCGCCGCAGCGCACGAAACGGCGCGCCGCGGTGCCGGCCTGAGCGTCAGTCGCCGTCGAAGCCGTCGGCGAAGATCCGGTCGTCGAGCACATGGAATGCGAGCGTGTCGGTCGCCGGCAGCAACGCCGTCGTGCCGGCGAAGCTCGCGGTCAGCGTCGCGACACCCGGCGCACCGAGCGCGACGTTGCAGCTCGCGACGCCGCTCGCGTTCGTCGTGCCGATGCATGACGCGGCGCCGATCGTGAACGTCACGTCCGCGTTCGGGATCGCGAGCGGCGGATCGACCGAGAGATCGAG
>DATFRS010000363.1:0-7238 GCA_035263065.1 Rhodanobacteraceae bacterium
CGTGGAAGCGCGTGCGTCATCCGAGCGAGGTCGTCAACGTCGGCGACGAGCTCGAAGTGCGCGTGCTCAAGTTCGACCGCGAGCGCAACCGCGTTTCACTGGGTCTCAAGCAGCTCGGCGAGGATCCGTGGGTGCAGATCGCGCGCCGCTATCCGACCGGCACGCGCCTGTTCGGCAAGGTTTCGAACGTCACCGACTATGGCTGCTTCGTCGAGCTCGAGCCCGGCGTCGAAGGCCTCGTCCACGTTTCGGAAATGGACTGGACCAACAAGAACGTCAATCCGGCCAAGGTCGTGCAGGTCGGCGACGAGGTCGAGGTCATGGTGCTCGACGTCGACGAAGAGCGCCGCCGCATCTCGCTCGGCATGAAGCAGACGCGCGCCAATCCGTGGGAAGCGTTCGCCGCGATCCACAAGAAGGGCGACAAGGTCACCGGCACGAACAAGTCGATCACCGACTTCGGCGTGTTCGTCGGCCTCGACGGCGGCATCGACGGTCTCGTTCATCTGTCCGACATTTCGTGGCAGACGACCGGCGAGGACCTCGTCCGCAACTTCAAGAAGGGCGACGAGATCGAAGCCGTCGTGCTCGCGGTCGATCCGGAGCGCGAGCGCATCTCGCTCGGCATCAAGCAGCTCGAGCAGGATCCGTTCGGCCAGTTCATGGCCGCGCATCCGAAAGGCAGCATCCTCAACGGCACCGTCCGCGAGGTCGATGCCAAGGGTGCGACGATCGACCTCGGCGAGGGCGTGGAGGGTTACCTCCGTGCCAACGACATCGCGAAGGAACGCGTCGAGGACGCCACCCAGCATCTCAAGGTCGGCGACAAGGTCGAAGCGAAGTTCATCGGCATGGATCGCAAGGGTCGGAGCCTGCAGCTCTCGATCCGCGCCAAGGACGAGGACGAGCTTGCGCAGGCGCTCGAGGAGTACCAGAGCGCTTCGGGCGGCACGACCAAGCTCGGCGCGCTGCTCAAGGAGCAGCTCAACCGCTGAAGCACGACCGGGCGCGCGGCCAACCGCCGCGCGCCCGTTTCGGTGGAGTAATGCCACACGAAGCGATGCGCATGTCCGACCACGACACTCAAACTGATACCTCAATGACCAAGTCGGAGCTGATCGAAGCCCTCGCGGAGCGTCAGAAGCATCTGGCTGCGAACGACGTCGAGCTCGCGGTCAAGAGCCTGCTCGAGCAGATGAGCCAGGCGCTGTCGATGGGCGAGCGCATCGAGATCCGCGGTTTCGGCAGCTTCTCGCTGCACTACCGGCCGCCGCGCATGGGCCGCAATCCGAAGACCGGCGACGCGGTCGCGCTGCCCGGCAAGCACGTGCCGCACTTCAAGCCCGGCAAGGAACTCCGCGAGCGCGTCAACGACGGCGCCGACTCCGGCGACGCCTGAACAACGTCGCGCGTTCCGACGCGCGCCAGGCCGGCTTCCGCCGGTCATCCGCCGCGGTCATGATAGGGTGGCGACGCCGCTCCGCCGCAGAGTGACGTTCACGACGGACCCTCGACCGCACGCATGCGCCTCGCCCTCATCATCGTCGTCATCCTGTTCGTCGTCTTCGGCGCCGTGTTCGGTGCGCTGAACGCCGAGCGCATCACGATCGATTTCTATTTCTTCCAGCCGAGCGTGCCCAAGGGTGCCGTGCTGATTGCCGCCGTCGTGCTCGGCTGGCTGCTCGGCGGGCTCGTCGCGTGGATCGCGCCGCGGCCGCGCATCCATCGCGAGCTTCGCGAGACCAAGAAGCAGCTGCGCGAGGCGAGGGCGGAGCCGCAACCGCCGAGCGACGCATGAGCGAGCTCGCGCTTCTGTTCCTCCTGCTGCCGGTCGCGGCGTTGTCGGGTTGGGTGCTCGGCCGGCGCGGCAGCGAGCGCACGTCCGGCGCGCGCGTGAGCGAGCTCTCGACGAACTACTTCCGCGGCCTCAATTACCTCCTCAACGAGCAGCAGGACAAGGCGATCGAGGTGTTCCTGAAGCTCGCCGAGATCAACCGCGACACGGTCGAGACGCACCTCGCGCTCGGCAACCTGTTCCGCCGCCGCGGCGAGGTCGATCGCGCGATCCGCGTGCACCAGCACCTCATCGCGCGCCCCAACCTCAGCGAGGACGAGAAGACCGTCGCGCTGCTCGAGCTCGGCGAGGACTACATGCGCGCCGGCCTCCTCGACCGCGCGGAAACGCTGTTCAGCGATCTCGTCGCGATGAACGCGCAGGCGCCCTCGGCGCTGAAGCACCTCATCGCGATCTACCAGCACGAGCGCGACTGGGACAAGGCGATCGACCACGCGCGCCGGCTGCAGCAGGCGACCGGCGAATCGCAGGGCGCCGTCATCGCGCAGTTCTATTGCGAGCTCGCCGAGCAGGCGCGGGCGCGCGGTGCGCTCGCCGAAGCACGCGAGCACATCGGCGAGGCTTACGCCGCCGAAGCCGACTGCGTGCGCGCCAGCATGATCAAAGGCCACGTCGAGGCCGCCGACGGCCATCTCGACCGCGCGATCGCCGCGTTCGAGCAGGTCGCCGAGCAGGACGTCGACTACGTGCCGGAAATCCTCTCGCCGCTGCTCGACTGCTACGCCCGCGCGCAGCAGATGGCCCGTGCCGAGGAATTCCTCCTCAACATCACCGAAACGTACCAGGGCGTCTCGCCCGTGCTCGCGCTCGCGCGCCTCTACACGCGCACGCAAGGCGAGGACGCGGCGGTCGCGTTCCTCAATCGCGCGCTGCGCCAGCGTCCGTCGGTGCGCGCGCTGATGGCGCTGATCGACGTGAACCTGCACACCGCGAGCGGCGAGGCGCGCGACAATTTCCTGATCCTGCGCGACCTGACGCGCAAGCTCGTCGAAGGGCAGGCGATGTACCGCTGCAACAAGTGCGGCTTCGGCGCGAAGGCGCACCACTGGCAGTGCCCGAGCTGCAAGAGCTGGGGCTCGGTCCGCCCGATTCACGGCGTCGTCGGCGAGTAGCCTCATGCAGCCGATCGGCGTCGCGCCATCCGCGTGGATTCCGGCGATGCTGGCGGCGTTCGCGTTGTCGGCGCTGGTGACCTGGCTCGCGATCGGTTATGCGCAACGCAGGCGCCTCATCGACGAGCCCGGCATGCGCCGATCGCATGCGTCGCCGACGCCGCGCGGCGGCGGCATCGGCATCGTGATCGCGGTCGTCCTCTGCGCCTGCATCCCCGCGTTGTTCCTGTCCGCGCCATCGCGCGTCGCGGCGCCGGCCTTGCTCGGCGCCGTCGCGATCGTCGCCGCGGTCGGCTGGATCGACGACCATCGCGGCCTCCCGGCGCGCGTGCGCTTCGCCGCGCATTGCGTCGCGGCGCTCGTGTTCCTGCTGCCGGTCGTCGTGCCGATGATCCTGTTCCCGACGATCGTGGAGCAGCGCTTCGAGATTCCGGTCGCGATCCTCTGGCCCGGCGTCGCGCTCCTCGCGCTCGCGATCGTCTGGTTCGTCAACCTGCACAACTTCATGGACGGCATCGACGGCATCCTGTCGGCGCAGGCGATCTTCGTGTTCCTCGCGCTGATGGTGCTGTGCCTTCGCGCGGGCGAGCCGCACACGGGCCAGGTCGGCGTCTTCGCCGCCGCGACGCTCGGCTTCCTGCCGTTCAATTTCCCGCGCGCACGCATCTTCATGGGCGACGTCGGCAGCGGCGTGCTCGGGCTCCTCGTCGCGGTCGCGGTGCTCTGGCAGATGAGCGGGCAGGCGACCTCGCTCATGAGCGGCGTCATCCTCTGCTCGGCCTTCGTCACCGACGCGACCTGCACGCTCGTCTCGCGCATGCTGCGTGGCCGGCGTTGGTATAGTGCGCACCGCGAACATCTGTACCAGTGGCTGGTCCGCTCGGGCTTCAGCCACGGAGGCGTCGTCGCGCTCTACACAGGATGGAACCTCGTGATCGTCGCGCCGGTCGTAGCGTGGATCAACCAGCCGGAACCGCCGATGCCGTACGCGCCCCCCACGTTCACCCCCGGCTTCGGCGCGGCCGCCGGCGTGTATGCGCTCGGCATCGCCGTCTGGCTCGCCGGCAAGCGCTGGTGCCTCGCGCGGAGCGCTCATGCCGCTGCGTAACCTCTTCGCGCGGATCCATCCGCGCCTCGCGGTCGTCCTGCACGACATGCTGATGGTGTGGGTCGCGTGGATCGCGGTCAGCATGCTGCGCTGGTCGTTCGAGCCCAATCCGCCGCCGGTCGCGCTGTTCGGTCCCGAAGTGTGGTTCGTGCTCGCGGCACAGGGCGTGATCTTCTGGTGGACCGGCCTCTACAAGGGCCTGTGGCGCTTCGCGAGCCTGCCCGATCTCTGGAACATCGCGAAGGCCGCCGTGCTCGGCGCGCTCGCGATCGCGATCACGCTGTTCCTCTACAACCGCCTCGGCACGGTGCCGCGCACGGTGCTGACGGTCTATCCGCTCGTGCTCGCCGTGCTGCTCGGCGCGCCGCGCCTGCTCTATCGCTACTGGAAGGACAGCCGCCTCGATTTCTCGACGCGCGCACCGAGCCAGCGCGTGCTCGTGCTCGGGGCGGGCAAGGCGGGCGAGGCGCTCGTGCGCGATCTGCGCCGCGAGAACCGCTACACGGCGGTCGGCTTCCTCGACGACAACCCGTCGCTGCGCGGCTCGCGCGTGCACGGCGTGCCGGTGCTCGGCACGCTCGAGCAATTGCCGACGCTCGCTCGCGAAACGGCGGCGGAAATGGTCGTCATCGCGATGCCGGCATCGAACAAGGCGCAGATGCGCCGTGCCGTCGATCTGTGCGAAGCGTGCAACCTGCCGTTCCGTACGGTGCCGCGCCTCGAGGACGTCGTCGCCGGCCGCGCGAGCTTCAACGAGCTCAAGGAAGTCGCGATCGAGGATCTGCTCGGCCGCGATCCCGTGCAGCTCGACTGGACCGCGATCCGCACGCAACTCGCCGGCAAGCGCGTGCTCGTGACCGGCGGCGGCGGCTCGATCGGGTCGGAGCTGTGCCGGCAGATCGCGCGCCTCGGCGCCGAGTCGCTGACCGTTTTCGACATGTCCGAATACAACCTCTACGTGATCGAGCAGGAGCTGCGCGGCGCGCATCCCGATCTGCTGTTCAATGCGCGGCTCGGCGACTGCACCGATGCGGCGGCGTGCGAGCGCGTGTTCGCCTCGACGCGGCCCGAAATCGTGTTCCACGCCGCGGCGTACAAGCACGTGCCGCTGCTGCAGGGCCAGCTGCGCGAAGCGTTCCGCAACAACGTCATCGGCACCGAAGTCGTCGCCGAAGCGGCCGACCGCCACGGCGCGGGCAGCTTCGTGCTGATCTCGACCGACAAGGCCGTCAATCCGACCAGCGTGATGGGCGCGTGCAAGCGCGTCGCCGAGCTCTTCTGCCAGAACTTCGCGAGCCAGTCGCGCACGCGTTTCATCACGGTCCGGTTCGGCAACGTGCTCGATTCGGCGGGCTCGGTCGTGCCGCGCTTCCGCGACCAGATTCGTGCCGGCGGCCCGGTCACCGTCACGCATCCCGAGATCACGCGCTACTTCATGACGATCCCGGAAGCCTGCCAGCTGATCCTGCAGGCGGCCGTGCTCGGCAACGGCGGCGAGGTGTTCGCGCTCGACATGGGCGAGCCCGTGCGCATCCGCGACCTCGCCGAGCAGATGATCCGCCTCGCCGGCAAGTCGTCGGAAGGCGACATCCCGATCATCTACACGGGCCTTCGCCCCGGCGAGAAGCTCTTCGAGGAGCTGTTCCACCCGCACGAGAACTACAGCGACACGACGCACGCGAAGATCTTCCTCGCGCAGCCGCGCAGCATGTCGTGGAGCCTCCTGACCGCGCAGCTCCGGCAGGCCGCCGTCGCCGTGCGCGACTTCGACGAGGCCACGCTGCGCACCGTGCTCGATCGCCTGCTGCCCGAATTCGCCGCCCACGAACGCGGCGCCGCCGCGGAAGTCATTCCGATCGGCTCGCGTTCCGCCTGAAGAGAGAAAGAATGCAGAAACGTTTGCGCAAGGTCGTCTTCCCCGTCGCCGGTCTCGGCACGCGCTTCCTGCCGGCGACGAAGGTCGTCGCGAAGGAGATGCTGCCGGTGCTCGATCGCCCGCTGATCCAGTACGCGGTCGACGAAGCCGTCGATGCCGGCGCCGACACGCTGGTCTTCGTCACCAACCGCTACAAGCACGCGATCGCCGACTATTTCGACAAGGCCTACGAGCTCGAGTCGAAGCTCGCGGGCGCCGGCAAGACCGAGCTCCTCGCGATGGTGCAGGGCACGCTGCCGCGCAACGTGCGCTGCGTGTTCGTCACGCAGCCCGAAGCGCTCGGCCTCGGCCACGCGGTGCTGTGCGCGAAACCTGTGGTCGGCGACGAGCCGTTCGGCGTGATCCTGCCGGACGATCTCATCTGGACCGGCAGCGGCCCCGGCGCGCTCCGGCAGATGGCCGAGCTCTGCGCGAAGGAGAACGCCGGCGTCATCGCCGTCGAGGAAGTGCCGCGCGAGGAAACCAACAAGTACGGCATCGTCGACGCGACGCCCGTGTCCGACCGCGCCGCGAAGATCAAGCTCGTCGTCGAGAAGCCGCAGCCTGCGGTGGCGCCGTCGAATCTCGCGATCGTCGGCCGCTACGTGCTGCCCGGGCGCATCTTCGAATTGCTCGAGAAAACCACGCCCGGCACCGGCGGCGAGATCCAGCTCACCGATGCGATCGAGACGCTGCTTTCCGAGCATCCCGTGCTCGCTTATCGATTTGCCGGCACGCGCTTCGACTGCGGCAACAAGCTCGGCCTCGTGCGCGCGACCGTGCGCATGGCGCTCGAAGACGCGCAGATCGGCGCCGCGACGCGCGAGTTCCTCGGCACGATCTAGCGCGTCAGGCTCCGTCGAAGCCGTCGGCGAAGAGCTCGTCGCCGAGGACGACGCACGTCGAGAACTCCGACGTCGCGAGGTCCTCGCCGCGGCTCGCCGTCGCGGTCACGTAGCCGGCATCGAGGATCGACGGCGCCACGTACTCGAAGTCCGCGTGGCCGGAAAGATCGGTCACCGCAAGGGCGAGATCGAGATACGTCGATGCACCGCCGTGCCCGCTCGGGTCGCACGATGCCACCGTGTAGAAATCGATGCGGTAGAGATCGTCCGGCGCGGACTCGAGGCGGCCGCGGAAATGCGTTTCCGTCGCCGTGTACGTCACCTGCGTGATCTCGGGGAAGTTCTGCAGCGAGTTCGCGCCGTCGTCGGCGTCGAGCGGATCGTTCGGGGTCACGCCGGTCAG
>DATFRS010000364.1:0-4308 GCA_035263065.1 Rhodanobacteraceae bacterium
CGCGCGTCGGCCACCGCCTGCGCCGCCCGTGACGCGGCTCCCGCGACGTCGCCCGCGGCGAGCGCGATGTCCGCTTCGAGGAGCGCGCGCTCGATGCCGGCGACCTGGTCCTTCCGCGACGCACCGACGGGAGCATCGAGGCCCGCGAACAGGCTTCGCGCCTCGTCGACGCGACCCTCGTCGAGCGCCGCGCGGATGCGCAGCGGCGTGTTGCGCATGCGCGTGGGCCGGCCGATCCTGTCGCGGATCGCGAGCGCGTCGTCGAGATTCTGCAGCGCCTCGTCGCGGCGATCGAGCTCGATGAGTGCGTTGGCGATGTCCTCCATCGTCAAGGCGACGACGAGGCGTGGCGCCGCGGGCTTTCGCGTCGTCTCGATCGATGCCGACAGGTCGGCGAGCGCGGCCGCCGGATCGCCGGCGCCGAGCAGCGCGAGCCCGCTCGCACGCAGCGTCGGCGGCCGGTGCAGCGCGTCGTCGCGCGCGACCAGGCGCAGCATCTGCGGCTTCGCCTGCTGGATCATGCCGAGGCCGTCGCCGATCCGCCCCGCGTCGATCAGCACCTCGCCGAGCAGCACGCGCGACTGCAGCGTGTCGACGTGGTCCTCGCCGTTCACGACGACGGACTGCCGCACCGACTCGCGCGCGGCCCACTCGGCGGCGTCGTAGTCGAGCGCGCCGTCCTCGCTCTCGGCGAGCTGGTAGTAATAGACGACGAGCTTCGGATTCGGCACGCCGTCGACCTTTGCCGAGATGTCGATCGCGCGCTTGAGCGGCGCGATCGCATCGCGGGGCTCGTCGCTGTAGGAGGCCGTGAGCCCGACCCGGTAGTGCGCCTCGGCGAGGTCGCCCGATGCCTTGTGGCCGCTGAAGACGTGCACGGCATCCAGCGCGGCCTTGCGCGCGGCGGGAAGGTCGGAGCGCTGGCGTTCCTCTGCGCTCGCCAGCAGCAGCTTTCCGCGCAGCATCGACGTCGTGTCGCCCCCGGCATCGAGGATCGCCTTCGCCTCGGCGATCGCCGTCGCGGCCTCGCCGATCGCATCGGCGTCGAGCGCGCTCTGCGCGAACTCGACGAGATCGCCGGCGACCTCGGCCGATTCGTCGCCGTGGACCGCGCGGCTGAGGCCGACGGCTTCTCGACGCAGCCGGATCTGCTCGGGACGCAGGCCGAGCTCGCGATAGAGATCCGCGAAGACGCGCAGCAACGCGAGCCGATCGGCCGGCGCGCCGGCGAGCCCGCTGTCGACGCGGCGCACGCCCATGTCGAGCAGCTCGCGCGCCGTCGTCAGCCGCGCCTTGACCGGATCGCGCTGCTGGTTCGTGTTGGTGCGGAAGAGATCGACCATGAACGACTGCACGACCTCGGCGCGCTGCGCCTGCATCGCGGCCTCGCGCGCCTGCCAGGTGACCGCGACGATCGCGATCGCCATCGCGACGAAGAGACCCGCCGCCGCCGAGAGTCCGATCCAGTGCCGGCGCAGGAAGCGGCGCAAGACGTAGGCCTTCGCGCCGATCCGCGCCTGCACCGGCTTGTGATCCAGATGACGGCGGACCTCGTCGGCGAGCACGCGCGCATCGGGATAGCGCGCCGGCGGATCGCGGCGCAGCGCGACGCCGACGATCGCGTCGAGATCGCCTTCGATCGCGCGCGCCGGCACCGGCGAATGCGGCCGCGCCGCGCGGCTCGGCGGCGGCGCGCGCGCGTCGAGCAGGCGCTTCACGGCCGTCGAGAGCGGCGAGGCGTCGCCGCTCCACGGCAGCGCGCCGGCGAGGAGCTCGTAGAGGATCACGCCGAGCGCGAAGACGTCGGTCGACGTGCCGACGTAGCCGCCGGCGAGCTGCTCGGGCGCCGCGTACGCCGGCGACATGTGCACGGTGCGCGTGACGTCGCGCGCGCGCTCGGTGCTGAGCACCTTGGCGATGCCGAAGTCGAGGAGCTTCACCGTGCCTTCGGTCGTGACGAGGATGTTCGCGGGCTTCAGATCGCGATGCACGACGAGCTGCGTGTGCGCGTAGGCGACGGCGTCGCAGATCTGCAGGAACAGCCCGAGTCGCTCGTTGAGGCCGAGCTTGCGCGCATCGCAGTACGCGACGAGGTGCTCGCCCTCGACGTACTCCATGATCATGTACGCCGAGCCGTCGGAACCGACGCCGCCGTCGTAGAGCCGCGCGATGCCGGGATGCAGCAGCGAGGCGAGGATGCCGCGCTCCATCGCGAAATGCTCGGCGTGCGAGCCGTGCATCTCGCGGATGATCTTGACCGCGGCGCGCTGCCTGAAACCGCCTTCGGTGCGCTCGGCGAGCCACACTTCGGCCATGCCGCCCGCACCGAGCCGGCGCTGCAGCCGGTACGCGCCGATGCGCTGGCCCGGCGCGTAGGGATCGTCGCGATCGCGCTCGGGCATCGGCGGCGGCAGCGGCGGCCGGTCGAGGAAGCCGTCGACCGCGCCGAGGACCAGGAGATGCTCGATGCGATCGCGCAGCTCGCGCCGTCCGGCGCACGCGGACGCGAGATAGGCCGAACGACGCTCGACCGGCTCGGCGAGCGCGCGCTCGAAGATCTCGTAAAGATCGCTCATGCCCTCTGCCAGCGACATGGCTCGTCCCCCGCCCGTGTGCGCGGCAAGGATACGCCTCGCGTCAGGCTGCCGTGGAAAAAAGGGAGCCCGGCGCGTGCCGGGCTCCGTGGCTCAGTTCTGCACCGCGGGCAGATCGGACGGATCGTCGCCGCCGCCGCAGTCCGGATGCTTGAACCCGTTGGGCGCCTCGCCCGGGCCGAGATAGATGATGTTGTCCGGCCGGTCCGGATCGCCGCTGACGCCGCCGACGCCGAGCATGTGATCGAGCGCGAGGTTGTTGCGCACGCGCCAGGCGATGCGATGGTCCGCGCACGACGTATCGCCGCTGACGCCGAGGCCGCCGATGATGTGCTGTCCGACTGCATACAGGGGCAGGCCGCCGCCGAACACGTTGATGCCGCCGATGCGGTCGCCGACCATCGGATCGTTCTGCCGCCCGAAGTTGCTGGCGGGGCCGTGGTAAGCCACCGCGGGATCGACCGGATTGCTTTCCTGCAGGCCGAACAGGCTG
This sequence comes from Rhodanobacteraceae bacterium, assembly GCA_035263065.1. GTDB lineage: Bacteria > Pseudomonadota > Gammaproteobacteria > Xanthomonadales > Rhodanobacteraceae > Dokdonella_A. The sequence goes on from DATFRS010000364.1 coordinate 3,088, forward strand.
CCGCCCGGCTGCACCGGCGAATAGAGGTTCGCGCTCGAAAGCGCCAGACCCGTCGGGGCGCCCGAGTCATGGCCGATCGCCGACGAGGCGTCGAGGCTGAAGGCATTGCCGGTGTTGGCTTTCTGCGCCGAAATGACGCGGCTGCCGGGCCACTGCGCGCCGCGGTCCACGCCCGAGAACGCGACCGCGCAGACGATGCCGTCGCGGTTCACGAGCGTCGCCCACATCTGCAGATTGAGGCCGCTGGTTTCGTCCTCGACCGCCTGGTCGAGCGCGTCCTTGAGGTTCGAATAGCGAAGGCCATAGCAGTTGCTGTTGTTGTTGTCGGCGAAGGCCGGCGTCGCTGCGGCCATGCCGAGAGCGACGACGCCGCCGAAAAGGCTGGCGTTGCGAAGGTTCATGGAGGCTCCTCCCTGGGATGCCGATGAGGTTGGGTTGTCGTTCCTGTGTGGCCGGTTGCGCCACAAAGCGGTATTACGACAAGTCGTCGCGCATCCCGACATCGGCGATGCGGATCGGCAGGACCCGCCCTGGGAATGCGCTACAGGACCGCGGCGTCGAGCCAGGCGGCGATCGTATCGGCGAGCGCCGCGAGCACGTCGGCGTCCTTGCGCCCCGACTTCGCCGGGACGTGGAACGAATGGTCGGCGTCGTCGAAGAGGCGCAGCGTCGCCCCGGCACCGAGGCGCGCGACGAGCGGTTCGAGCAGCGAGAGCGTCGCGAGATCGTCGCGCGTGCCCTGCAGGAACAGCATCGGGACGTGCACGTCGGCGAGATGCGCGCCACGCTCGTCCGACGGCTTGCCGGCCGGATGCAGCGGAAAGCCGAGGAAGACGAGGCCCCGTACGCCGTCCATCGCGTGCGCCGCCTGCGCCTGCGAGGTCATGCGGCCGCCGAACGACTTGCCGCCGGCGACGAGCGGCAACTTCGGAAACCGTCGAGTCGCTTCGGCGACCGCGGCGCGCACGGCCGCGTGCGCGACCGCGGGCCCGTCGGGCCGTTTCGACCCTTTCTCCATGTGCGGAAACTGGTAGCGCAGCGTCGCGATGCCGCGCGCCGCGAGCGCGTCGGCGATCGCGACCATGAACGGATGGCGCATGCCCGCGCCGGCGCCGTGCGCGAGCACGTAGCACGCACGCGCATCCGCGGGCGCGCGAAGCAGCGCCGAAACGCTGCGCGACGCATCGACCGCGATCGTCAGCTCCGCCGTGCTCATGCGCT
>DATFRS010000365.1:0-3178 GCA_035263065.1 Rhodanobacteraceae bacterium
TGCACGATTCGAGCCCGGCAAGATCGGCGATCGACGGGACGACATCGGTCTGCTGGAACGGCGCGTCGACGACGGCAGGCATGTCGACCGCGCCCGCGACGATCAGCGGTATGCGCGCGAATGCCCGTTCGCCGTATCGGCGATATTCCTCTTCGTGCAGCGGCGTCATCGTGCGGTGATCGCCGAGCACGATCAGCACGCCGTGATCGAAGAAGCCGCGCTGGTCGAGCTCGCGGTAGAAGCGCGCGATTTGCGCGTCGACGTACTTGAACGCGTTCTCGGGGTCGATCTTCCCGGTCCGCGGATCGACGTACGGCGGATGCGTGCTGACCGTCAGCATCGTCGCGACGAACGGCCGCGCGGCGTCGCGCGTGTCGATCCAGTCGAGCACGCGGTCGTAGAGCGCGGCATCCTCGGCCGCGCCGAACTGCCAGCGCCGCATGCCCTTGTAGAACGGATCGGCGCTGCTGCCGACGACGTCGAAGCCGAGCCGATGCAGCCAGGTGCCGAGATCGAGGAACGAGACGTCGCCGGTCGTGAAGAAGGCGGCCTCGCGACCCGACCGATGCGCGACGTCGGGCAGCGTGCCGCGGGTATCGGCGTAGTCGTCGAAGCCGATCAGCAACTTCCCCGCAGGTGCGAGCGGCGGCTGTGCGGCGAGCACGGCGATCTCCGCCGTGCTCGTCGTGAAACCGTTCGCGTAGAAGTGCGTGAAGTAGTGGTTCTGCTGGGCGATCGCATCGAGCTGCGGCGTCCAGTCGTTCGAGCTGCCGAGCAGCTTGCTGTGCCACGCCGACAACGATTCGACGAGCAGCACGATCACGTTGCCGCCGAAGTCGTCGGACTTCGCGCAGGTCTTCGGCAAAGCGTCGACGCGCCGCTGCTGCCCGGCGATGAACGGAGCCGAGAAGGTCCTCATGCGGCCCTGCGGGAGATTCGTCTCGACGAAATTCCAGGTGAAGATCTCGTTGACGTATCGCACGGGCCGCGACAGCGCGAAGGCCGAAAAGGCGAGTGCGCCGATCGCGGCGATCGAGAAGACGCGCGCGATGCGTGCGTCGCGGCGCGCCGACCCGCAAAGGCCGACGACGACCGCAAGCACGAGCACGATGAAGGCGAGCCGGCCCGCGCCGAGCGCCGCGCGCACGACGCTGAGATCGGCGTCGACGTGGCGCCCGAATCGCAACACGTCGCCGAAGTGCAGGCGGCTCGACAGCAGCGAGTCGAGCGCGATGTCGGCCGCGAAGACGAGGAGGATGAGGCTCGCGAACACGCGCAGCGCGATCGCGAGCCAGCGCCGGCGCACCGCATGGGCCAGCGCGAGCGCGCCGAGCAGGATCGCGAACAGCCATGCATCGTGGCCGAAGGTCGGCAGCCAGAAGCAGTCGCGGCATCCGGTGTAGTTGCCGGCGCCGGCCGCGTTGCGCCACGCGCGCACGATCGACAGGGCCATGAAGAGGAGGGGCGCCAGCAGGAGGGCGAGGGTCGGGAACCAGCCTTGGCGGCGCGGAGATCCGTTGTTCATCGGCAGCGGCAGTGCGAATCGGTGCGCAGTCTAGCCACAAACGCGAGCCGCGGCGCCGCCTTTACTTGATCCCTGCGGCGCGTGGCCGCATGTTCCGGCGCCACCGGTCCGCGCCGGACATCACGCTGGCGAGCCGATACCGATGCCTGTAGAATAGGTCATGCGCATCCTCTCCGAAGCCCTCACGTTCGACGACGTCTCGCTCGTCCCCGCGTACTCCAACGTACTGCCACGCGACGTCGACCTCGGCACCCGCCTCACCCGCACGATCCGCCTCAATCTCCCGATCGTCTCGGCGGCGATGGACACCGTCACCGAAGCGCGCCTCGCGATCACGATGGCGCAGTCGGGCGGCATCGGCATCATCCACAAGAACATGTCGATCGAGCGGCAGGCCGCCGAAGTGCGCCTGGTCAAGAAATTCGAGGCCGGCGTCATCCGCGATCCGATCACGGTCGGTCCGCAGACGTCGATCCGCGAAGTCATGCAGATCACGCGCGGGCACAACATCTCGGGCGTGCCGATCGTCGAGGGCGAGCAGCTCGTCGGCATCGTGACGAACCGCGATCTGCGCTTCGAGAAGAAGCCCGACGATCCGGTCAAGAACATCATGACGCGCAAGGAGCGCCTCGTGACGGTGAAGGAAGGCGCGGCCGAGGACGAAGTGCTCGCGCTCCTGCACAAGCATCGCATCGAGAAGGTGCTGGTCGTCGACGACGCGTTTCGCCTGCGCGGCCTCATCACCGTCAAGGACATCCAGAAGGCGCGCGACAACCCGAACGCGTGCAAGGACGATCGCGAGCGCCTGCGCGTCGGCGCGGCGGTCGGCGTCGGCGGCGACACCGAGCAGCGCATCGAGGCGCTGGTCGATGCCGGCGTCGACGTGCTCGTCATCGACACCGCGCACGGTCATTCCGAAGGCGTGATCGAGCGCGTGGGCTGGGCGCGCAAGGCCTATGCGCACATGGCGCTGATCGCCGGCAACATCGTCACCGGCGACGCGGCGAAGGCGCTCGTCGACGCGGGCGCCGACGCGGTCAAGGTCGGCATCGGTCCCGGCTCGATCTGCACGACCCGCGTCGTCGCCGGCGTCGGCGTGCCGCAGATCTCGGCGGTCGGCATGGTGCGCGACGCGCTCAAGGACAGCGACATCGGCCTCATCGCCGACGGCGGCATCCGCTATTCCGGCGACATCGCCAAGGCGCTCGCGGCCGGCGCGGACTGCGTGATGATCGGCGGCATGTTCGCCGGCACCGAGGAAGCGCCCGGCGAAGTCGAGCTCTACCAGGGCCGCTCGTACAAGAGCTATCGCGGCATGGGCTCGCTCGGCGCGATGCAGCTCGGTTCGAAGGACCGCTATTTCCAGGACAACGAAGGCGACGCCGACAAGCTCGTGCCGGAAGGCATCGAGGGTCGCGTGCCGTATCGCGGGCCGCTCCGCAACATCGTGCACCAGCTCGCGGGCGGCCTTCGCGCCGCGATGGGCTACGTCGGCTGCGCGTCGGTCGCCGAGATGCGCGAGAAGCCGCATTTCGTGCGGATCACGTCGGCGGGCGTGCGCGAGTCGCACGTGCATGACGTGGCGATCACGAAGGAAGCGCCGAATTACCGGCTCGATTAGGCGCGACGCCTTATTTGCATTCACCGAGGCGA
>DATFRS010000366.1:0-4763 GCA_035263065.1 Rhodanobacteraceae bacterium
CTCGTCTGGGATGACGGAACTGGAGCGAGATCACGTGGCGGAATTCACTCTCCCGAAAAACTCGAAGATCAAGCCCGGCAAGAAATTCCCGGCGAAATCCGACGCGAAGAACGTCCGCACGTTCCGCATCTACCGCTGGAGCCCGGACGACGGCGAGAACCCGCGCGTCGACACCTATGACGTCGACATGGCGACCTGCGGGCCGATGGTTCTCGACGCGCTTATCAAGATCAAGAACGAGATCGACTCGACGCTGACGTTCCGCCGCTCGTGCCGCGAGGGCATCTGCGGCTCGTGCGCGATGAACATCGACGGCACGAACACGCTCGCGTGCACGAAGGCGATCGAGGATTGTCCCTCCGGCGACGTGAAGGTCTATCCGCTGCCGCACATGAATGTGGTCAAGGATCTCGTGCCGGACCTGACGCACTTCTACGCGCAGTACGCGTCGATCAAGCCGTGGATCCGCACCGAGACGCCGCCGCCGCCCGATCGCGAGCGCCTGCAGTCGAAGGACGACCGCGCCAAGCTCGACGGTCTTTACGAGTGCATCCTCTGCGCGTGCTGCACGACGTCGTGCCCGAGCTACTGGTGGAACAGCGACAAGTATCTCGGCCCCGCCGTGCTGCTGCAGGCGTACCGCTGGATCGTCGACTCGCGCGACGAGGACACCGGCACGCGCCTCGACGATCTCGAGGATCCGTTCAAGCTGTATCGCTGCCACACGATCATGAACTGCGCGCGGACGTGCCCGAAGGGGCTCAATCCCGCGAAGGCGATCGCCGAGGTCAAGAAGCTGATCGTCGAGCGGCAGGGCGGCTGATCTTTTCCCTCTCCCGCTTGCGGGAGAGGGTAGGGTGAGGGAAGCTTTTCGCAAGCCCGCCTCACCCCGGCCCTCTCCCGCAAGCGGGAGAGGGGGAACGACGTCGCAATGCTGGAATCCCCCGACATCAACCGCCTGCGCTGGCGCTGTCGCCGCGGCACGCGCGAGCTCGACCAGCTGCTCGGCTGGTGGCTGACCGAACGTTACGAAAAATCCGATGGCGCGCAGCGCATCGCATTCGCGACGATGCTGGAACGGCCCGATCCCGATCTGTGGGACTGGCTGATCGGCCACGGCGTGCCGGACGACGCCCGATTCGCGCCCATCGTCGATGAGATCCGCTCCAGGCATCGCGTTTGACTACACGCCCTCGCGCCGCATCGTCGCCGCGACGGCGGCGATCGCGCTTGCGGCGGTCGTCGCGCCGTGGCTGAGCGCGGTGCCGATCCCGGCGTGCATCCTGTGTTCGACCATAGCGATCGCCTTCGCCGTCGGCGCGCTGCGTGCGTTCACGCGTTCGCGATTTCGACGCGTCGCCTGGCGCGCTGCCGGCTGGACGCTGGTCGATGCGCACGGCGCCGAGCACGCGGCCGATCTCGCCTCGCACGTCTGCATCGGTCCGTGGCTCGTGCTCGATTTCCGACTCGACCGGCGGCGGCGCTTCCGCGCGCTGCTCGGCACCGACAACCTCGACCGCGAGTCGCACCGCCGCCTCGTTCTGCTGCTCGCGCGCGCCGAAGTCGCACAAGGCGCCTAGCCGGCTTCGCTTGCCCGGTCCCGGCGATTGCGGCACTCTCGCCGCCGTCCGCGGTCCAGGCATGACCCGGATCGCCCGCCAAGGATTCCGTCGCCCGCATGTTCAGACCCCTCGAAGTCTTCATCGGCTTGCGCTACACGCGGGCGAAGCGGCGCAACCATTTCATCTCGTTCATCTCGCTGGTGTCGATCCTCGGCATCGCGGTCGGCGTGACCGCGCTCATCACGGTCATCTCGGTCATGAACGGCTTCGACAAGGAGCTCAAGGACCGCATTCTCGGCATGGTCTCGCATGCGACGATCTCCGGCGTCGGCGAGACCGTGCGCGACTGGCAGACCGCGATCGACCGCGCGAAGGAAAACCCGCACGTGCTCGGCGCGGCGCCGTACGTCGAGCGCGAGGCGATGCTGCAGGGCCAGCGCAATTCCGGCGCGCTGATCCGCGGCGTCGTGCCCGATCTCGAGCCGAACGTCTCCGAGATCGACAAGCGCATGGTCGAGGGCAAGTTCGCCGAACTCACGCCGGGCTCGTTCAACATCGTGCTCGGCAAGGAGCTCGCGATGATGCTCGGCGCGCTCCGCGTCGGCGATCACGTCATGGTGTTCGCGCCCGAGTTCAGCGTGACGCCGATCGGCGCGGTGCCGCGCATCAAGCGCTTCACGGTCGTCGGCATCTTCGAGGCGGGCATGCAGGAGTACGACTCCGGCCTCGCCGTCGTGAACATGCAGGATGCCGAGACTCTGTACCGCCTCGACGGTCCGACCGGCATCCGCCTGCGCCTCGACGACATGTTCCAGGCGTTCTCGGTCGGCCGCACGCTCGCCGACGAGCTCGGCCAGATGTACCGCATCAGCGACTGGATGCAGGGCCACAACAACTTCTTCAAGGCCGTCGCGATGGAGAAGAAGGTGATGTTCCTGATCCTGTCGCTGATCGTCGCCGTCGCCGCGTTCAATCTCGTCTCGACGCTGGTCATGCTGGTCACCGACAAGCAGTCCGACATCGCGATCCTGCGCACGCTCGGCCAGACGCCGGGCAGCGTCATGGGCACGTTCATGGTGCAGGGCATCCTCGTCGGTGCGCTCGGCATCGCGATGGGCGTGCTGTTCGGCGTGCTGCTCGCGCTCAACGTCGAGGGCATCGTCAAGTGGATCGAGCACACGTTCCACGTTACGTTCCTGTCGCCCGACGTCTACTACATCAGCGAGCTCCCGAGCGACCTGCACTGGAGCGACGTCGGCTGGATCACGGCGACGGCGTTCGCGTTCTGCGTCTTCGCGACGCTCTATCCCGCGTGGCGCGCCGCGCGCACCGAGCCGGCGGCGGCGCTGCGCTATGAGTGACGCGAAGATGGCCGCCGGCGAGATCGTGCTTCGCGCGAGCAAGGTTGCGAAGACCTACCAGGAAGGCAAGCTGCGCACCGAAGTGCTGCGCGAGGTGAACCTCGACGTCCGCCGCGGCGAGACCGTCGCGATCATCGGCGCGTCCGGCACCGGCAAGAGCACGCTGCTGCACATCCTCGGCGGGCTCGACGCGCCGAGCGCGGGCGATGTCGAAGTCGACGGCAAGACGATGTCGAAGCTGTCGGATCGCGCGCGCGGCGAGCTGCGCAACCGCTCGCTCGGTTTCGTCTACCAGTTCCATCATCTCCTGCCCGAATTCACGGCGCTCGAGAACGTCTGCATGCCGCTGCTGATCCGCGGCACCGCGATCGGCGCCGCGAAGGCCGAAGCGCGCCAGCTGCTCGAACGCGTCGGTCTTGCAGCGCGGCTCGAGCACAAGCCGGGCGAGCTCTCGGGCGGCGAGCGCCAGCGCTGCGCGGTCGCGCGCGCGCTCGTGACGCGGCCCGCCTGCGTGCTCGGCGACGAGCCGACCGGCAACCTCGACGAGAAGAACGCGGCGGCGGTCTACGAGCTGATGCTCGAGCTCAACCGCGAGATCGGCACGGCGCTCGTGCTCGTCACGCACGATCCGCGGCTTGCGGCGCGCGCCGGGCGCACGCTGGAGCTCTCGGGCGGCGCGCTGCACGTCCACGCGGGCGCGCCGCCGGACTAGAGCGAAGCGACGCGGCAGGATGCCGCAAAATGGCAACGGAGCTGCCTTCCCCCTTTTCGCTGAAGCCGCGCCATGCCGTCGCGTTGCTGGCCGGCGTCGCGGTCGTGCAGGCCTGCGCGACGTTGCCGCCCATGTGGTGCACCATTCTGTCGGCCATCGCCGCGTGCGCGGCGCTGCGGCTGCCGCGCCTCCGGCTGGCCGCGATCACGTTGCTCGGCTTCGCCTGGTGCGCGTGGCGCGCGGGCATGGTGCTCGACGCGCGACTGCCCGAATCGCTCGAAGGCCGCGACCTCGACGTCATCGGCATCGTCGACGACCTGCCGCAGGCGCGACCCGATGCATTGCGCGCGACGCTGCGCATCGAATCGGGGTTTCGCGGCCGCGCACGCATCGCCTGGTACGGCGCACCCGCCGGCGCGTTCGCGCCGTGCACGCGCTGGCACCTGCGCGTCCGCCTGAAGCGCCCGCGCGGCCTCGTCAACCCGGGCGGCTTCGACGCGGAACGCTCGGCGCTCGAACGTCGCATCGTCGCGACCGGCTACGTGCGCGACGACGACGGCAACGCGCAGGTCGGCGCGCCCGGCGCGTGCATCGACGGTTTGCGCGCGCGGTTGTCCGACGACATCGCGGCACGCATCGCGGATCCGCATGACGCGGCGCTCGTCCGCGCTTTCGCGCTCGGCGACACGCGCGGCCTCGACGACGACGACTGGGAGGTCGCGCGCATCAACGGCGTGCCGCACCTGATCGCGATCTCCGGGTTCCACGTCGGCGTCGCGGCGGGGCTCGGCGTGCTGCTCGTGCGGCTCATCGGATGGCTGTTCCCGCGGACCGGCACGCGCGTGCCGATCGGTGCGCTGGCGACGCCGGCAGCCCTCGTGACGGCGATCGCCTACGGCCTGCTCGCCGGCGGCAGCCTGCCCACGGTGCGCACGCTGCTGATGATCGCGGTCGTCGCGCTCGCGCGCCTCGGCCGGCGCTCGGGCAACCCCGCGCAGACGCTCTCGCTGGCGCTCGTGACGATCCTCGCGGCCGATCCGCTCGCGGTGCTGTCGGCGGGGTTCTGGCTGTCGTTCGTTGGCGTCGCGTTTCTGAATCTCTGCCTGGAGCGTCGGCGCGGCTTCTTCG
>DATFRS010000367.1:0-20892 GCA_035263065.1 Rhodanobacteraceae bacterium
CGTTTTATCCGGATCAAGAAGTCGGTCACGGTACGTGACGGCGACAAATGGGCACGCTTCGAACCGTTCGACGGGTTCAAGGTGGGCTTCTCGATCGACTTCAACCACCCGATGTTCACCAAGCGCACGTCGACGTCCGAGATCGATTTCTCTACCACGTCGTTCGTTAAAGAAGTGAGTCGCGCGCGTACGTTCGGTTTCATGCGCGACATCGAGATGCTGCGCGAGAAGAACCTCGCGCTCGGCGGCTCGATGGACAACGCGATCGTGCTGGACGATTATCGGGTGTTGAACGAAGATGGTTTGCGGTACGAGGACGAGTTCGTCAAACACAAGATCCTCGACGCGATCGGCGACCTGTATCTCCTTGGACACAGCCTCATCGGGGCGTTCTACGGATACAAGTCGGGTCACGAGTTGAACAACAAGCTGTTGCGGACACTGCTCGCCGAGGCGGGCGCGTGGGAAGAGGTCAGCTTCGAGGACGAAAACGAAGCACCCATCTCGTACGCGCACCCGGCACAGGCGGTGTAAGGACGGCTCCCCACGCGGGAGCCGGCGGGGAAAGAAGAGGGCCGCCCCGGCCCTACGTGGAATCGTCCACGGCGAAGGACGCCAGGTGGAGATAGAGGGCCCTCAATTCCGGGTCCGAGAGGGACTTTGCTGCCGTTCGCAGGTGTGCTGCGGCGGCGGCTGAAAGCGGCTTTTGCTGCATGCCGTCCGCGGGAACGGAAGGCATCGGCGCCACTTTCACGGCGAAGCGTACGACCACGTCGCCCAAAGCGACGCGGGCTTCGGCCACCAGGGCTGCCTGATGCAGCCGGAGGCGGCTGGCCCAGGCCGGACTCGACGCCAGAAAGACAACTCGTCCGCCGCGGACGTCAGCGAGCCTCGTCTCGCGGGCGACAGCGTCGGGCAATAGGCGGCGCAGCCTTCGATCCAGAACGTCCAGCGCGCGAGCGTGTTCCGCTAGCGTGCCAAGGGCCAAGCACTCCGCGGCGGGTTTCGGACCCGTGGGACGAGTGTCGGAACGACGGCTGGGCATGACGAAACCTGGCTTGGCCCTACATCATGAACATAATTATCGTTGGGAAAGCGCATGCGGTTCCAACTCGCATCGATCTCGACTCAACGCGCGGCCGTCTGATCGCCGCGGGTATCCTCGGCGGCGCGGCGCTCGCGCTCCTCGGTGCCGGCTTCGCAGCCGCACTCTTCTTCACCGGTTCCACCGCGCGCGATCTGCACGAGATCGCCAACCTCAGGGCCAACATCGCGCAGCAGCGCGACGCGCTCGCGGGGCTCGACCAGGAATCGCACCGCAATCTTGACGCACTCGCGCTGAAGCTCGGCCAGCTGCAGGCGCAGGCGACGCGCCTCAACGCGCTCGGCGACCGGCTGACGCAGGTCGGCAAGCTCGACGACGGCGAGTTCGACTTCAGCTCCGATCCCGCCTTGGGCGGTCCGGAAGAAGCGCCTTCCAGCGCCGGGGCCCCGCTCCCGATCAACGCCGGCATCGACAACCTCCGGGCCGAGTTCGATCGGCAGGAAGCGCAGCTCGGCGTGCTCGAGAATCTCCTCCTCGACCGCAAGGTCGACAACGCGCTGCTGCCGAGCGGCATGCCGGTCGCGCAGGGCTACATCGCCTCGGGCTACGGCGACCGCTCCGACCCGATCAACGGCCATGAGGCCATGCACCTCGGCATCGACTTCGACGCGCCGATCGGGACGCCCGTCACGGCCGTCGCCGAGGGTGTCGTCAGCTTCGTCGGCGCGAAGCCCGGCTACGGCAACGTCGTCGAGATCGACCACGGCAACGGCTACATGACGCGCTACGCGCACAACTCCGCGCTCGTGGCCGAGGCCGGTGCGCGCGTCCACGCCGGCGAGGTCATCGCCAAGGTCGGCTCGACCGGCCGCGCGACCGGGCCGCATTGCCACTTCGAAGTCTGGCTCAACGGGCGGCCGGTGAATCCGATCGCCTACGTCAAGTCGAAGCGGACCCCGAAGGCCTGAGCCGTCGTCCAGGCGGAAAGCCGGGACCCAAGTTGCATTTCCCAACCGAGCGCCGCCTCGCGGCCTTGAAACGTCCTTCCGCGGCTCAAATTCGCTAAAGACCCCGGGTCCGCCGTATCATTCGCGGTCCGCTGTCGCGCGGGGGTCCGTTGGCGCGCGGGGAACCGGCCATCCAGGGTCCGGGTCCCAAGGCGTGCGACGGGCGACCCGTCCCCACTCCCAATTCGAAGACGACCGATGTTGAACCGTTTCCTGACGAGCATTTTCGGCAGCCGCAACGAGCGCGTGCTGCGCCAGCTCGGCAAGGTGGTGAACCAGATCAATGCGCTGGAGCCGAAATTCCAGGCGCTGTCGGACGCCGAGCTGCGCGCCAGGACCGACGAGTTCCGCCAGCGCCTGAAAGACGGCGCCAAGCTCGACAGCCTGATCCCCGAAGCGTTCGCGACCGTGCGCGAAGCCTCGCGCCGCGTGCTCGAGCTCCGTCACTACGACGTGCAGCTCATCGGCGGCATGGTGCTGCACTCCGGCAAGATCGCCGAGATGCGCACCGGCGAAGGCAAGACGCTGGTCGCGACGCTGCCGGTCTATCTCAACGCGCTCGAAGGCAAGGGCGTCCACGTCGTCACCGTCAACGACTACCTCGCCAAGCGCGACGCCGCCTGGATGGGCAGGATCTACAACTTCCTCGGCATGTCGGTCGGCGTCGTCTATCCCGGCATGGACCACGGCGACAAGCGCGCCGCCTACGCCGCCGACATCACCTACGGCACGAACAACGAATTCGGCTTCGACTACCTGCGCGACAACATGGCGCTCTCGAAGGAGCAGCGCTACCAGCGCGGGCTCCACTACGCGATCGTCGACGAGGTCGACTCGATCCTGATCGACGAGGCGCGCACGCCGCTGATCATCTCGGGTCCGTCCGACGAATCGCCGCAGCTCTACGTCAAGGTCAACCGCATCGTCCCGCGGCTGACGCGCCAGGAAAAGGAAACCGCGCCCGGCGAGCCGCCGGCGCCCGGCGACTACTACGTCGACGAGAAGCAGAAGCAGGTGCACCTGTCCGAAGAGGGCATGGAGCACGCCGAGCAGCTCCTGCGCGAGGACGGCATCATCGGCGAGGACGAGGGCCTCTACGACTCGCAGCACATCGCGGTCGTGCACCACCTCAACGCCGCGCTTCGCGCCAACGCGATCTATCAGCGCGACGTCGACTACATCGTGCGCGACGGCGAAGTCATCATCGTCGACGAGTTCACCGGCCGCACACTGGCCGGCCGGCGCTGGTCGGACGGCCTGCACCAGGCGGTCGAGGCGAAGGAAGGCGTGCCGATCCAGCGCGAGAACCAGACGCTCGCCTCGATCACGTTCCAGAACCTCTTCCGCATGTACAAGAAGCTCGCCGGCATGACCGGCACGGCGGACACCGAAGCGTACGAGTTCCAGCAGATCTACGGCCTCGAGGTCGTCGTCATCCCGACGCACCGCGCGATGGTGCGCAAGGACGAAGCCGACGTCGTGTTCCTGAAGCAGAAGCCGAAGTTCGAGGCGATCGTCGAGGACATCAAGGAATGCCACGACCGCGGCCAGCCGGTGCTGGTCGGCACGGCGTCGATCGAGATGTCCGAGCTGCTGTCCAACCTCCTCAAGAAGGAGCGCATCCCGCACGAAGTGCTGAACGCCAAGCAGCACGAGCGCGAGGCGCACATCGTCGCGCAGGCGGGTCGCCCGAAGGCGATCACGATCGCGACGAATATGGCCGGCCGCGGCACCGACATCGTGCTCGGCGGCAGCCTCGACGCGGAGCTGCACGCGCTGCCCGAAGGCACGCCCGACGGCGAGCGCGACCGCATCAAGACCGAATGGAAGGCGCGCCACGAAGAGGTCATCGGCTACGGCGGCCTGCGCATCGTCGGCACCGAGCGCCACGAGTCGCGGCGCATCGACAACCAGCTGCGCGGCCGCTCCGGCCGCCAGGGCGACCCGGGCTCGAGCCGCTTCTATCTCTCGCTCGAGGACAACCTGATCCGCATCTTCATGGGCGAGGGCGTCGCGCGCCTGATGCGCATGTTCGGCATGAAGGAAGACGATGCGATCCAGGATCGCATGGTCAGCCGCCAGATCGAGAAGGCGCAGCGAAAGGTCGAAGCGCACAACTTCGACATCCGAAAGCACCTGCTCGAGTTCGACGACACCGCCAACGACCAGCGCAAGGTCATCTACCAGCAGCGCAACGAGCTCCTCGACTCGGAGAGCGTCGCCGAGACGATCGTCGACATCCGCCGCGACGTCGTCACCGAGATGGTGCGCCGCTTCGTGCCGCCGGAATCGGTCGACGAGCAGTGGGATCTCGCCGGGCTCGAGCGCGAGCTCGAATCCGAGTTCGGCTTGAAGCTCGATCTCAAGTTCTGGATCGAAGGCAAGGGCGAGGTCGACGCGACCGACGTGCAGGAGCACGTGCAGGAGAGCGTCGAGCGCCTGTTCCGCGAGAAGGAGGCGATGGTCGGCTCCGAGGTCATGCGCGCGCTCGAGAAGCACGTGATGCTGTCGGTGCTCGACAACGTCTGGAAGGAGCACCTGTCGAGCATGGATTACCTGCGCCAGGGCATTTACCTGCGCGGTTACGCGCAGAAGCAGCCGAAGCAGGAGTTCAAGCGCGAGGCGTTCGAGCTCTTCGAGGTCATGCTCGAGCGCATCAAGCACGAGATCATCCAGCTCCTCGCGCGCGTGCGCATCCGCAGCGAGGACGAAGTGCAGGCGATGGAGCAGCAACAGCAGCAGCAGGCGCAAGCGCGCCAGCTGCAGTTCCAGCACGCCGAAGCCGGCGGCCTGCCGGCCGGCGAGCCCGAATCCCAGGGCGAACCCATGCCCGCCGCCGTGCAGGCGCCCGTGCATCGCGAAGGGCCGAAGGTCGGCCGCAACGATCCGTGCCCGTGCGGCTCCGGCAAGAAATACAAGCATTGCCACGGGCAGCTGACCTGACGTTCCGTCCGCCCGCATGATCCCGCGATGACCGGCGCGCCGATCCACGTCGTCGCCGGCATCCTGCGCGACCACGAAGGCCGCGTGCTCGTCGCGCAGCGGCCACCCGGCAAGCACCTCGAGGGCTTCTGGGAATTCCCCGGCGGCAAGAGCGATCCCGGCGAAGCGCCCGGCGACGCGCTGCGTCGCGAGCTCGCCGAGGAGATCGGCATCCACGTCGAAAGTGCCGAGCCGCTGATCGCGGTGCCGTGGACGTATCCCGAAAAACGCATCGTGCTCGACGCCTGGCTCGTCGATCGCTACCGCGGCGAGGCGCATGCGCGCGAAGGGCAGGCGCTACGCTGGGTCGATCCCGACGAGCTCGCCTCGCTGCCGATGCCGCCCGCCGACGCGCCGATCGTCACCGCGCTCGCGCTGCCGTATCGCTACGCGATCACGCCCGTCCTCGATGTCGGCGAATCGCGCACGTTGCTCGCCGGCATCGAGCGCCTCTGCGCTGCCGGCATCCGTATGATTCAGCTTCGCCAGCCGACGTGGCCCGAGCGCGCGATTGAAGCCGCCGCGGTGGAAGCGCACGCGATCTGCACGCGGCACGGCGCGGAACTGCTGGTCAACGCCGACTGGCGACTCGCCGAGCGCGCCGGCCTCGACGGCGTGCACCTGCCGGCGCGCATCGCCGCGACGCTCGACGCGCGGCCGGTGGGCGACGATCTCTGGCTCGCGGTGTCGTGCCACGACGCCGCCGAGCTCGCACACGCCGTACGCATCGGCAGCGATTTCGCGACGCTCGCGCCGGTCGCGCCGACGCCGAGCCATGCCGATGCGACGCCGCTCGGCTGGCCGCGCTTCGCGGGGCTCGTGCAGGCGGCAGCGCTGCCGGTCTACGCGCTCGGCGGCCTCGGCATCGGCGACATCCACGCGGCGCGCCGCCACGGCGCGCAGGGCATCGCCGCGATCCGGGCGTTCTGGCGCTAGCGGCCGGCACGTCCGTTATCATCGCCGTCTTGGGGGTGAGTGCGCGATGAAGCTGGTCATCCAGATTCCCTGCTACAACGAGGCGGCATCGCTGCCGGAAACCGTGGCGCATCTGCCGCGCGAGGTCGCCGGCTGCGACATCGTCGAATGGCTCGTCATCGACGACGGCTCGGCCGACGACACGGCCGCCGTCGCCGAGCGGCTCGGCGTCGACCGCGTCGTGCGCCATCCGGTCAACCGCGGCCTCGCCGCGGCGTTCATGACCGGCCTCGAGAGCGCGATCGCCGGCGGCGCCGACATCATCGTCAACACCGACGCCGACAACCAGTACGACGCGCGCGACATCGAGACGCTGGTGCGCCCGATCATCGAGCGTCGCGCCGAGATGGTCATCGGCGCGCGCCCGATCAGCGACACCGAGCATTTTTCGTGGATCAAGAAGCGGCTGCAGACGCTCGGCAGCGCCGTCGTGCGCGCCGCGAGCAACACCGAGGTCGCCGACGCGCCGAGCGGCTTTCGCGCGTTCACGCGCGAGGCGGCGCAGCGCCTCAACGTGTTCAGCTCGTACACCTACACGCTCGAGACGATCATCCAGGCCGGCCACAGCAACATCCGCGTGCTGTCGGTGCCGATCCGCACGAATCCGGACATGCGCCCGTCGCGGCTCGTCAAGAGCATCGGCCGCTACGTCTGGCGCTCGTCGACGACGATCGTGCGCATCTTCGCGACGTACAAGCCGCTGACGTTCTTCTGGCTGATCGCGCTGTTCTTCCTGCTCGTCGGCGGCGTTTCGGGCGGGTGGTATCTCGCCTTCAAGCTCGCGGGGCAGGGCGCGGGGCACGTGCAATCGGCGGTGCTCGCGGCCGCGTCCGTCACGATCGGGCTGATCCTCTTCATGCTCGGGTTTCTCGCCGATCTCTCGTCGGTGAACCGGCGCCTGCTCGAGCGCATCGACTGGCGCCTGCGGCAGCTCGAAGGCGCGCAGAAATCCGAGAGCGCGGACGCCGTGCCCGCGATCAAGTCCGCGTCGCAGCAGGATCGCGCGGCCTAGATTCTCGCTGCCGCGCGCTCGACATAGCGCGCGTGCAGCGCGGCGATCTGCGGGTCGAGCGCGTCGGGCGCGCCGCTGTTGTCGATGACGTCGTCCGCGACCGCGAGCCGCTGCTCGCGCGAAGCCTGCGCATCGATCATCGCTTCGGCCAGCGACGGCGCCATCGCGTCGCGCGCGATCGCGCGGGCGAGCTGGAGCTCGCGCGGCAGATCGACGACGACGACGCGATCGGCCCAGTCGTAGCCGCCGGTCTCGACGTAGAGCGGCACGACGAGCAGCACGTAGGGACCGGTCGCGGCGTCGGCGCGCACGAGCATTTCGGCACGCACGCGCGGGTGCAGGATGGCTTCGAGCTTGCGCCGCGCCTCGGCGTCGCCGAAGACGAGCGCGCGCATCTCGGTGCGTTCGAGCGAGCCGTTGGCGTCGAGCATCTGCCTGCCGAACGCCGCGGCGATCTCGTTGAGCGCCGGCATGCCGGGCGCGACGAGATCGCGCGCGACGACGTCCGCGTCGACGACGGTCGCGCCGAGCTCGGCGAAGCGGCGCGCGCATTCGGACTTGCCGCTTGCGATCCCGCCGGTCAGCGCGACGGTGAAGGGCCGCATCGAAGCCTCAGCGGCCGAGCGTGAAGAGGCCCGCGTAGACCGAGCCGAGCCGATCGCCGAGCACGAACCAGACCCAGCCGGCCGCGGCGATGAACGGGCCGAACGGGATCGGCGTCGAGCGGTCCTGGCCGCGCAGCGCAAGCACGGTGCCGCCGACGATCGCGCCGATCAGCGAGGACAGGAGCACGATCGGCAGCAGGCTCGCCGCGCCCATCCACGCGCCGAGCGCGGCGAGGAGCTTGAAGTCGCCGTAGCCCATGCCTTCCTTGCCGGTCGCGAGCTTGAAGAGCCAGTAGACCGACCAGAGGCTGAGATAGCCGGCCGCGGCGCCGATGATCGCGGCGTCGGACGCGACGAACACCGGCTTCAGCGACAGCAGCAGGCCGAGCCACAGCAGCGGCAGCGTGAGCTGGTCGGGGAGCAGCTGCGTGCGCGCATCGATGCCGGAGGCGGCGATCAGGATCCACGTGAACGCAAGCCCCGCAGCGAGCGGCCAGCCGAAGACGAGCTTCCACGCGATCGCGGCCGAGGCGAGCGCAGTCAGGAGCTCGACCAGCGGATACTGGATGGAGATCTTCGCCTTGCAGTAGCGGCAGCGGCCGCCGAGCGCGAGCCAGCTCACGACCGGGATGTTGTCGAGTGCCGAGAGCTTGTGTTTGCAGGAAGGACAGTGCGAGCCCGTGACGACGAGGTCGGGCGGACGCGCTTCGCCGTCGTCCGCGTGGCCGAGCAGCTCGCGCGCCTGCGCGCGCCAGTCGTGCTCGAGGCGGCGCGGCAGGCGCAGGATGACGACGTTGAGGAAGCTCCCGACGAGGAGCCCGAGCAACCCGGTCAACGCGATCAGCGGACCGGGTGTCGTGGCCCAGGAAAGGTCGGACACGCGCCAGCGATCAGCCGACGACCGCGGCGAGCTTGAAGATCGGGAGGTACATGCCGATCACCATGCCGCCGACGAGGACGCCGATGATCACCATGATGAACGGCTCGAGGAGGCTGGCCAGCGCGTCGACCGCGTTGTTGACCTCTTCCTCGTAGAACTCGGCGATCTTGAACAGCATCTTGTCGAGCGCGCCGGCCTCCTCGCCGATCGCGACCATCTGCACGACCATGTTCGGGAAGAGGTTGGTCTGGCGCATCGCCAGCTGCAGCTGGTGGCCGATCGCGACGTCCTCGCGGATGCGCTTGACCGCGTCGTTGTAGACCACGCTGCCGGTCGCGCCGCCGACGGAGTCGAGCGCCTCGACCAGCGGCACGCCGGCCGCGAAGGTGACGCCGAGCGTGCGCGAGAACCGCGCCATCGCCGACTGGCGCAGGATGTTGCCGACGACGGGCAGCTTCAGAAGCATGCGTCCGACGATGTGCTGGACTCTCTCGGATCGCTTGTAGGCCAGGATGAAGGCGGTGATCGAGCCGCCGACGATCAGCAGCATCACCCACCAGTACGACACCATGAAGCGCGATGCGGACACCAACGCCTGGGTGAACGCCGGGAGGTCGGCGCCGAAGTTCTTGAACACGTTCTCGAACTGCGGCACGACGAACATCAGGAGGATCGCCGAGACCAGGATCGCGACCGCGATGACGATCGCGGGATAGAACATCGCCTTCTTGATCTTGCCCTTCAGCGATTCGATGTTTTCCTTGTAGGTCGCGATCGTGTCGAGCACGGTGTCGAGCACGCCGGCCGACTCGCCGGCCTTGACCAGGTTGCAGAACAGCTCGTCGAACTGGACCGGATACTTCGCCAGCGACTCGTGCAGCGACGAGCCGCCTTCGATGTTGGTCTTGATGTCCGTCAGCATGTCCTTCATGCGCGGATTGGTCTGGCCGCCGGCGACGATCTCGAAGCCCTGCACCATCGGCACGCCCGCGGCCATCATCGTCGCGAGCTGGCGGCTGAACACCGCGATGTCGCGGCCCTTGATCGCCTTGCCGGCCTTGCCGAACAGCGGCTTCGCCTTGGCCTTGACGGTCTGCGGGTTGATGCCCTGCTGGCGCAGCGCGGCCTTGACCAGGCTCGCGTTCTTGCTGACCTGCTCGCCGCGGATCTTGATGCCGCGCTTGTCGATGCCGACCCAGGTGAAGGTCTGCATCTGGCTGATCGCGGCGCGCGACTTGCCGACGCTTTGCTTGATGCCGGCTCGCGCGGTGACAGCAGCGGTGGTGGCCATAGATCGCTAGTCCTTGGTGACCCGGTTGATTTCGGCGAGGCTGACCACGCCGTTCTTCGTTTTCATGAGCGCCGAAGCGCGCAGGTCGCGGATGCCCTGGCGCCGCGCCTCTTCGGCGATCTGAAGCGCGCTGCCGCCTTCGAGGATGATCTTGGCGATATCCTCGGCGAGCGGCATGACTTCATAGATCCCTGTACGTCCCTTATACCCTTCGTTGCAGCCCGAACAGCCGACTGCGTCAAAAATCTGCATCCCGGCGTCGATTTCGGCCTGCGAGAAGCCCTCGCCGAGCAGCGCCGCGGCCGGCAGGCTGAGCGCCTTCTTGCAATCGTGCAGGCGCCGCGCGAGGCGCTGCGCGATCACCAGCGTCACCGACGACGTGATGTTGTACGGCGCGATGCCCATGTTCATGAGGCGCGCGATCGTCTGCGAGGCGTCGTTCGTGTGCAGCGTCGACAGCACCATGTGGCCGGTCTGCGCGGCCTTGATCGCGATCTCGGCGGTCTCGAGGTCGCGGATCTCGCCGACCATGATGACGTCCGGGTCCTGGCGCAGGAACGAGCGCAGCGCCGCGGCGAACGTCATGCCGCGCTTGACGTTCATCTGCACCTGGTTGATGCCCGGCACGCGGATTTCGACCGGATCCTCGACCGTCGAGATGTTGCGCCCTTCGGTGTTGAGGATGTTGAGCGCGGTGTACAGCGACACGGTCTTGCCCGAGCCCGTCGGGCCGGTGACGAGCACCATGCCGTACGGCTTGTCGATCGCGTCGACGAAGAGCTTCTTCTGGTCTTCCTCGTAGCCGAGCTTGTCGATGCCCAGGCGCGCCGCGGAGCCGTCGAGGATACGCAGCACGATCTTCTCGCCGAACAGCGTCGGGCAGGTCGAGACGCGGAAGTCGATCGACTTCGTCTTCGAGAGATTGAGCTTGATGCGGCCGTCCTGCGGCACGCGGCGCTCGGCGATGTCGAGGCCCGACATGACCTTGAGGCGCGAGGCGATGCGCGCGTTGAGCTTGATCGGCGGCGCCGCGACCGCGCGCAGCATGCCGTCCATGCGGAAGCGCACGCGGAAATTCTGCTCGTACGGCTCGAAATGGATGTCCGAGGCGCCGCGCTTGATCGCGTCGACCAGTACCTTGTTGACGAACTTCACGACCGGCGCGTCGTCGTTGCCGGTGGCGTCGACGCCGGTCGAGTCGCCTTCCTCGTCGCCGGCGCCGAGCTCGAGGTTCTCGAGGCCCTCGGCCTCGTCGAGGCCCTCGACGACGGTCGAGCTGGCGTTGAAGGCCTGCTCGATCGCCCGGTCGATCTGCTGCTCGTCGATCAGGATCGGCTCGATGATGTGGTTCGACTGGAACTTGATCTCGTCGAGCGCGCGAAGGTTGGTCGGATCGGACACGCCGACGAACAGGCGGTTGCCGCGCTTGAACAGCGGCAGCGCCTTGTGCTTCGTGATGAGATCCTCGCGCACCAGGCGCAGCGGGATCTGCGTGAGGTCGAGCGCCTCGACGTCGAACAGCGGAATGCCGAACTCCGACGAGGATGCGAGCGCGACCTGCTGGCTCGCGACGAGGCCGTTCTCGACCAGCCACGCGCCGAGCGGGATTTTCTGCCGCAGGGCGTCATCGACGGCCTTGCGCGCCTCGCCTTCGCTGAGGGTACCCTCGGCGACGAGGCGGCGCGCAATGCCGGTAATGCCGGCCAGCGGCGCGGGATTCATCTGCATCGCCATAGGAATACTACGTAACCCCCCGTAATCAGGACCGAATCTACCCTAAATGCATTGCCGAAAGAACAGTCGGCGGGCAGTATAGAGAGCCAGTACACAGTTCCTTCACGCCTTTCCAGGGGAGGCCATGCTCAGCATCATCCTGCCGGCCAAAAACGAGGCTGCGGCACTGGCTGAACTGCTGCCCCGATTGAGGCGCGCGCAGCCCGATGCCGAGATCATCGTCGTCGACGACGGGTCGACCGACAACACGGCGGCGCTCTGCGCGGAGAATGCGGTGCAAGTCGTGCGCCAGCCGTACTCGATGGGCAACGGCGCCGCGATCAAGCGCGGCGCCCGCGCGGCGCGCGGTGACACGCTGGTCTTCATGGACGCCGACGGCCAGCACGATCCCGTCCTGATCGAGCGCCTGCTCGGGCGCCTCGGCGAAGGCTTCGACATGGCGGTCGGCGCGCGCGACTGGTCGGGCCAGGCCGGCGTCGGCCGCGGCATCGCCAACTCGTTCTACAACTGGCTGGCGAGCCGCATGACGAACTTCGAGGTGCGCGACCTCACGTCCGGCTTCCGCGCCGTTCGCGCCGGCAAGTTCAAGGAATTCCTGCACCTCCTGCCGAACGGCTTCTCGTATCCGACGACGATCACGATGGCGTTCTTCCGCAGCGCCTACGGCGTCGCCTACGAGCCGATCCCGGTCGCCAAGCGCGTCGGCACGAGCCACATCCGGCCGCTCCGCGACGGCCTGCGCTTTCTCCTGATCATCTTCAAGATCGCGACGCTGTACTCGCCGCTGAAGCTCTTCGTCCCGGCGAGCCTGTTCTTCTTCCTTGCCGGCCTCGGCCATTACGTCTACACCTACGTCACGCAGCACCGCTTCACGAACATGAGCGTGCTGCTCTTCAGCGCGGCGGTGATCATCTTCCTGATCGGGCTCATCTCCGAGCAGATCACGGCGCTGACGTTCCGGGCGCGCGACTAGCGTGACGGGCCAGGCGTCCTTCGCGCGTCGGCTGATGCGCCCGTTGCGCAACACGCCCCTGCATCCGCAGTGGCTCGTGCTGCGCGTCGACGCGGAGCAGAAGGCCTGGGTCACGCGCATGGCGCGCGGCGTCGTGCTCGACGTCGGCAGCGCCGACGGTCACGTC
This sequence comes from Rhodanobacteraceae bacterium, assembly GCA_035263065.1. Lineage (GTDB taxonomy): Bacteria > Pseudomonadota > Gammaproteobacteria > Xanthomonadales > Rhodanobacteraceae > Dokdonella_A. Next base: position 12,671 of record DATFRS010000367.1, read on the forward strand.
CGCGCGTGGGTGCCGAACTGCGACTACATCGCGCTCGACTATCCGACCACCGTGCACACGATGTACGGCACGCGGCCCGACGTCTTCGCCGACGGCGCCGCGCTGCCGTTCGCCGACGAATGCATCGACACGGTGCTGCTGCTCGAAGTCCTCGAGCACGTCGGCGACGCGCCGGCGGTGCTCGCCAGCATCGCGCGCGTGCTGAAGCCGGGCGGGCTCCTCCTGCTCAGCGTCCCGTTCCTGTATCCGCTGCACGACGCGCCGCACGACTACCGGCGCTACACGGCGCCCGGCCTCGAAGCGGCCGTCCGCGCGACCGGCCTCGTGACCTCGTCGCCGGTGGCACGCAATCCCGGCTTCGAAGCGGCGGCGGCGCTCGCGGCGATCGCCTGCGCCGAAGCCGCGATCGAGGCCTGGCGCCGGAAGAGCTGGCGGCTCGTGCTGGCGCCGCTCGCGCTTGCGCTGATTCCGCTGATCAACGTCGCGGGTTGGCTCGGGCGCTTTCTCTACGGGCCCGGCCGGCTGCTCGCCTCGGGTCACGCGATCGAGGCGCGAAAGCCGGCATGAAGACGGGGACGATCGTGCTCGTCACGAGCTCGTTCCCGATCCGCGGCGACGGGAGCGAGGCGGCGGGCTCGTTCGTCGCCGATCTCGCCGAAGCGCTCGCCGCGCACGTGGCGGTGCGCGTCGTCGCGCCGGGACCCGAGGCGCGCCGCGAAGCGTGGTCGGATCGCGTCGAAGTCTTCCGCTACGCCGCGCCCGCGCAACCCTTGTCGACGCTGAAGCCGTGGCGGCCGGCCGACCTCGGCTGGATCGTCCGCGTGCTGCGCGGCGGCCTCGCGGCGACGCGCGAGGCGGCCGAAGGCGACACGTCGCAGATCTTCGCGCTCTGGGGCCTCCCGTGCGGCGAGTGGGCGCGCCGCGTCGCGCGCGAGCGCGGCATTCCGTACACGGTGTGGATGCTCGGCAGCGACGTGTGGTCGCTGGGCCGCCTGCCGGTCCTGCGCGGCCTGCTCGCGCGCGTGATCCGCCAAGCCGGCGCGGCGTACGCGGACGGCTACCAGCTCGCCGACGACGCCGTCGCGATCGGCCGCGTGCCGGTCGATTTCCTGCCGAGCACGCGCGCGATCTCGATCGACGCGCCGCCGCCGCGCGCGACACCGCCGTACCGGCTGCTCTATCTCGGCCGCTGGCATCCGAACAAGGGCGTCGATCTGCTGCTCGATGCGCTCGCCGAGCTCGGCGAAGCCGACTGGGCGCGCATCGAGCGCATCGAGATCCAGGGCGGCGGGCCGCTCGACGCGCTCGTGCGCGAGAAGGTCGCGGCGCTGAAGGCGCGCGGCCGACCCGTCGAAGCCGGGCGCTTCCTCGCCAAGGCGGACGCCGAAGCCGCGATCGGCCGCGCCGACTGGCTGCTGATCCCGTCGCGCATCGAGAGCATTCCCGTAGTGTTTTCCGACGCGATGAAGCTCGGACGACCCATCGTCTCCACGCGCGTCGGCGATCTCGGGCGGCTGCTTGACGCATCCGACATCGGCGTCGCGAGCGCCGAGGTCTCTGCGACGGCGTTCGCCGACGCGCTGCGTCGCGCGCTGCTATCGTCGGCGTCGGAGCGAAGCGCGGCGCTCGCGGCAGCGGCGAGGCCCTTTTCGCTCGAAGCGTCGATCGTGCCGCGCATCCTCGGCGGTGCCGGACGCGCCCAGGGAGCGTCGGCGACACGATGAGCGAACGCGGCTACCAGTACGATTTCTCGGCCGACAACGAGGCGATGCACGACCTCGCCGGCCGCCAGCGCAAGGCCGCGACGATGCTCGCGATCCTCGGCGAAGCGCTCGGGCCGAGGCTCGCGACGGCGCGGCTTCTCACGGTCGGCTGCTCGACCGGCATCATCGACGAATTCCTCGCGCCGCACGTCGGCTCGGTCACCGGCATCGACATCGACGCGCCGGCCGTCGAGGCGGCGCGGAAGCGCAGCCGCGCGCCGAACGCGACGTTCCGCACCGGCGATGCGATGAACCTCGATTTCGCGGACGCGAGCTTCGACATCGTGATCTGCTCGCAGGTCTATGAGCACGTGCCGGATCCGGGGCGCATGATGGCCGAGATCCGCCGCGTGCTCGCGCCGGACGGCGTCTGCTATTTCGCCGCGACGAACCGCTTCAACATCATGGAGCAGCACTACGACCTGCCGTTCCTCTCGGTGATCCCGGTGCCGCTCGCGCATCTGTACCTGCGCATGCTCGGCCGCGGACGCTACTACCACGAGCGCCACATGACGCTCGGCGGCCTGCGTCGCCTGACCGCCGACTTTCGCGTCGACGACTTCACGCCGAAGGTGATCGCCGATCCCGACCGCTACAACGCGGGTTACATGATCGGCACCGGCACGAAGGCACGCGTAATCCGCCTCTTCGCGAAGGTCGCGTACTGGGCATTTCCGGGCTATCTCTGGCTGCTCTGGCGCGATCGCGAAGCGGTGCGCCGTTGAGCGTCGCCGGACGGCGAGCGATGCGCGACGCGGCGGAGCGCGTGCGCTGGAGCGACGAGCCGGACGCCGCCTATCGCGACTGGCTGCAGCGCTCGGGCGCGGTCTTCGCCGATCCCGCGTGGGCCGATCCCGTCGCGCGCTCGCTCGGCTCGCGCGTCCTGTACGGCTTCCATGCGAAGCGCGGCGAGGGCGTCGCCGTGCATCTCTTCCGTCGGCTCGGCGTGACGGTCGCGTTCGCAGGCTTGCCGATCACGCCGAAATGGCTCGCCGACGCGAGTGTTCGCGAGCTCGAGATCCCCGGCGCGGAGCTCGTGCGCTACAACTTCAGCACGCTCGCGGCGAACGTCGCGGCGTCGTGCGACGAGCGCGCGGTCGAGCAGCCCGAAAGCGTGATTCCCGATCTCGGCGCGTGGCCCGTGCGCGGCGCGCGCAAGATCAGGAAGGATCGCGCGTTCGCGCAGAGGTCCGGGCTTCGCCTCGACGACCTCGATGCGAGCCATGCGCCGGACGTCGATGCGCTGTACCGCGCGACGGTGACGCGCCATCGCGGCCGGCTGCGCTACGGCGTCGACTACTTCCGCACGATCATCGGCCTCGCCGCGACGAATCCGCGCGTCGCCGCGCGCGGCGCCTTCGATGAGGCCGGCCGCGTCGGCGGCTTCGCGATCTTCGCGCTCGACGGCACGATCGCGCATTACCTGCACGGCGGCGTCGCGATCGAGGCGCGGGCACGCGGTGCGTCGGACCTCCTGCTCGGCGATGCGCTCGACGGCATGATCGCGCGCGGCGCGCATTCGGCGACGCTGCTGCCCTCACCGGCGACGCAGGCGGGCCTGCTCGCGTTCAAGCGCAAATGGGCCGAGGCCGACGGCACGTGGCTCACGATCGACCGGCCGCAGGGTTTCGTCGGTACCGCGATCGGCAAGGCGCTCGCGCTGTCGGCGCGGCTGCGGCGCTAGTCGGCGAGCGCGTAGCCGCGCAGCGCAGTCGCGAGGCCGAGGCTCGCGAGGAGCCGCGAGAACACGTAGCACGTCGAGCCCTGGATGATCACGCTGAAGCCTAGCGGCATGACCGGCGCGAGCAGCGACAGCGTCGCCTCGCGCACGCCGAAGTTGCCCGGCGTGATCGCGACGATCGACAGGAGGTTCATCACCACGCCGATCGGCGCGATGTCGCGGATGCCGACCGGATAGCCGAGGCCGATGAGGCATGCGCCGACGCCGCCCGACAGCACCGCGAGATTCGCGACCGACAGGATGCCGAGCGCATAGAGCCGCGGCCAGGTCATCTTGTAGACGAACACGAGCGCCGCCGTGCAGACGACGAAGATCCCGATCGCGGCCGCGATGCCGGCGACCGTCGGCAGCAGCATCACTGCGAGCGCCGCGAGACTCGCGACCGCCGTCGTGCCGCTGCAGAGCAGCATGAAGCGCACGTAGCGATCCCAGCGGATGCCGAGCTTCTTGTGCAGCACGACGATGGCGCCGGCCGTGCCGGCCTTCGCCGGAAAGACCGAGTTGAGCCACGCCTTTTCCGACGCGAACCAGATCGCCCAGCCGAGCTTCGCCGGCGCGTTTTCCTGGCGCAGGAACGCGACGTTCTGCAGCCCCTGGCACAGCATCGCGATGCCGGCGAGCACGACCGCGAAGACCAGCCACTGCACCTTGAGCCGCGAGACGTCCGGCGGCGCGCGATAGAACGCGTACACCGCGATGCCCGCGAACACGGCGAGACCGAGGACGTGGACGATGCGGCGCTGCTTCGGCGTCATCGGACGGCGCTCGCGGCGCGAGGGTAGGAAGGCGAGGCGGCGAAGCGCTGCCGGAGCTCGGCGTCGGACTTCGGCGACGCCGCGAATTGCTCGGGCAGCGCGTTGTCGGGCCACGCTTCGAAGCCGAGCGGCGCGAGCCAGGCGAGCAGCTCCGCGACGACCTCGCGCGGCCGCGCGCACAGGTCCTCGTAGCGCACGAGGCGCCAGCGATCATGCGGCAGTGCTTCGAGCTGCGCGCGCAGGAGGTTCGTCGTCTCGGCGATCTGCCACATGATCTGCTCGGTCTCGGGCTCGTCGCGATGCGCGAGATAATCCGGCGGGCGCACGGACCACCAGTCGCCGCGCACGCCGCTCTCGCGTCCGCGCAGGATCGACACGGCATCGTCGATCGGATCGCGCGCGATGAAGACGAAACGCGAAGTCGGCAGCGCGTCGGCGAGCGGCGGCACCGCGAGCGCGAGATAGGGGCACTTCACGAGCAGCGGCGCGTCGCGATGCGCCTCGATCGCGCGCACGGTATCGCGCAGCTCCGCGGCGGCCGCCGGCGACAACAGCGCCGGATAGTAGTGATCGGCGTCGTGACCTTTCCAGAACCAGCGGCGCCAGAACGCGAAGCCCTCGGTCGGGCTGAGGAGGCCCGGCGTCGCGCCGAGTCGCGACACGAACACGGGCCGGTGCCGCTTCAGCGCAGGCGCGAAGAGGCGCATGACGAGATGCGCCGCGCCGTAGGCGTAGTTGAAGAGACGCGGCAGGTACGTCACGCGCAGGCTGTGCGCGAGCACCTGGAACAAGAGCGTCGAGCCCGAGCGCGGCGCGCCGAGGACGAAGAGCGGAGCCCAGTCGCGCTTCGGCGGCGGCGCGAAGAGCTTCGCGTCGAGCGGGCGCCACGCCGCGTTGGCGCCGTGGATCAGGTCCAGGGCGAGGTGCGTCGACATCGGGTCCGTGGCGAGGGCTCGGCGCGCAAGCGTACAGGATCAGCGTGCGGCCGCCGATACGGCCGCCGCATCCGGCGCCGTTCCCGCGAGGCCGAGCGCGTCGACGAGCGCCGACGTGAACGCGGCGCGGTCGCGGAAATCGAGGTGCGAGCCGTCCGGGCAGACGAAGCCGCGCAACCTCGGGTCGTCCTCGAAATGCAACGTGCGGCTCTGCGTGTTCCTCGCGAATGCGTCCCAGAAGCGCGCCCGGGGATAGTGGCGTTCGTCGATGTCGCGAATGAAGCCGCTGACCGGGAACGCGACCACGATGACGCGGCCGCCGCGCGCCTGGATCGCGGCGACGAGCCCGTCGAGGTCGGCGAGGCGGCGGCGGAACGGATCGACGTCCGCGGTCGGCAGGGCGGCGATCGTCGCGTGGAGATTGCTTTCGACCTGCGCCACCGTGGAGCCGGGCTCGAGCTCCGGCGGCCGGCCGAGCGCGAGCAGCACGCGGCCGTAGTAGAAATCCGGCATCGGCACGCGCCGGTAGTCGGCGAGGCGCGAGCGGTCCGGCCGCATCAGGAGATACTGCGGCACCGGTTGCGGCGACAGGACGCGCTTGCGCAGCGAGCTTAGCGGCGTCGCGCCGTCGGCATAGCTGCGCAGCAGCTGCGAGCGCCAGCGCGTCAGCACTTCTTCGCTCGCCTCGGCGTTGATCCGGAAACGATGGCGTTGCCGCTCGTAGTCGCCGGCGTACTGGCTGGCCGCGTCGCTGCGCTCCCACTCGCCGACCGCGCGCGGCGCGAAGTCCACGATCACGGTGCCGGTGACGCGCGCATCGTCGGCGAGGCTTTGCAGGACCGGCACGAACGAATTGCCGTCGATCGCGAGCTGCACCGGCTCGAGGCCGGTCTTGCGGCGCAGCACGTCGAGGTCGGTGTCGAGCTGGATGCGCGAGGCGCCGACCAGGATCAGCGCCCGGTCGCCGAGCTCCGCCGCGCGGTGCCGCTCGCTCGCCCAGAGGTCTTCGCTGTCCGCGACTGCGGGCTGGTAGTGCCGCGCGGCGAGGCGGAGCTCAAGGACCCCGGCGAAGCCCGCGGCGACGAGCAGGCCGCCGAACAGCACCTTCAGCCACGGTCCGTGCGGCAGGCGCGCGTCAGAACTGGAAGTAGATGAAAGCACGCTGGTCTCCGCCCGAGCACAGGTAAAGGCCGATCAGGCACGCGCCGATCGCAGCCGTCGCAGGTAGGGTGCCGATGCGCTCGAACGCCTCCTCGAGCGAGCGATCGCGCATCGCGAATTGCCAGATCACCGTCGCCAGCATCGCGAGAATGCAGGTCGCGAGCTGCGCCGCGGGAAGCGTCGAGGCGACGTCGAAGCGCGCGAGGCCGTTCACGACCGCGAGCACCGCTGCAGCGTCGATCGCGCGGAACGGAATCCAGGTCAGCGTGACGACGAGGAACGTCACGAGCGTCACGACGACGACCGGCTTGCCTTCGCGGCGCTCGGCGGTGTCGCTTCCGCCGAAGCGCCGCTCGAGCGAAAGCCAGAGCCCGTGCAGGCCGCCCCAGAGGACGTACATCCACGACGCGCCGTGCCAGAGGCCGCCGAGCAGCATCGTCAGCATCAGGTTGCGGTACGTCTTGAGCTCACCGCCGCGGTTGCCGCCGAGCGGTATGTAGAGATAGTCGCGCAGCCACGACGACAGCGAGACGTGCCAGCGCCGCCAGAAATCCGAAAAACCGCGCGCGGCGTACGGGAAGCGGAAGTTGTCCGGGAACTCGAAGCCGAAGCAGAGCGCGAGCCCGATCGCGCACAGCGAGTAGCCGGCGAAATCGTAGTAGATCTGGCCCGAGAAGCCGAGCACGGCGGCCCACGTGTCGGCGGCGCCGTGCTGTGCGGGATCGATGTAGACCGTGTCGACGACCGGGGCGAACACGCTGTCGGCGAGCACGGTCTTGGCGAACAGGCCGATGACGACGAGCACGAGGCCCCAGCCGACCTGCGCGGAAGTCGCGCGCCGCGGCTCGGCGATCTGCGGCAGCAGCTTGCGCGCACGCACGATCGGGCCGGCGACGAGGTGCGGGAAGAAGCTCACGAAGAGCGCGTAGTCGAGCAGGCTCCAGTCGCCCTTCACTTCGCGGCGGTAGACGTCGATCGTGTAGGACAGCGACGCGAACGTGTAGAACGAGATGCCGATCGGCAGCACGATGCTCCAGCGCGGCGGCTGCCAGACGACGCCGATGGTGGCGCCGAGCGCCTGGAAGTTGTGCAGCAGGAAATCGCCGTACTTGAAAAACCCGAGCAGCGAGAGATTGCAGACGAGGCTGACGAGCAGGAGGCGCTTGCGGCGCCGGTCGTCGTCGCTCTGCCAGATGAGGCGCGCGAGCCACCAGTCCATCGCGGTCGAGAACAGCAGGATCGCGACGTACGGCGGATTCCACGCCGCGTAGAAGACGTAGCTCCCGACGAGCAGCAGCCGCTTGCGCGCGGTCCAGCCGCGCAGCAGGCCGTGCAGCGCGAACACGATCGCGAAGAAGACGAGGAAGGTCAGCGAATTGAAGAGCATGTGCGATGTCTCAGCCCGATTCGGCGCCGGCGTCGGCGAGTCGTTGCTCGGCCGCGGCGATGCCGGCGGCGAGGCGGCCGAGGTGCGCGTGCCCGTGCAGCACCGCGAGCTCGCGTCGCGCTTCGTCGTAGCGGCCGCGGTCGATGAGGAAGTTGACGAGGTTCAGCCGGTACTGCGGATCGTGCGGCGGCGCGTCGGCGGCGGCGCGCGCGAGCTTCAGCGCGAGCTCCTCGTCGTGCAGCCGGTTGAACGCGAAGATCGCGTAGGCGTAGAACGCGGCCGGCTGCGGGCGCGGATTGTCGATCGCGGCGAGGTAGATGCCGACCATCGCCGTGTCGTCGGTCGGGCAGCGGCCCGCGCGCTGGCATTCGGTGAGATCGACCAGCGCCGAGACGTTCTCGATGGTCGGCGTATGCGCGGCGAGCTTGTCGTGAAGGCTCTGCCAGACGTGCGGATCGACCGCCTGCCCCGTGCGGCCGG
>DATFRS010000368.1:0-22545 GCA_035263065.1 Rhodanobacteraceae bacterium
AGCCGGTCGAGCCCGTGATCGACGAACAGCGCGAGCGCTGCGCCCGTCTGCGCATCGCCCTCGCCCGCGCGCGCGAGCAGCGCGGCCGCGAACGTGCGCGCGAGCGTCAGCGCGAGGCCGCGTGCGCCGGCTTCGCGCGCCGCGCCGTCGTGGTCGTGCAGCCAGCGCGCCGACGCGGCGAGCGCGGCGTCGATCGCCTGCGGATGCGCGCGCGTTTCGCGGAGCACGTCTTCGATCGCACGCCGATACGGATCGATGCCGCCCTTCGCGAGCACGCGCAGCGCGTCGAGCGCGAGCACGTTCGTCGTGCCTTCCCAGATCGGATAGACCTGCGCATCGCGCAGGAGCTCCGGAACGCCCGTGTTCTCGATGTAGCCCGCGCCGCCGAACGCTTCGCAGGTCTCCGACGCGATGCGCACCGCGAGCTTGCCGGTCCAGAGCTTCGCGAGCGGCGTCAGGAGACGCAGCAGCGCGCGCTCGTCGTTGCTCGCGCGATGCACCTCGACGCGGCCGAGCAGCGCTGCGACGAAGAAGCCGAGCTCGAACGCGGCCTCGAACTCGGCCTGCATCGATGCGAGCGTCGCCGCATGCAGCGGCCGCTCGATCAGCGGGCCGCCGAACGCTTCGCGCTTGCGCGCGTAGGCGCTCGCGAGCGCGATCGCGCGTCGCATCGTCGCGAGCGCGCAGATCGTGTTCCACGTCCGCGTGACGTTGAGCACCGGCGCGATCAGCTTGACGCCGTGCGCGAGCTCGCCGACGGGCTCGGCGAGCGTGTCCTCGAGATGGATTTCCGCGGTCGGCAGCTCGCGCGTGCCGAGCTTGTCCTTGAGGCGATCGATGCGCACGCCGTTCCAGCGGCCGTCGGCGCTGCGCGTCTCGACGTAGAAGAGCGCGAGCGCGTCGGCGCCTTCGCCGGAACCTTCGGGCCGCGCGAGCGTCAGCGCCATCTCGCCGACGACGGCCGACGTGAACCACTTGCGCCCGCTGAGCCGCCAGCACCCGTCCTCGCCCTTGCGCGCGCTCGTCTCGGTCGCCGACACGTCGGAGCCGCCGCGCGTCTCGGTCATCCACTGGCCGGACAGCCAGAGCTTCGTCGCATCGCGCGCGAGGAGATGCGGCATCGCGCGCTCGATCAGCGCGCGGTTGCCGGACGCCTTCAGCGCCGTCGCGGCACCGTCGCTCATCGCGAGCGGGCAGGTGTAGAACTCGCTCGCCACGTGGTAGAGGTAGACGCGCGCGAACTGGTCGATGCGCGCGAACTCGCCGTGCTTCAGGTCGTGGCCCGCCGCGACGAGGCCGTAGCGCGCGGTCAGCGCGGCGCCGTCGCGCCAGGCCGGCGTGACTTCGATGCGGTCGATGCGCTCGCCCCAGGCGTCCCACTGCGTGAGGCTCGGCTCGCTCGCCTTGCGCGAGCGCGCGGTGCGCCACGCGGAAGCCGCGTGTGCGCCGAGCGCTTCGAGGTCGGATTCGATCGCCGCGCGCACCAGCGCGGGCAGCGTGCGCGCGAGGAAGCCGCGCAGCACGCGATCGTCGGTGTACTGATTGGCGAGATCCGGGCCGGACTGCACGAAGGCCATGCGCAACCGATATACGCGCGCATTGCCGGGCCGGCAAGCGATGCGGCCGCGATCTGCGATCGCGGCCGTGTTTTGTCTACGCAGCCACCGGCAGGCGCGCGTGGATTTCCGCATGCGCGTCGTTGACGGCCTTCGCGCGCTGCTCGGGTCCGATGCCGATGCCTTCGGCGCGCACGAACTCGACATCGGTGATGCCGATGAAGCCGAACACGTGGCGCAGGTATGCTTCCTGGAAATCGATGTCGCTCTCGGCGCCGTAGAAGCCGCCGCGCGCGGACGCGACGATCACCTTGCGTCCGCCGGCGAGGCCCTCGGGGCCGTTCGCCGTGTAGCGGAACGTCTTGCCGGCGATCATGACGCGGTCGATCCAGGCCTTCAGTGAGCTCGGGATGCCGAAGTTGTACATCGGCGCACCGATGACGACGACGTCGGCCGACAGGAATTCGTCCATGACCGCCTGCGCCGCCACGGCCGCGGGATCGGCCGCGTCGGCGACCGGCGTCCAGTGCGGCAGCGGCTGCGCGGCGAGGTCGCGATAGGTCACTTCGAGGGTCGGATTCTGGCGCTGCTTGGCCGCGACGATCGCGGCGGTCAGCTCGCGGGTCACCGAATGGGCGCCCAGCGCGCTCGAGTCGATGTGGAGGAGTTTCATGGTGGAGCCTCGGGTGGAAACCGGGGTGGTCCGGCGTGCGCATATTTATGCCGTGGACAATGGGTTGATAAGTACCCGATAATCGGATGGATCGTTCGCCCAGGAGAACAATCGTGGCCCTTGCAGCGGAAGGCGCTCTGGCCGACCTCAACGACCTCAAGTTCTTCGCCGCGGTGGTCGAGAACGGCGGCTTCTCGGCCGCCGCCCGCGCTCTCGGCGTGCCGAAGTCGCGGCTTTCCAAGCGCGTCGCGCTGCTCGAGGACCGCCTCGGCGTCCGCCTCCTGCAGCGCACGACGCGGCGCTTCGCGATCACCGAAGTCGGCGAGCGCTTCCATGCGCATTGCCGCGCGATGCTCGAGGAGGCGCAGGCCGCACAGGACGTCGTCGACGAGCTGCGCGCCGAGCCGCGCGGCGTCGTGCGCGTGAGCTGCCCGATCGCGCTCGGGCAGACGGTCGTCGCGCACGTGCTGCCGGACTTCCTTGCGCAGAACCCGAAGGTGCAGGTGCGCATGGTCGCGACGAACCGGCGCGTCGACGTCATCAACGAAGGCTTCGACATCGCGATCCGCGTGCGCACGAAGCTCGACACCGACGCCGCGCTCGTCTCGCGCAGCTTCGGCATGTCGCGCGTGCTGCTCGCGGCGACGCCGAAGTTCCTGGACGAGAACGGCCGGCCGAAGACGCCGCGCGATCTCGAAAGCCTGCCGCTCCTCTCGCAGTTCGAGCACGACGGCGCGCAGGTGCTCGAGCTCCTCGACGCGAACGGCGCCAAGGTCAACGTCGAGATGCGCGCGCGGCTCATCTGCGGCGAGTTCGGCGTGCTCTACGAAGCGGCGCGGCGCGGACTCGGCGTGACGGCGCTGCCGGAGTTCGTCGTCGCGCCGGCGATCCTGCGCGGCGAGCTCGAAATCGTGCTGCCCGCATGGAGCATGCCGCAGGGCATGGCGCACTTCGTCTACGCGAGCCGGCGCGGGCTCCTGCCGTCCGTGCGCGCGTTCGTCGATTTCCTCGCCGATCGCCTGCCGGAGACGATGCGCCTCAAGCAGGAGCAGTGCATGAAGCGCGAGGAGCCGCCGGTGCCGCGTTAGCGTCGCCGGCCGAGAAAGCCGCCGGCGCCGATCAGCACGACGCAGAGCGCGGCTTCGATCAGCGCCGGCACGCGCGCCGCCGGCGCGATCCACGCGGCGACGACGCCGTGGCAGAAGTAGAACAGCGCGACGACACCGGCCCACAGCAGCGCACGGCGCAGCCCCGTGCGAAGCGCGACGAGCGGCAGCAACAGCGCCGGCAACGTCAGCGCGAGCGCGACCCACGGCGATCCGCCGGCGGGCGGCGCGATGATGAGATACCAGGCGAACTGCAACAGAACGAGCGCAACCCATGCCGCGATGCCGACGCGCTCGGCCGTCACGCGCCGCTCTCCAGACGCGATGCGATGCCGGCGACGCGCCGGCCGAGCACGCGCGCGAGCACGCGCTCGTCCTCGTCGATCGCGTGCTGGTCCGACGTGCCCGACACGTGGCTCGCGCCGTAGGGCGAGCCGCCGCCGCGCGTGCGGTTGAGCGCGGCTTCCGTGTACGGGATGCCGACGATCAGCATGCCGTGGTGCAGCAGCGGCAGCATCATCGAGACGAGCGTCGTCTCCTGCCCGCCGTGCTGCGTGCTGGTCGACGTGAACACGCCCGCGGGTTTCCCGGCGAGCGTGCCCGAGACCCAGTCGGTCACCGTCGAATCGAGAAAGTACTTGAGCGGCGCCGCCATGTTGCCGAAGCGCGTCGGGCTGCCGAGCACGAGCCCCGCGCAGTCGCGCAGGTCCGCGAGCGTCACATACGGCGCGCCCTCGTCGGGCTCGGGCGGCGCGCTCGTCTCGGTGACCGGCGCCACCGGCGGCACGCTACGCAGGCGCGCGGTCATGCCCGGCACTTCCTCGACGCCGCGCGCGACAAGCCGCGCAAGCTGCGCGGTCTTGCCGTTGCGGCTGTAGTAGAGGACGAGGATTTCGCTCATCAGAATTTTCCCGACTGCGCACTTTTCCCTCTCCCGCGTGCGGGAGAGGGCAGGGTGAGGGCACGCTCGAGACGCGTCCCAAGAGCGCCCTCATCCGCCTCCGGCACCTTCTCCCGCAAAGCGGGAGAAGGGACAGATTGCTTTGTTCCATCGACGACCCTGCGCTAGGCTCATCGCATGCCGCCCGATCCTGCAGAGTTTGCCAGAAAGCTCCGTGTGGACCGCGAGCGCTCGCTCGCGCTGCTCTGGTTCACGTGGCATCGCTTCCTCGAAGACCGCTGCATGCAAACGGCCGGCGCGCTCGCCTACACGTCGGTGTTCGCGCTGGTGCCGCTGACGGCGGCGATCCTCGGCATCCTCGCCGCGTTCCCGGTGTTCGCGGGCTGGCGCGACAAGATCACGGTCTGGGTCTTCGCGAACTTCGTGCCGGCCGCCGGCAGCACCGTGCAGGGCTACATCACCGAGTTCGCCGCGAACGCGAGCAAGGCGACCGCGGTCGGCATCCTCGTGCTGTTCTTCAGCGCGGTTGCGCTGATGATGAGCATCGAGGACGCGTTCAACCGCATCTGGCGCGTGCCGAACGCGCGCGGTCACGCGTCGCGCTTCGTGATCTACTGGACCGCGCTGACGCTCGGCCCGCTGCTGCTGGTCGCGGCGCTCGCGATCAGCTCGTACCTGGTTGCGCTGCCGCTGATCGACGCCGCGGCGGCCGAGTTCTCGCTGAAGACGCGCATCCTCTCGGCGCTGCCGTTCCTGATCGTGTGGAGCGCGCTCCTCACGGCCTACCTCGTGATCCCGAACCGCAGCGTGCGCTTCAGCCATGCGCTGCTCGGCTCGTTCATCGCGGCGGCGCTGTTCGAAGCGGCCAAGCGCGGCTTCGCGCTCTACGCGACGCGCGCGAGCTACACCGAGGTCTACGGCGCGATCGCGATCGTGCCGATCTTCATCTTCTGGATCTATCTCTCGTGGGCGCTCGTGCTGTTCGGCGCGTCGCTGACGGCCTCGCTCAACGCGTTCGACTATCGCCCGCCGAGCCAGCGCCTCGCGCGCGGGCAGGAATTCGCGGGCCTCCTGCGCGTGCTCGGCCATTTCGCCGCCGCCCACCGCGAAGGGCGAGGCCTCGGCAACGAGACGCTGATGTCGGCCGAGCCGTTCCTGACCGACGATCTCCTGCAGCGCTACCTCGGCGACCTGCACCGGATCGGCCTGATCCAGTGCAACGAGCTCGGCGCGTGGGTCGTCGTGCGCGATTTCGGCAGCGTCGACCTCCTGGAAATCTACGAGGAGGGCAGCTACCGTCTGCCCGACGACGCGAGTCTCGCGCGCGAGGAGCCGTCCGAAGTGCGCGAGCTCCTGACGCGGCTCGCGGCGACGGTCCGCGCCGGGCTTGCGGTCCCGCTGTCCGAAATCTTTCCGGCCCCGGCGCGGTCTCAACCTGAATCCGCCGCCCCGGCGCGCCGGAAACTTCCGATGGAGCAAGCATGAAGCACCCGTTCCTCCGCCTCGCCTTCGCGCTCGCCGCGACGCTGTCGCTCGCCGCGGTCGCACAGGCCGAGCCCGCGAAGACGCCGGCGCTCAGGATCGCGACGCTCGACGGCGCGACGTTCGATCTCGCCGCCGAGCGCGGCAAGTGGGTCATCGTCAACTTCTGGGCGACGTGGTGCTCGCCGTGCATCAAGGAGATGCCGGACATCTCCGCGTTCGTCGCGAGCCGGCCCGACGTGCGCGCGATCGGGCTCGCGTTCGGCGGCGAGGAGCTCGCCGACGTCACCGGCTTCCTCGAGAAGCATCCGGTCAAGTACCCGATCGCCAACGTGCCGCTCGAAACGCCGCCGAAGGATTTCGGCGCGCCGAAGGGTCTGCCGACGACGTTCCTGATCGCGCCGGACGGCACGCTCGCGAAGAAGTTCACCGGCCCGATCACCGCGAAGGATCTCGAGAAGGCGATCGCCGCCGGCGCCAAGAGCGCGACGTAGGCCGCGATGGCGACGCTGCGCTTCGTCGTCTCGGGCCGCGTGCAGGGCGTGTTCTTCCGTGCGTCCGCGCGCAATGAAGCGATGCGGCTCGGCGTCGAAGGCTCGGCGACGAATCTCGACGACGGCCGCGTCGAAGTGATCGCGAAAGGCTCCGACGCCGCGCTCGACGCGCTGGAGCGATGGCTCCGGCAGGGACCGCCGTCGGCGCGCGTCGAGAAGGTCACGCGCGAGACGATCGCCGATGCGCACACGGACGGCTTCGCGATCCGTTGAGGGCGCCGCGCGCAAAGCGAAGCAAGGCAGAGCTGGCGCGGCCGCGGCACGGCGTCGCGCGCGTGATCTCCAAGCTCGGCGTCTGCTCGCGCACGCAGGCCGCGCGGTACGTCGCCGAAGGTCGCGTCGCGGTCAACGGGCGCGTCGTGCGCGATCCCGAGACGCCGGTCGATGCGGCGCGCGATCGCGTCACGCTCGACGGCGAGGCGCTCGCGGCCGCCGAGCGCATCTACCTCGCGCTCAACAAGCCGCGCGGCTACATCACGACGGCCGCCGACGAGCGCGGCCGGGAGACGGTCTACGCGCTCCTCGCCGGGGCCGGGCTCCCGTGGATCGCGCCGGTCGGCCGGCTCGACAAGGCGAGCGAGGGGCTGCTCCTCCTCAGCAACGACAGCGCCTGGGCGGCCCGGATCACGTCGCCCGACACCAAAGTTGACAAGACCTATCACGTGCAGATCGATCGCGTTCCGGATGCGGCCCTGCTCGCTTCGCTGCGGCGCGGCATCGAGGATCGCGGCGAATTTCTTGGTGCGAAGCAGGTCGCCGAGTTGCGCCGCGGCAGCGCGAATTCATGGCTCGAAATCGTCCTCGACGAGGGACGCAATCGACAGATCCGCCGCCTCCTCGCCGCCTACGATGTCGGCGTGCTGCGCCTGGTGCGCGTCGCGATCGGACCGGTCGCGCTGGGCCGGCTCGGCAAGGGCCAGTTCCGCCGCCTCGACGCTATGGAAGTCGCCGCATTCGCGAGATAATCGCTTTTTCCCAGATGTGTCCAATTGTTCGGTTTCGGTCCTCTTGGCCATTGGGCCCCGGAAAGGACCGGCGCGCCTCCCCGGCGCGACGGCCGCCCGTTCCGATCCGGACAGACGAGCCATGAAAACCGTCCTGATGTTCCCCTACGCGAACCACCTCGGCGGCACCCAGCCGCTGGTCGCGATCGGGTCCGCGCTGCGCGACGCCGGTCACAACGTGGTGTTCGCCGCACGCGGCAAGTGCCGGCGCTACGTCGAGGAGTGCGGCTTCGACGTCGAGGACGTCGCCGAGCTCGACCGCGAGCGCAGCGTCGCCTACATCAACAAGTCGAGCCTCGACTACCACACGACCGAAAGCATCGCCGAGTTCGTCGAAGCCGAAAGCGCGCTGATCCGCCGCTACAAGGCCGACGCGGTCGTCGACCTGCACCGCCCGACGCTGAAGCTCTCGGCGCTGCTCACGAACACGCCGCGCGCGGTGCTCTGCAACACCGTGCTGACGCGCTACTACGCGGGCGAGAAGTTCCTGCCGGAATCGCATCCGCTGAGCGCGGTCGTCAAATACCTGCCGAAGAGCATCCTGCGCCCGGTCAGCGCGTGGGCCGAGGAAAAGCTCTTCCAGTCGTGGGTGCGCCCGTACAACGCGTATCTCAAGGGCCGCAGCGACGTGCGCTTCGCGTCGATGAAGGATCTCTTCGAAGGCGAGGCGACGATCCTGATGGACGCGCCGGAATTCGCGCCGTCGGTGGAGCTTCCCGCGCACGTGCACGCGGTCGGCCCGCTCGTGCACGAGCAGGCCGAGAAGGTGCCCGCGTGGTATTCGAAGCTCGATCCGTCGAAGAAGAGCGTCTTCGTCTATCTCGGCTCGTACGGCGAGCAGTTCTCGCGCATCGTCGACTACCTCGGCCGCATGGTCGGCGAGTCGGGCGAATACCAGGTCGTCGCGGCGACCGGCGGCCTCTACGACTACGCGGGCGGCGGCGACATCCCGCCGAACGTCATCGTCAGCGACTACGTGCCGGCGAGCCTCGTCCTCTCGCGCAACTGCGCCGCGATGATCACGCACGGCGGCCGCGGCTCGATCTACTCGGCCCTCAACCACGGCGTGCCGCTGATCGGCATCCCGAACCAGGGCGAGCAGGAGTGGAACCTCGACGCCGTCGAGCGCCACGGCCTCGGCCGCAAGCTGTCGCCGCGCAGCATCAGCTTCGAGGCGTTCCGCGACGCGATGAGCGCCGTGACGCAGGAGCCGCGCTTCCGCGAGAACGCCGAGGCGTTCAGGCAGCGCCTCAGCGCCTACGACGGCGTCGGCGAAGCGTCGCGCATCATCGCCTCGATGGCGGCGTGACGCGCCGCTCAACGCGGTTGTAATCGAAGACGAATCGTTCGGTCATGCGCGGCCGCGCCGCGCGGCCTAGTCTCGCTTCGCGGGGTTCCACCGGCGAGGATCGAGCATGTCCCAGCGAGTCGGCTTCCGGCGTTCACGTCTCTTTGTCCACTTTTCGGCTTTTAGCCTCGGCGTCGCCGCGGTTGGCGCGGCGCGGGCGGAGCTGCCCTCGATCGTGCACGCCGACGCGGCCGTGACTTCGCCGGTTCCGGGACTCGACGGCTCGCTCGGCACGCGCCAGAAGGTCGTCATCGACGGCGGCGCGCAGGAAGACTATTTCGGCTGGGCGGTCGCGATCGACGGCGACACGGCGCTCGTCGGCGCCTACGGCGTCACCGTTTCGGGCCGCGAGCAGCAGGGCTCGGCGTACGTCTTCACGAAGGCGGACGGCCTCTGGACGCTTGCGGCTACGCTCGTCGCGAACGACGGCCGCCCGTTCGACATCTTCGGCGATGCCGTCGCGCTCTCCGGCGGCGTCGCCGCGATCGGCGCGTATCAGGCCGGCAACCGCGGCACGGTGTACGTGTTCACGGGATCCGGCACGCACTGGACGCAGAAGGCGCGTCTCGACGCCGACGACGGCGCGACCGGCGACTGCCTCGGCTGGTCGGTCGCCGTCGCGAACCAGACCGTGCTCGCCGGCGCGCCGTTCGCGTTCTTCGACGGCGTGCAGCACGGCGCCGTGTACGCGTTCGCGCCGACGGGCGGCGTCTGGGGCCAGCGGCAGAAGTTCACGTCGGACGATCCCGGCGTCGGCGATTTCTTTGGCAATGCGATCGCGATGGACGGCACGACGGCCGTGATCGGCGCGGACAGCAAGGAGGTCGGCGGCAACGTCGTGCAGGGCGCGGCCTACGTATTCGACGGCGCGGGCGGCACGTGGGTCCAGCAGGCGAAGCTGACCTCGGACGACGGCGTCGCGTACGACAACTTCGGACGCTCGGTCGCGATCTCGGGTTCGACGGTTCTCGTCGGCACGCCGTACGCGACGGTCGACGGCAACGCGTTCGAGGGCGCCGTCTACGCGTTCGACAGCGACGGCACGAGCTGGCAGCAGACCGCGAAGCTTGTCGCGAGCGATGGCCGCAGCGAGGGCTACTTCGGCTGGTCCGTCGCGGTCTCGGGCGACGGCGCGCTGGTCGGCGCGAATGCGTTCAACGACAACGCGCCCGGCGAGGCGTACGCGTTCGCGCGCTCGGCGGGGACGTGGTCGGAAACCGCGGCGCTGACGTCCGGCGACGGCAACGGCGTGGATTTCTTCGGCTGGTCGGTCGCGCTCTCGGGCGCGAACGCAGCCATCGGCGAACCGTTTGCCTACATCGACGGCAACTACGCGCAGGGCGCCGTCTACTTCTACGACGCGCCGAGCGACCGGATCTTCGCGGACGGCTTCGACACGCCATGAGCGAACCTCACCCCGCAACCTTGCGCGCCTGCTCGCGGAACGTGCGCCGGAACTGCGCCGGCGGCTGGCCGAAGCGGCGCTTGAACGCGCGATTGAACGCGGCCTCGGACTCGTAGCCGACGTCGCTTGCGACCTGCAGCACGCTGCGGCTCGTCGTGCGCAGCGCGTCGGCGCCGAGCTCGAGCCGCCAGTCGGCGAGATAGGCGATCGGCGACTGGCCGAGATAGCGTGCGAAGCGCTCGGTCAGCGCCGATCGCGACACGCCGGCTTCCTGCGCGAGCTCATCGAGCGTCCATGCATGCGCGGGACGGTGATGCAAAGCCGCGAGGCTGCGGCCGACGATCGGATCGCGCGCGCCGGCGAGCCAGCCCGTGCGCTCGGCCGGCAGTTGCGTGAGATAGCGCCGCAACGCTTCGGTGAACAGCACCTCGGCGAGCCGCGCGAGGATGACTTCGCCGCCCGGCGGCGCGCTCGCCGCCTGGTGCACCGCGTAGCGGATCGAGTTCTCGAGCCATTCGCCGGCGGCGTCGCTGCGGATCGGCACGCGCACGACGCGCGGCAATGCGGCGACTGCCGGCCGGATCAAGCCCGCTTCGCACGCGAGATAGCCGCAGATCAGCGCCGTCGCCTCGCCGCCGCCGCCGAGTCGCGAGTGTTCGAGCTTGCGCGCGAGGATCTTCGGCAGCTCCTTTTCGGATTCGACGATCTCGCCGCCGCTGCCGTTGCCCATGAGGTGCGCGTCGCCGTGCGGAAACATCACGATGTCGCCCGCGGCGAGCGGCGTCGTCTCCTCGCCGACGCGCACGAACGCACGGCCTTCCGAGATCAGGTGGAACACGATGATGTGGCTCGCCGGCCCGGCGATGTACGGTCCGAGCGCGCGCGAGTGTGCCGATCGGACGCACCAGGGTGACGTGCATTGCGCGTTGAAGAACATAGCGCCCGAAAGCTTGACGACGCGCAGGAGTTCGGAGAGGGCATCCATCAGAATCCGGTCCAGCGATCCATTCGCGCGGCGGCGTGGTCAAGGAACGGCGTCGCGCGGGCGGATCGATCAAGGAGTCCGGCCGCGCTGCAAAGCCGCGGCCGCATCGTGCCCGGACAATGCCGGCCACTGCAACCAAGGAGGACACATTCCATGCTGGAACCCATCAACGAGCAAAGACTCGGCGAGCTGCTCGGCCGCACGGTCGTCGATTTCGGCGGCGCTTCGATCGCGCCGCTGGTGCTCATCGGCGATCGCCTCGGCCTCTATCGCGCGCTCGCCGCGCACGGCGCGCAGACCTCGACCGAGCTCGCGACGCACACGGGCACGCGCGAGCGCTACGTGCGCGAATGGCTCAACGCGCAGGCCGCGTCGGGTTACGTCGAATACGATCCCGAAAGCGGCCGCTACGCGCTGACGCCCGAGCAGGCGCTCGTGTTCGCGCAGGAAGACAGCCCCGCCTTCATCATCGGTGCGTTCCAGACCGCGATGGCCGCGGCGCGCATCGCCGATCGCCTGACCGACGCGTTCCGCAGCGGCGAAGGGATCGGCTGGCACGAGCACGATCACGCGCTGTTCCACGGCGTCGAGCGGTTCTTCCGCTCGTCGTACGTCGGCAATCTCGTGCAAGGGTGGATCCCCGCGCTCGACGGCGTCGAAGCGAAACTCAAGCGCGGCATCAAGGTCGCCGATATCGGCTGCGGTCACGGCGCGTCGACGATCCTGATGGCGCAGGCGTTTCCGGCGTCGACGTTCACCGGCTTCGACTATCACCCGGAATCGATCGCCGAAGCGAACGCACGCGCGAGGAAGGCGGGTGTCGCCGATCGCTGCACGTTCGAAGTCGGCACGGCGAAGGATTTTCCGGACCGCCGCTTCGATTTCGTCACGGTGTTCGACGCGCTGCACGACATGGGCGACCCGGCCGGCGCCGCGCGGCACGTGCTGTCGACGCTCAAGCCCGACGGCAGCTGGATGATCGTCGAGCCGTATGCCGGCGACCGCACGGAGGAGAACCTCAATCCGGTCGGCCGCGCGTTCTACGCGGCATCGACGCTGATCTGCACGCCGTGCTCGCTCGCGCAGGAAGTCGGCCTCGCGCTCGGCGCGCAGGCGGGCGAGGCGCGCATGCGCGAGGTCGTCACCGGTGCCGGCTTCACGCGCTTCCGGCGCGCGACTGAGACGCCGTTCAACCTCGTCTACGAGGCGTGGCCCTGATCAGGCCTTGAGGACGCCGAGCTTTTTCCCAGTCTTGACGAACGCGGCCACCGCACGATCGATCTGCTCGTGCGTGTGCGCCGCGCTCATCTGCGTGCGGATGCGTGCCTGGCCCTGCGGCACGACCGGGTAGAAGAAGCCGATCACGTAGATGCCTTCGTCGAGCAGCTCCTTCGCGAACGCCTGCGCGAGCTTGGCGTCGTAGAGCATCACCGGCGCGATCGGATGCGTACCGGGCTTGATCTCGAAGCCCGCTTCGGTCATGCGCTTCCTGAAATACAGCGCGTTGTCGTTGACCTTGTCGCGCAGCGCCGTCGACGACGACAGCATCTCGAACACCTTGATCGACGCGGCGACGAGCGGCGGCGGCAGCGTGTTCGAGAAAAGATACGGACGCGAGCGCTGGCGCAGCAGATCGACGATCGCCTTCCGTCCGGTCGTGAAGCCGCCGGAGCCGCCGCCGAGCGCCTTGCCGAGCGTCGAGGTGAACACGTCGACGTCCTTCATGACGCCGTGCAGCTCGGCCGAGCCGCGGCCGGTCGGGCCGACGAAGCCGGTCGCGTGCGAATCGTCGACCATCAGGAGCGCGTTGTACTTCTTCTTGAGCGCGACGATCTCGTCGAGCCTGGCGATGTAGCCGTCCATCGAGAACACGCCGTCAGTCGCAATGAGGCGCGTGCGCTTGCCCTGCGTCTCGGCGAGGTGCTTTTCGAGCTCGGCCATGTCGCCGTTCGCGTAGCGGCGCCGCTCGGCCTTGCACAGGCGAATGCCGTCGATGATCGACGCGTGGTTCAGCGCGTCGGAGATCACCGCGTCCTCTTCGTTGAGGATCGTCTCGAAGAGCCCGCCGTTCGCGTCGAAGCAGCTCGTGTAGAGGATCGTGTCGTCGGTGCCGAAGAACTTCGAGATCGTCGCCTCGAGGTCCTTGTGCAGGTCCTGCGTGCCGCAGATGAAGCGCACCGAGGCGAGGCCGAAGCCGTGCGTGTCGAGGGCTTCCTTGGCGGCGGCGATGATGTCCGGATGGTCGGCGAGGCCGAGGTAGTTGTTCGCGCAGAAGTTCAGCACCTCGCGCCCGTCCGCGGTCCTGATCGCCGAGGACTGCGGCGTCGTGATGATGCGCTCGGTCTTGTAAAGGCCCTGCTCGCGGATCGAATCGAGCTCGCTGACCAGGCGCTCGCGGGCGGCGTGTTCCATCGTGCGGACTCCGGAAGGTGAGCCCGTGATTCTACCGCACCGGCTCAGCCGAGCTTCTGGAACAGGATCCCGCGGCTGTCGAGCGCGTGGTCGACGATGCCGTGATCGTTGCGCACGAACGAGACCTCGAAGTCGTACTCGGGCACGAAGAAACGGCCCTTCGCGCGCGGCGCGAACTCGCCGTCGATCGCCTCGCCGTCGGTCTCGGCGGCCGACAGATGCCAGCGCAGGCGCTTGCCGGCGACGCTCACGACGATCGTGACGCCGGGCGCGACCTGGTACGTGCCGGCGTATTCGCCGTAGGCGTGCGCCGCGTCGGTCTCGGCCGCGCGCTCGCGTTCGAGCGCGACGTCGAAGCGGCCGTCGAGGCCGCCGCTCTTGCGCAGCGTCGGCGCGATGACGAGCTCCTTCTTGACGTAGCGGTCGGTCGCGTTGCGATCGTCGCCCTCGAAATAGATCTGCGTGATGCGTGGCTCGTAGCCCTCGCGCGTGACGAGGCAGTGGATGTGCTTGGGCCGCACCCCGTACGGCACCGGCATGATCGTGTCGAACGCGTAATGTCCCTTCGCGTCGGTGCGGAACTTGCCGCGCAGGTGGAACGCGTCGCTCGACATGTCGTAGTCGCCCTGCGCGTCGACCTGCCAGACGTCCATCACGGCACCGTCGAGCGGCTTGCACGTCGCGACGTCGACGATGCGGCCTTGCATCGCGAGCGGCGTGCCGGGCTCGTCGGCGGCGCAGAGCCGCGCGCGGAACGGCGCGCCCTTGCGATAGGCAGGGCCGAGGATGTTCGTCACGGCGGGAATGCAGCCGGATTCGGCGAGCGCGCGGCCGAGCGGCAGGAAAGGCAGGGTCAGCGAAGCCAGGATCACGCGCCGGCGCGAAGCGGACGGACCATGCATGGCGATCACCTCCCGCGCGCATTCTAGCGTCGGTCCGCGTCAGTCCATCGCGGTTTCGTCGGGATAGGCCGGCGCGCCTTCGTAGGGCGCGCGGACGACGATGCTCCAGCCGCGATCCGTCAGCGCGCGGCGCGCGAGGAGGCTCGCGCTGCCGGCAATCAGCACGGTCTTGTGGGCCGTGCGAAATTCCGGCCGGTCGAAGAAATCGCGGACCTCGCTCGTCCAGCTCAACCGGTCGACCGGCAGCGGCAGCACGAGCTCGCCGTCGGCGGCCATGTAGCCGAGACCCGCACCGATCGGCCGCAGCATGCCGCCGTGCGCGCGGTCGCCGAGATGCTTCGCCGTCATGCGCAGCGCGTTGACGACGAAGCGCGACTCGAGGTCGCCGTGCGCGGTCATGCCGAGCTCGAGCAGCGCGTCGCCGCCGCCGGCCGGCTTCAGTGCGTCGAGCGTGTCGACGAGGCCGGTCTGCAGCGTCGGCGAAAACACGCCGCGGCGCAGGAACTGACGCATCAAGAGCTCGTCGCGGCAGTACGCGCGCAGGCGGTCGTGGTTGCGCGCCCGAAGATCGTCCGGCGAAAGCTTCCAGACGACATCGTTGATCCTGCCGCCGTTCGAGAGCACGACCGCGCCGGTGCCGCCGACGGCGCCGAGCGCCGCGGTCGCGCTGAAATTGCCGGTCGTGCCGACCCAGGCGAGGCTCGACAGGCGCGCCTGCACGTAGGGATTGCCGCTGTACGGATCGATGCCGAGCTGCCTGGCGAGCTCGCGCTTGACGGCACTGTATTTGAGCTGGCGCTTGATCTCGCGCTCGGCTTCGTTGCCGACGCCGGTGTACCAGTGCTTGTCAGGCTTCGGCGCGCCGTCGCCGTCGCCGCCGCGCGCGTCCGTCATCGGGCCTTCGTCGGACGGATACGGATTGCCGCTGGTGCCGAGCTCTTTCGCGACGCGATCCGACGCGGTCTGCGCCTGCGTCGCGTATTTCCTGAGCTTGTCGCCGAAGTAGCGCGCAACCCCTGCCGGGATGCCGAGCACGGTGTCGACGGGATGCATGACGATCTTGCCGAGCGCCGTTCGGGTCGCGACGAACTTCGCGCCGGCGGCGCGCACGAAGGCTTCGGAGTGCGTCACCTGCTCGAGCGCATCGATCGCCGGCAGCTCCGCTTCGCGCTCGGCGAGGATCTCGACGCTGTCGGCGTTGAGCGGCCCCACCTTGGTGTCGAGCATGAAATGCGCCATGTAGCCGCGCAGCTCGACGTGCGGATCGACGCTGAAATCGGGGCCGGACAACAGCGCGGGCTGCGCGAGCGAGGCCGCGTCGACGACGGGCTCGTCCTCGACCTCTTCGGCGCGCGCGGTCGCGGCGACGAGCACGAATGCGAGAACGAGCGCGCAGCGCGGAGCGTAACGAAACGCGGGAGCCATCGACTTCGGAGATGCGGCGCAGCGGAAACGGATCAGGCCGCCGACGATGCCGTCGGCGTCTTCAACCGCCGGTGAACGCGCCGTAGCGGCGCAGGCGCTGGTAGCGCTCGCGAAGGAGCGCCGTGGTGTCGAGCTTCTCGAGCTCGTCGAGCTGGCCCATCAGGATGGCCTTCAGGCGCACCGCGATCGAATGCGGATTGCGATGCGCGCCGCCGAGCGGCTCGCGGATGACCTTGTCGATGAGACCAAGCTCGAGAAGACGCGGCGCGGTGAGGCCGAGCGCCTCGGCGGCGTCCTTGGCCTTCTCGGCGCTCTTCCAGAGGATCGACGCGCAGCCTTCGGGCGTGATCACCGAATACGTCGAGTACTGCAGCATGTTCGTGCGGTCGCCGACGCCGATCGCGAGCGCGCCGCCCGAGCCGCCTTCGCCGATAACGGTGCAGACGATCGGCACCTTGAGCTCGCTCATCTCGAGCAGGTTGCGCGCGATCGCCTCGCTCTGGCCGCGCGCTTCGGCGTCGACGCCGGGCCAGGCGCCCGCGGTATCGATGAACGTGAAGATCGGCAGGCGGAAGCGCTCGGCGAGCTGCATGATGCGCAGCGCCTTGCGATAGCCTTCCGGCCGCGGCATGCCGAAGTTGCGCCTGATCTTCGACTTCGTGTCGCGGCCTTTCTGGTGGCCGATGATGACGATGCCGCGTCCGTTGATGCGCGCGAGGCCGCCGACGATCGCCGCGTCGTCCGCGAAGGCGCGGTCGCCGGCGAGCTCGTGGAACTCCTCGCAGATGACGCCGATGTAGTCGAGCGTGTACGGCCGCGCCGGATGACGCGCGAGCTGCGCGACCTGCCACGGCGTCAGGTTGCGGAAGATCTCCGCGGTCTTGGCCTTGAGCTTGTCCTGCAGCGTCGAGATTTCGTCCTCGATATTGAACGCCTGCCCGTGGCTCGCCAGCCTGAGCTCCTGGATCTTTGCGTCCAGTTCGGCGATCGGTTGTTCGAAATCGAGGAAGTTCGGGTTCATTCGGCGACGTTCGCGCCGCGAGGCGGGCGCAAAGGCGCGAAGTATAGCGCGCCGCACGCGTCGGCGGCCCCGCTGAGACGGGCCGCGGCGGGCGCGGCTTGGGCAGCCTGCCGCGGCCGGTCGCTAGTGCATCGTCCAGGACGCGCTGATGCCGACCGAGCGCTCGGGGCCGAAGGTCGAGAGCTCGTCGGCCGTCGCGTAGTAGTCCTCGTCGAAGAGGTTGCGCGCGTAGAGCTGCAGGCGCCATGACCGCGACACGTTCCAGCGCAGGTCGAGATCGACGAGATCGACCGGATCGCGCTCGACTTCCTCGAAGCCCGGCCGATCCATCTTCGCGCGGTGCTCGTAGCGGGCGCCGAGCGTGAAGTCGCCCATCGCGTAGCGCGCCTCGACGGCGGACGTCACGGGCGGAATGCCGTACAGCGGCCTGCCGGTCTGATCGTGGCCCCGGACGAGCGCGACGCTGCCGAGCAGCGAGAAGCGCTCGTTCGGCGCGAAGGCGACGAGCGCTTCTGCGCCGTGGAGCGAGCCCTTGCCCACGTTGTCGTAGGCGTCGATGCCTTCGGCGATCGGCGTCAGCTGGATCAGATCGCGGACTTCGTTGCGCCACGCGTGTGCCTCGAAGCCCCACGCGCCGGGATGCCACGCGTAGCCGAGATCGACGCCGCGCGAATGCTCCGACGCAAGGTTCGGGTTGCCGACGACTTCGCCCTGCGCCGTGACGCCCGTGTAGAAGCGTTCCTCGAGCGTCGGAAAGCGATAGCCGCCCGCGGCGTTGAGCGTCACGCGCGTCGCCGCTGTCGGCGTCCACACGGCGCCCGCGGTGACCGCGCCGTCGGCGTCGTCCGAGTCGCCGCGATGATCCTGCGAGACCGCGGTCCAGCGGCCGCCGAATTCGAGCGAGAATGCGGGCGCGACGCGCCAGTCGGCGATCGCGAACAGCGAATAGTCGTTCTCGCTCGCGCCGCGCAGCGTGTAGTTGCGGTCGAGCAGCGAGCCCGACGCGTCGTACGCGTCGACGTTGCGACGCCCGAAATACTCGAAGCCGAGGTTCGTGTCGATCGCGTCGGCCTCGAACGTCTGCTGCACGGTCGCGCCGAAGTCGGTGCTGCCGACGCCGGCGAACGTGTCGGGCGATCCGGGCCGGCGATTCCACGTGCCGAGATACTGGTCGTGCGCGAAGACGCTCGCCTCGAAGCCGTTCGCGTGGCGCACGCGGACGCGGCCGAGCGTGTGCTCGTCTTCGGGATAGGTCGAATCGCGCGCCGGATAGCGGCTGTTCGACTTGCCGATGTTCTCGGTGCGCGACGGCAGCAGGAACGCATCGACGTCGAACGTCCCCGCGCTGCCGCGGTATTGCAGCAGCGCGCTTTCGCGCTCGTAGCTCGTGTTGAGCGGCGTGCCGTTCGCGGCTTCGCTGTCGCCGGCCTGATGCCGGGCGGCCGCGAGCGAATACGAATCGCTGCCGAGCCCCGCGGTAAGCAGTGCTTCGTCGCCGCCCGTTGCGTAGCCCGCGCTCGCGAACGGCGCGTCGAACCAGCGCGGCTCGATCGAGACGGCACCACCGAGCGCACCGGGCCCGTAATGCACGACTGCAGGGCCGAGCGTCACCGCGATGTCGCCGAGCAGCGAGGGCTCGACGAACGAAACGGGTACGCCGGCGCGACGCTGCGCCGTGATCGGGATGCCGCCGACGAGGATCAGGATCCCGTTCGCGCCGCTGCCGCGGATCGAGAACGTTTCGAAGAGCCCGTTCTGCCCCGTGGCGCCGACGCCGGGAAGCCGCGTCACGAGATCCTGGAAATCCGCCGGCGCGGCGATGGCATGCTCGAAGTCGACGAATTCGACCGCAAGCGCGTCGGGGACGTCGGCCGCAGTGCCCTTGGCGGTGACGCGGACGACTTCGCCCGTCCATGTGCGGCGCGTTTCGCGTTCGCGTTCGCTCGTTTCGTCCTTTTCGCCTTCCCGGCTCGCGTCTTCGGCGAGCGCAGAGCCGGCGGCGAACGGCGCCACGCCGAAGGCCGCGGCAAACACGCTTTTCCGGATCCTTCGCAGCACGATTGAGTCCTCCCCGCGGAATCGGATTCCTGCCCGTCGCGGGAAGGAACAGGACCGACCATAGGGCACGCGGTGCGGAAGGGGATCGGTCTCGAAGCGGAGTCGAAGCGCTCGCCGGCAGGCCGTTCGCAAGGACGCCGGCGGCAAGCGCCGCCGGCGTCGATGGCGAACAGCGATGATGTCAGGCGGCGCGCCCGACGGGGATGTGCAGGAGCTTCTTCTGCGCCTGCGCGGATTTCGGCAGCGTCACCGTCAGCACGCCGTTGCGGAACTCGGCCTTGGCCTTGTCCGGCTCGACTTCGGCGTCCAGCGGGATGCGCCGCTCGAAGCGGCCGTAATAGCGCTCGCTGATCTGCTGATCGGCTTCCTGCCGCTCGGCGCGGCGCTCGCCGCGGATGATCAGCGCCTGGTCGGTGAATACGACGTCGACGTCCTTCTCGCTCATGCCGGGAAGCTCGGCGGTCAGGACGATGTCCTTCTCGGTGTCGTTGAGCTCGACGTGCGGCCATGCGGCGATCGTCGTGTCGATGCCTTCGGCCACCGAAGACAAATCGAACTGGCCGATGAAATCGTCGAACAGGCGGTTCATCTCGCGATGCAAGGTCAGCAGCGGATCGCGCACTTCGCGGGAGAGGTGCGAGAGGCGGTTGCGATTCCAGGGAATCAGATGGCTTACGCTCATGGGGAAAACCTCCTTGCTGTTGCTGCGCGCGCAGCAGCCGCGAAGGATCGGCGTGACCGGCCTTGAGGCGCCGTGGCCGTGATGCGAAGGGGACGAGCGATCCCGCAGCGTGTCGCGCCTGCGACGCGCATTCCGTGATTTCGCATGTCGTGTCGGCGACACGATCGCCTCGCGCCAGCTCATCGTCGTGGCCTGCGGCGCTGGCTCGCGCATGTTAGTCCTTGCAGACGAGTCCGGACGACGTCATCGAACGGACATTCATGAACGATTAAAGCGGATCGCGCGACGCGGTCATGTTCGCGGACGCTTCGTCCGCTCGCGAAGCTGCGTCGGCATCAGCACGCGCTCGCTGCGCATCACGTGCAGGATGTACACCGCGTCGCGATCAGGTCGATGGAAGACGCGGCACGGCAGCTCGACGATCTGCCGAAAACGCGAGCGGCCGAGCTCGGGCGGGCGACTGCCGCTGTTCGGCTGTTGCGCGAGCTGGTCGACGTGGCGCAGCACGCGCCGCACGAGGTCGGCCGCGGCGGCCGGATCCTCGATCGCGATGTAGTCCGCGATCGCCTCGAGGTCCGCGCGGGCCGGCTCGGTCCAGATTACCTGTATCTCCGCGCAAAGCGCGCCTTCACCTGCGCGTGCGTCAGCGTGCGGCCTTCGGCGAGCGCCATTTCGCCGCGCGCGATGCCTTCGAGGATCGCCATGCGGCGCTGCTGCGTCTCGTAGGTCTCGACGTCGACGAGGTACGCGCTCGGCAGGCCGTGCTGCGTGATCAGGATCGGCTCCCTGTCGCGCGCGATGTCGTCCAGGAGATCGGTGGCCTGGCGCTTCAGAGTCGTCACGAGTTCGGTTCTCATGGAGTGACACTTTAGTATCACATCACGGGACGCGCAAGGCCGCGATGGAGGGATGCGGACGCAGCGCGTAGGAAACAGGCGAAGCGCGTGTCAGCCGAACACGAGCTCCGCGGCGACGACGCCGTCGAGCGCCTGCAGGCTGTCCTTCAGCGCGGGGCTCGCGCGCACGCGCCATTCGGCGCCGAGCTCGATCTCGGCGAGTCCGTCGGCATTGCGATAGGCGATGCGCACCGGTGTCTCGCCGCCGCGGTGCGCGGCGAGCGCGTGCTGTAGGCGCGCGACGAAATCGCCGTGCACGCCGTTGAGTTTCACGCGCAGCACGCGAGCGCTGCGCTCGCACGCCGATTCGATCGTCGCGACCGAATTCACGCGAAGCTGATAGCTGCCCGAGAATTCGTCGAGACTGAGCCCGCCGTCGAACACGAGGATCGCATCGCGCGTCAGCAGCGGTCCGTATTCGATCCACGCTTCGCGGAACAGGCTCACTTCCATGCGGCCCGAGAAGTCCTCGACCTGCACGAACGCCATCGCGTCGCCGCGCTTCCTGATCGCGATGACCTGGCCCGCGATCGTGTACGGCTGATCGGAGAAGCGTCCGCGCCGCTCGTGCGGCGCCGGCGGCTTGTAGTGCTGGTCGATCTCGCCGATCGGCGACGTCGCGACGCGCGCGATCAGCGGCTTCCAGCTGTCGGTCGGATGGCCCGAGAGATAGTGGCCGAGCGTCTCGCGCTCGCCGGCGAGCTTGCGCTCGATCGGCCATTCGGGCGCGGTCGGCAGCGGCGTGCTCGACGCCGTCGACGCGCCGGCCATCGGCGCGCCGAACATGTCGTTCTGGCCGGCCTCGGCGTCGCGCGCGTGCTGCTCGGCGGCGCGCACGGCTTCGGGCAGCTGCAGCATCAGGCTCGCGCGGTTCGGTGCGAGCGCGTCCATCGAGCCCGACAGGATCAACGCTTCGAGCACGCGCTTGTTGATCTTCTGCGCGTCGACGCGGCGGCAGAAGTCGCCGAGATCGCGGAACGCGCCGCCTTTCTCGCGCATCTCGACGATCGATTCGACCGCGCCGCGGCCGACGCCTTTCACGGCGCCCAGGCCGTAGACGATCGTGCGGTCGTCGCGTGCTTCGAACATGTAGTGCGACTGGTTGATGTCGGGCGGCAGCACGGTGAGGCCCATCGAGCGCGCCTCGCCGAGGAAGTTGACGACCTTGTCGGTGTTGTCCATGTCCGCCGACAGCACGGCGGCCATGAATTCGGCGGGGTAGTGCGCCTTCAGCCACGCGGTCTGGTACGCGACCAGCGCGTACGCGGCCGAGTGCGACTTGTTGAAGCCGTACTCGGCGAACTTCTCCATGAGGTCGAAGATCGAGCTCGCGAGCCGCGCTTCGATGGCGTTGTTCGATGCGCCGTCCTCGAACGTGACGCGCTGCTTGGCCATCTCCTCGGGCTTCTTCTTGCCCATCGCGCGGCGCAGCAGGTCGGCGCCGCCGAGCGAATAGCCGGCGAGCACCTGCGCGATCTGCATCACCTGTTCCTGATAGACGATGACGCCGTACGTCGGCTTCAGGATCGGCTCGAGCAGCGCGTGCGGATAGCTGACTTCCGCGCGCCCGTGCTTGCGCGCGATGAAGTCGTCGACCATACCCGACTGCAGCGGGCCCGGACGGAACAGCGCGACCAGCGCGATGATGTCCTCGAAGGTGTCGGGCTGCAGCTTCTTGACGAGATCGCGCATGCCGCGCGATTCGAGCTGGAAGATCGCGGTCGTCTGGCAGCGCTTCAGCAGCGCGTAGGTCGGCGCGTCGTCCATCGGCAGCGTCGCGATGTCGATCGGCGATTCGCCGCGGACGCTGCGCTTCGCATTGATCGCCTTGACCGCCCAGTCGATGATCGTGAGCGTGCGAAGGCCGAGGAAGTCGAACTTGACGAGGCCGACCGCTTCGACGTCGTCCTTGTCGAACTGCGTGACGAGCCCGTCGCCGCCGCCTTCCGAGAAGAGCGGCGCGTAATCGCTGAGCGGGCCCGGCGCGATGACGACGCCGCCCGCGTGCTTGCCCGCGTTGCGCGTGAGATCCTCGAGCTTGAGCGCGAGATCGACGAGCTCCTTGACTTCTTCGTCGGTCGCATAGAGCTGCTTGAACTCGGTGACGACGCGATCAGGCTCCTTGTGCGATTTCT
>DATFRS010000369.1:0-4659 GCA_035263065.1 Rhodanobacteraceae bacterium
CGTACTACGCGTGGTGCGTGCGCATGCACACGACGACGGACATGACGCCGGAGCAGGTGCACACGCTCGGGCTTGCCGAAGTCGCGCGCATCTCGGGTGAGATGGACGCGATCCTCAAGGACAAGGGCCTCGCCGACGGCACGATCGGCGCGCGCGTGCAAGAGCTCGCGCACGCGCCCGATGCGACGTTCCCGAACACGCCCGACGGCAAGAAAGCGATGCTCGCGCAGTACCAGGCGATCCTCGACGAGGTGAACAAGGGCCTCGACGGCGCATTCAACGTGCGCCCGAAGCTCGGCGTCGAGGTGAAGGCCGTGCCCGAGTTCGCCGAGAAGACCGCGCCCGGCGCGTACTACGAGCCCGGCTCGTTCGACGGCACGCGGCCCGGCGTCTTCTTCGCGAACATGCGCGACACCGCCGAGACGCCGAAATTCGCGATGCGCACGCTCGCGTATCACGAGGGCATCCCGGGCCATCACTTCCAGATCTCGATCGCGCAGGAATTGCAGGGCGTGCCGTTCTTCCGCCGCGTGCTGCCGTTCACGGCGTACGCCGAAGGCTGGGCGCTCTACGCGGAGCGGCTCGCGTACGAGCTCGGCTTCGAGAAGGATCCGCTCGACAATCTCGGCCGCCTTCGCGACGAGATGATGCGCGCGGTGCGGCTCGTCGTCGATTCGGGCATCCATTACAAGCACTGGACGCGCGAGCAGGCGATCCAGTACATGATGGACAACACCGGCATGGCCGAGTCCGACGTCACCGCCGAGATCGAGCGCTACTTCGTCGATCCCGGCCAGGCGCTGGCGTACAAGGCCGGCATGCTGAAGATCCTCGAGCTCCGCGAGAAGGCGAAGCAGGCGCTCGGGCCGAAGTTCGTGCTGTCCGAGTTCCACGACCAGGTGCTCACGCACGGCGCGTTGCCGCTGGCGCTGATCGAGCGCGTCGTCGACGAGTGGATCAAGACGAAGCAGGGCGGCTGAACGCGAAGGTGACAGCCGTCACCCGCGATCGCTGACGGCTTCCCCTGCCGCGCGAGCCCGCGCGGCGCGACGATCCTTCCGCACCGTCGATGGTGCGGAAGGAGACGTCATGAACCTGTCCGATGTGAAGCTGCCGGGCCTCGACCTCACGTCCGCGCAGCGCGAGACGCTCGAGAAAGTCCTGCCGCTGGTCGTCGTCGCGATCCTCGTCTGGTTCGCCGCGCGCGGCCTGCGCAAGATGTTCTGGACCGCGTTCGGCTTGTTCTGGGCGTTCGGCGGGTGGCACTCGCTGCGACATTTGATCCACTAAGCGGCTCTGCAGCGCATATCCTGCGGTTGCTACGATAGGCGCGATCGCCCGCGCGGCGAACCCGCTTCCTCTTCGAAAGGCCACCGCCATGTCCGAGTCCGCCACGCTCGCGCTCATCGAGCGCTACTACGCCGCCTTCAATCGCGGCGACTGGAACGCGATGCTCGACTGCCTTACCGACGACGTCGTGCACGATCTCAACCAGGGTCCTCGCGAGAAGGGCAAGGACGCGTTCCGCGCGTTCCTCGGCCGCATGGACAAGAGCTACTCCGAGCAGCTCAAGGACATCGTCGCGCTCTCGAACGCCGGCGGCTCGCGCGGCGGTGCCGAATACGTCGTGCACGGCACGTACAAGGTCGGCGACGAGGGCCTGCCGCCCGCGAAGGGGCAGAAGTACGTGCTGCCCGGCGGCGCGTTCTTCGACATCCGCGACGGCCGCATCGCGCGCGTGACGAACTACTACAACCTGCAGGACTGGATCGCGCAGGTCAGCGCCTGACGTCCCGCACATGCGCGTCGCGATCGTCGGCGGCGGCCCCGCAGGGTTGATGGCGGCGGAAGCCGCGCGTGCGGCCGGCGCCGACGTCGACGTCTACGAACGGCTCGGCTCGGTCGGCCGCAAATTCCTGATCGCCGGCAAGGGCGGGCTCAACCTCACGCACTCGGATGCGCGCGACGCGTTCGTCGCGCGCTATGGAACGCGTCGCAACGAAGTCGCGAAGTGGCTCGACGCGTTCGATGCCGATGGCTTGCGCGCGTGGGCGCGCGGGCTCGGTGTCGAGACGTTCGTCGGCACGTCCGGGCGCGTGTTCCCGCGCGATCTCAAGGCCGCGCCGCTGCTGCGCGCGTGGCTGCGGCGCCTGCGTGCGGACGGCGTGCGGTTCCACGTGCGGCATCGCTGGCTCGGCTGGAACGCAAACGGTGCGTTGCGCTTCGCGCACGACGACGGTGAGTTCGAAGTCGCCGCCGACGCGGTCGTGCTGGCGCTCGGCGGCGCGAGCTGGCCGGTGCTCGGCTCCGACGGCGCGTGGGTCCCGGTGCTGGCGTCGCGCGGCATCGACCTCGCGCCGCTCGCGCCGTCGAACTGCGGGTTCGACGTCGGCTGGAGCGAGCACTTCGCCAAGCGGCACGCCGGCGATCCGGTGAAGCCGGTCGTGATCGAGTGGAACGGCGAGCGACGACAAGGCGAATTCGTCGTCACGAAGCACGGCGTCGAAGGCAGCCTGATCTACGCGTCGAGCGCATCGCTGCGCGACGCGATTGCCGGGCACGGCTCCGCGCGAATCATCCTGGACCTCGCACCCTCGCGCGATGCCACGCGACTCGCACGCGACCTCGCCGCGCCGCGCGGCAGCCGATCGCTGGGGGAGCACCTGCGTCGTCGTGCCGGCATCGACGGCGTCAAGGCGGGGCTGCTGCGCGAAGTGCTCGATGCGGAAGCGCTCGCCGACGACTCGCGCGTCGCCGCGACGATCAAGGCGCTGCCGCTGACGCTGCTGCGTCCGCGACCGATCGACGAAGCGATCAGCACGGCCGGCGGCGTGCGCTTCGATGCGCTCGACGACGGCCTCATGCTCAAGCGCGCGCCGGGCGTCTTCTGCGCCGGCGAGATGATCGACTGGGAAGCGCCGACCGGCGGCTATCTCCTGACGGCGTGCTTCGCGAGCGGGCTCGTCGCCGGCCGCGCGGCGGCGCGCCGCGTCTAGGCGTCGGCCTCGGCAGCGCGCCAGAGGTACCACGACGCGACGGTTCGGAACGGCCGCCAGCGCTCGCCGCGCTTCTCGACGACCTCGCGCCCGGGCATCTCGCGCTTGCGGAACGCGACGGCGAAACCCTTGCGGATGCCGAAGTCGTCGACCGGCAACACGTCCGGACGGCCGAGGCGGAACATCAGCACCATCTGCGCGGTCCAGCGGCCGATGCCGCGGATCTCGGTCAGGTGCTCGATGATCGCCTCGTCGTCCATGCGATGCGCCTGCGCAATCGTCGGCACGTGGCCGTCGATCGTGCGCTCCGCGAGATCGCGCAGCGCGAGCAGTTTCGATCGCGAAAGACCGGCGCCGCGCAGCGGCTCGTCCGGCAGCGCGATCAACGCCCGCGCGCACGCGACGCCGCGGGTGCGCGGCACGAGCGCGCGCACGCGCGCATGGATGCTCGCGGCGGCGCGCGCGTGGAGCTGCTGGTAGACGATCGCCTCGGCGAGCACGTCGAACAGGCTCGACGCGCTCTTCTGCTCCATGCGGAACGGGCCGACGCGCTCGATGAGCGCAGCGAGCGTCGCGTCGGCCGCGCCGAGATGCTTCAGCGCGGCCTCCGTGTCGAAATCGAAACCGTTCGCGGGCTTCGCCATGCGTTCTCCGTCAGGTCATGCAGACCGCTTCGACGTTGTTCCCGTCGGGATCGGTCAGGAACGCGGCGTAATACGTCGGGCTGTAGTCAGTACGCAGGCCCGGCGCGCCGTTGTCCTTGCCGCCGGCGCCGAGGCCCGCCTTGTGGAAGCGGTCGACCGTGCCGCGATCCTTCGCGGTGAACGCGACGTGCGTGCCCGCGCCCTTGCCGCCGCCCTCGTAGAGCCACAATCTCGGCGCGCCTTTCGGGCCGAAGCCGCTGCCGTCGCGCACGAATCCGAGCGGCGCGAGCGCAGCTTCGTAGAAGCGGGCGCTGGCGTCGATGTCCTTCACCTTCAAGCCGATATGGTCGTACATGGGACCTCCTGGGTTCGGGAGGTCAGCCTACGGCGCCGACGGCGAGCCGGTCTTGGAAAATCTTGCGATCGCCTTGCGCGGCCTGGCGGAAGCGGCGCGGCGAGACGCCGGCCGCACGGCCGAACGTGCGCACGAAGTTCGAGAGATCGCCGAAGCCGACGTCGAGCGCGATGTCGCTGATCGAACGCGCCTCGTCGGCGAGGAGCCGCGCGGCGCGACGCAGGCGCGACCGGACCAGATACTGATGCGGCGTCACACCGAGCACGGTCGAGAACACGCGCAGGAAATGAAACGGGCTGAGACCCGCCTCGCCGGCGACGCTGTCGAGATCGGTGGGCTCCTGCACGCGCTCGTCGATACGGAGCGCCGCTTCCACGGCGCGACGGCGGTCGCGCGGATGCGCCTCGACGTTTCGCCGTCCGTCGCCGCCGACGACCTCGGCGAAGCGGTTCGTGAACAAGAGGGCCGCTTCGTCGAGCGCGATGTCGCCGTGCCCTTCGGCCGCGCTTTGCGCGAGCTCGCCGAGCACGATCAGCTCCGGCAGCGGCGGCAGGCCGCCCGCACGCCAGAGTTTCCTGCGCGCCAGCTGACCGGGACCGGCGAGCTCCTCGATTGCTTCGGCGGAAAACCGGAAAGACAGACACTCGTCGCCGCCGTCATGGTG
>DATFRS010000370.1:0-16219 GCA_035263065.1 Rhodanobacteraceae bacterium
CTTCGATCGTGCGCGCGTAGCGCACTTCACCGGTCGACGTCTCGACGACGCGCAGATCGAGCGCGAGATACGCGCCGTGGTTCGTCTGCTCGACGCGCGCCGGACGGAACAGCCCGCCGCCGGAAACCTTCGTCTCGAACGTCGCGACGCACGCGTCGCGGCGCACCATCACGCATTCGAGATAGTCGATGATCTCGAGCACCGCGCCGCGCACGGCCTGCGCGTCGGCTTCGTTGTCGATCGCGCGAAAGCCCGCATCGGGCTGCATGAGATCCACCTTCGTCTCGTGCCCGTGCGTGTGGCCCTCGATCGTGCGCGCGTAGCTGACCTCGCCGGTCGACGTGTCGACGATGCGAAGATCGAGCGCGAGATACGAGCCGTGATTCGTCTGCTCGACGCGCGCACGGCTGAAGAGGCCGCCGCCCGACACTTTCGTCTCGGTGTCCGGCTCGAACGCCGTGATCGTGCCCATGACGAGGTACTGCGCGCCGGTGAGCTGGCCGATTTTTGCGCCGTCGCCGGGCTTGAGCAGCCCCGATTCGCTGAGCGACTGCTCTTCGAGCACGGCGCGCAGCTTGCGCCGCTCGACGACGGTGAACGCCTCGCGTGCCGCGAGCTCGCTCGCCAGCATGTTCGTCACGACGCGGCCGATGCCGCCCTGGAACGGCATCGCGCCGGTTTCGTCCTGGAATTTCAGCACCGCGAGCACGGGCTTCGCCGCCTCGGCGTGCGCGCACGTCGCGCCGCACGCGAGAGCGAGCGCGAGGCAAACGCGTCGTGCGGTCATCGCGAACGGCATGCGGTCCCCCGGCAACGCAGCGCGGGCGCGCGGAAATTTCTCCGCGCGCCCGGCGAGTCTACGCCTGCGCGGGTCCGGTTACGGCGTGCCGTCGAAACCATCGGCGAAGATCAGGTCGTTGCCGAACAGCACGTAGATCGCGCCGACGTTGACCGCGCCGTTGACGTCCGCGAACGGCGCCGCGATCAGGAGATCGTACAAGCCGTCGCGATTCTGGTCGCCCGCGTACGCGACCGCGGTGCCGGCCGCGTCCTGCGCGGCGGCGCCGTCGATGCGAAAGCCGGTCGATCCGTTCAACGTCGAGAGATCGATCGTCGCCGGGAACGGCAGGCGCCGCCCGTAGACGACGAAGCCGCCGCCGGCGCCCGCGTTCGCGCTCGGCGCGCCGAGCATGACTTCGCCGAGGCGATCGCCGTTCAAGTCGGGGAGGCCCGAGACGCTCGAGCCCGCCGCGTCCGACAGCGTCGGCGATACCAGCGCGACGCCGTTCGCGCCGTCGAGGTTGCCGAGGCCGAAGTGCGCCGGGAACGTCGTCGCGCCGAACACGACGTAGGCCGTGCCGAAGCGCGGACCCGACGGCGTCGCCGGCGCGCCGATGACGAGGTCGGGATGCCCGTCGCCGTTGAAGTCGGAGACGAACGCGACGCTGGTGCCGGCGAAATGGCCGGTTTCGGCGGGTTCGATCGCGAAGCCGTTGCCGCCGTTGAGCGTGCCGACCTGGATCTCGGGCGCGAAGCCGCCCGCCTTGCCGAACACGACCCACACTTCGCCGGCGCTCGAAAGCCCGTTCGGGAACGCGCTGCGCGAGCCGATCGCGACATCGGCATTGCCGTCGTGATTGAGATCGCCGACCGCGATCGAATCGCCGTTCGGCGTGCCGCCCTGCAGGTCGGTCGAGCTGATCGAGAAGCCGTTGCTGCCGTTGAGCGTCGACAGATCGAACGTCGCCGGCAGGCTCGGACCGCCGAACACGACGAACCCCTGGCCGGTGTTGCTCGACGAGCCGCTCGCGCGCGGCGCCGTCACCGCGATGTCGGCGTAGCCGTCGCCGTTGACGTCGCCGGCCGCTGCCGCCGTGCCGAAGAACGTGCCGGAGACGAGGCCCGGAATGCGCATGCCCTGGGTGCCGCCGAGCGCCGCGAGATCGATCGTGTTCGGCAGGCTCGCGCCGCCGTAGACGACGTAGGCATAGCCGGCGGGACTGTAGCCCGGCGCGGTCATCAGGAGGTCGTCGAAGCCGTCCCCGTTGAAATCGGCGCAGGCCATCGCCGAGCCGAGCCCGTCGCCGTCGTTCTCGCCGACGATCGCGACGTCGGCGTCGTTGACGCTCGCCGGAAGCGGCGCGCCCGACGCGTTGCCGTAGACGACGTAGACCTCGCCGCCGCCGGGCACGCCGGCCTGCGGCGCGCCGATGACGATGTCCGGAATGCCGTCGCCGTTGACGTCGCAACCGCCCGCCATCGACATGCCGGCGTGCGCGGCGAGGCCGGGGCCGTCGATGATCTCGCCGGTGCCGGGACCGATCGCGCCGAGGTCGTAGACCGCCGGCGGCCAGCCGGCGTGGCCGTCGAGCGCGACGACCGCCAGCGCGGCCGCGGCGACGAGCGAAAGCGGCCGCACGCGCATCCCGCGCCGCGCGTCCGTCGATACCGCCCTCATCGCCGGGCGGTGGAAGACGAAATCCCTGCCTGTCTCGTTCATGGTGGCTCTCGCGTGGTGGACGGCCCGAGCACCCCTTGCGCGGGCTCCCTCCTAGCCACGCAGCCCGGCCGGGCCGCCCATCACGCGCACATGTAAAGGCGGCAGTGGCTAGCACCTGGGCGAGGGGCTAGGCTGATGACGCTCGATTTCGGATGGCCGGCGGGAGGGGCGGGCATCGCGTCATGGGCGAATCAGGCGTCCCCGGTTTCGCAGTCGTGCGCGACGGCGCGGCATGAAGACGCGCACGTCGCGCATCGGGCGCATGGAAGCGCTGTTCAACGCGGCGCTCGATCTGCCCGTGGCCGACCGCGTCGCATTCCTGCTGCGCGAAGAGCCCGACAGCGTGCTGCGCGCGGCCGTCGTGCGTCTCCTCGAACATCACGCCGCCGGCGACGCGCCGATCGATCAGGCGCTCGACGCCGCGATCGTCGACACGACGGCCGCATGGCCCGCGCGCGAGCGCATCGGCGCGTACCGGCTGATCCGCGAGCTCGGTGCCGGCGGCATGGGCACCGTCTATCTCGCCGAGCGCGAGCTCGGCGAAACGCGCCAGCGCGTCGCGCTGAAGCTGATCCGCGACTTTCCGACCGCGCATGCGCGCGAGCGCCTCACGCGCGAGAGCCGGCTGCTCGCCGAGCTCAATCATCCGAACATCGCAAGCCTGCTCGACGCCGGCGAGACGCCCGATCGCGTGCCGTACCTCGCGATGGAATACGTCGAAGGCGTGTCGCTGCAGGCATTCTGCGAGACGCATCATCTCGACGTGCCGGCACGGCTGCGGCTCTTCGCCGAGCTCTGCGGCGCGGTGCAGCACGCGCACCAGCACCTCATCGTCCATCGCGACATCAAGCCGAGCAACATCCTCGTGCGCGAGGATGGCACGCCGATGCTGCTCGACTTCGGCATCGGCAAGCTGCTCGACGCCGCGAGCCGCGATGCGACCGCGACGCACGTGTTTACGCCCGCGTACGCGGCGCCGGAGCAGATCGCCGGCCGTGCGGTGACGACCGCGACCGACATCTACGGCCTCGGCTGCGTGCTGCACGAGCTGCTGTCCGGCCAGCCGCTGCACGAAAGCAGCGCGAACGGCCGCATTGCGCCGCCGAGCGCAGTCACCGGCGGCGCGCTGTCGCGCACGCTGCGCGGCGAGCTCGACACGCTCGTCGGCAAGGCGATGCACGCCGAACCCGAGCGCCGCTACGCGTCGGTGCAGGCGCTGAGCGACGACATCGAGAACTATCTCGCCGGAAAACCGCTGCGCGCCGCGCCGGACAGCATCGCGTACCGCGCGCGCAAGTTCGTCGCGCGCCATCGCTACGCCGCGATCGCGGCCGGCGTCGGCGCGCTGCTCGTGGCCGTATTCGTCTGGCGGCTCGACGCCGAGACGCGCCGCGCCTTCGACGCGGAGACGCACGCCGAGCGCGAAGCGAAGAGCGCGAGCCGCTCGCGCGATTTCCTCGTCTCGCTGTTCGAGGCCGCGGCACCGGACAACACGCTCGGCCACGCGCTCACGGCGCGCGAGCTCATCGACAAGGGCCGCGAGCACGTCGCGCGCGAGCTAAAGGACGAGCCCGACACGGCCGCGCGGCTCGGCCTCACGATCGCCGGCGTCTACGCCGCGCTCGGCGATCCGAAGGCGGCCGTCGAGAGCGGCGAGCGCGCGCTCGAGCTCGCCGCGGGCGACACGCCGGAGCGCGGCCTCTTGCGCTCGGAGATCCTGCTCACGCTGAGCGTCGAATACGACAACACCGAGCGCTTCGAGGACGCGACGCGCGCGTCGACGCAGGCGCTCGCGCTGCGCGAGCGCTTCGCGCCCGACGATCACGCCAGGCTCGGCGCCGTGCTGGCGCTGTGCGCGGCCGTCGCGGTGCGGCACGACGACGGCAAGGCGGCGCGCGACTACCTCGATCGCGCGATGGCCGAATTCGCCAGGGCGCCGAAGGTCGATCCGTCCGATCGCGCCGAGGTGCTGCGCGCGATGGCCGACCTCGACAATCGCGAAGGCCGCTTCGCCGAAGCGATCGCGCACGCGGAGCAGGCGCTGCACGCGCTCGACGACCTGCCGCCGGGCTCGCCGGCGCGCCTCGACGTCTGGCGCATGCTCGCCACGGCGCAGACGTCCGCCGGCGACGGCGCCTCGGCGGTCGCGACGCTCGAGCGCGCGCTCGAAGTCGCGCGCGCCGCGCTCGGCCCGGACAGCAACAAGGTCGGCGACGTCGAGAACGATCTCGCCGTCTCACTGAACGCAGAAGGCCGCTACCGCGACGCGATCGGGCACCTCGAGAAATCGATCGCGATCACCGAGCGCATCCGGCCCGGCGCGCGCGTCGCGACTGCGTACTCGACGATCAACCTCGGCAGCCTCTACGAGAGCCTCGGCGACTACGCGAAAGCCGAGGAGCTGATGCGCCATGGCATCGCCGCGATCGAAGCCGAGTCGCCCGACGAGTCGCAGCTCGATTTCTTCCGCGGCAATCTCGCGCGCACGCTGATGCTGCGCGGCGACCTCGCCGGCGCGCGTGCGCTGATCGAGCGCGCGCTCGCGAACATCGCCGCGCGCGACGGCGAGAAAAGCTTCGCGTACGCGTTCCAGGAATTCCGGCTCGCGCGCATCGAGCTCGTCGCCGGCCACCTCGACGCGGCGACGACCGCGCTCGACGATGCCTACGCCGTGCTCGATCCGCTGCTGCCGCCCGAGCACGCGCTGCGCGTCCAGATCCACGTGCTGCGCGGCCTCGTCGCGAAGGCGCGCGGCGATCTCGCGACGGCGGAGCAGGAGCTGCAGGCGGCCGAGACCGGGCAAGGCCGGCTGAGCCCGGGCGATCCGATCGATCTCGCGATCGTCCGCATGCGGCTCGCCGGCGTGCGCCTCGCGCGCGGC
Source organism: Rhodanobacteraceae bacterium (assembly GCA_035263065.1). Lineage (GTDB taxonomy): Bacteria > Pseudomonadota > Gammaproteobacteria > Xanthomonadales > Rhodanobacteraceae > Dokdonella_A. Next base: position 5,382 of record DATFRS010000370.1, read on the forward strand.
GATGCCGCGGGGGCGAGGCGCGATCTCGATGCATCGCGGCCGGTGCTCGACGCTGCGCTGCTGCCGACCGCGATCGAGCGCATCGAGGCCGATGCGATCGCCGCGCAACTCGACGCGCGCGAACGCATCAGCGGGCGCTAAGGCGCCGTATTCGAATCGAACCCGTGCCGGAAGATCGTGTCCGGCAAGCCGAACTCGATCGCCATGAAATCGGCAGTGCTCACCGGCGTCGCCGTGCCGACGGCCCAGAAATGCTGGCCGTCGAGGTCGACCGCGAGCCCGTAGGCGACGTCGTCGGCCGTGGTCACCGCGGACACGTTCACCCGGCGCGTGCCGAGATCGCCGAAATAGCGGTCGAGCGTGCCGTCGGCGTTGTAGGCGACGAGCGCAAGATCGGTGCCGCCGGCGCTCGTGCTGATGCGCGCGGAGCCGCCGGCGACGAGACGTCCCCACGGCATGCGCACAAGCGAGCGCGCGATGTCGTCGCCGGGGCCGACCGGCGTCGTCACGATGCCGCCGGTGCCGAAGCTCGCATCGAGCGAGCCGTCGGCGAGGTAGCGGACCAGCGCGAAGTCGCGGCGGCCGTCGGCGGCGACGGCGCTGCCCGCGAGCACGATGCGGCCGTCGGGTTGCAGCACCATCGCGTTCGCGATGTCCTCGCCCGTGCCGACGCCGGTGCGCGCGACGCCGAGCGAGCCGAAGCCGTCGTCGAGCGAGCCGTCGGTGTCGAGCCGCATCACGAGGAACTCGTCGTTGAACTGGCCGGTCGCGTAGCCGGCGATCAGGATCTTGCCGTCGGGCTGGATCAGCACCGCGCGCGCTTCGGAGCTGCCGTTCGACGTCGCGCCCGCGTTGATGTCGAGACGCCCGCCCGTGCCGAAGCTCGTGTCGAGCTGTCCGCTGGCCGTATGGCGCGTCACGCCGACGTGCGGCGGACCCGCTTCGGACGTATAGCCGGCCGAAACGACGCTGCCGTCCGCCTGCACGGCGACGGCGTTGCACTGGTCGTACAGCGAGCCGCCGGCGCCGGACAGCGCGAACGGCGTGACGACGTAGCCGACGCCGTCGAACGTGGCGTCGAGCGAGCCGTCGCTCATGAACCGCGCCGCGGCGAAGTCGGTCGCGCTGCCGCCCGTGTTGAAGAACTGGCCGCAGCCGACGTAGCGCCCATCGGGCATGCGCACGAGCGCGCGCAGGGCGTCGCCTTGCGTCGTCGCGAGATCGTGGATCGCGATGCCGCCGGTGCCGAACGCGCCGTTCATCGCACCGGTGCGCGTGATGCTCGCGAGAATCGAGCGCGCGCCTGCATCCGTGCCGGCCATGACGAGGTTGCCGGCAGGATCGACCGCGACGGCATAAGCCGTATCGTCGAGCGCGCTGACCGGAATCGTCACGCGCACGCCGTCCTCGCCCGGGTCGAGCGCGAACGCGCTAGGCGTCGCAAAAAGGGCCAGCACGGCCGCGGCGATCCGGCCGCGGGCCATGCTGGCTTTGCGTGAAATCGAAGCAGGGACGGCAACGCGCGTCGGGGACATGGCCTCGCTTCCTTGTTGGAGTGGCTGGCGTCGCGACAAGCGGTTAATCTGCTTGCGCTCTATTCCCTAACTACGGGGAAACGGGGGGCGGTCCATCATGAGCGGCGAAGGCGCCAGCGATGTCACGGCATTGCTCGCCGCGTGGCGCGCCGGCGACACGACCGCGCCCGATGCGCTCGCCTCGCTCGTCTACGAGGAACTGCGGCGCATGGCCGCGCGGCGGCTCGCCGGTTCCTCGCAGCGTCCGCTGCAGACGACCGAGCTCGTGCACGAAACGTTCGCGCGCCTGCTCGAGCATCCGCTGAAGGCATCGGACCGCAGTCATTTCTTCCGCACCGTCGCGCTCGCGCTGCGGCAGGTGCTCGTCGACGCGGTGCGGCGCCAGGCCGCCGAAAAGCGCGGCGGCGACGCGATCTGGGTCACGCTCGAAAAAGCCGACGAGATTTCCGCGGCGCAATCGCAGGACTGGCTTGCCGTCGAGGCCGCGCTGGCCGAGCTCGAGCTTGCGGATGCGCGCAAGTGCCGCGTCGTCGAGATGTCGCTCCTGATGGGACTGTCGCAGCAGGAAGTCGCCGAAGCGCTCGAGATCTCGGTGCCGACGGTCGAACGCGACCTGCGCTTCGCGCGCGCCTGGCTCCGCGAGCGCCTCGCCGCATGACCGGCGGCCGGCTCGCGCGCATGGAAGCCCTGTTCCATGCCGCGCTGGAGCAGCCGGCCGGCCAGCGCGTCGCGTTTCTCGAAACGCAGGAAAACGATCCCGAGGTCCGCGCGGCGGTCGCGCGGCTTCTCGCGCATCACGCCGAAGGCGACGCGGCGCTGCGCGACGCGCTGCATTCGGCCGTCACCGATGCCGGCGCGGCGCCGGCACGCGAGCGCATCGGCGCGTACCGGCTCGTGCGCGAGCTCGGCGCCGGCGGCATGGGCACCGTGTTCCTGGCCGAACGCCCGATCGGCGACACCACGCAGCGGGTCGCGCTGAAGCTGATCCGCGGCTTTCCGACGCGCGAGGCGCAGGCGCGGCTCGCGCGCGAGCGCACGCTGCTCGCGGGGCTCAATCATCCGAACATCGCGCGGCTCTTCGACGGCGGCGACAGCGAGGACGGCCAGCCGTACCTCGTCATGGAGTACGTCGACGGCGAGCCGCTGCTCGCGTACTGCACGAAGCGCGGGCTCGGCACCGAAGCGCGGCTCGCGCTCATCGTGCAGCTCTGCCGCGCGGTGCAGCACGCGCACCAGCACCTCGTCGTGCACCGCGACATCAAGCCCGCGAACGTGCTCGTGCGCGCCGACGGCACGCCGGTGCTGCTCGACTTCGGCATCGGCAAGCTCATCGACGGCACCGATCCCGACGCCGCGGCGACGCGCGTCTTCACGCCGGCCTACGCGGCGCCCGAGCAGCGCGAAGGCCGTCACGCGACGACCGCGACGGACGTCTACGCGCTCGGCTGCGTGCTGTTCGAGCTCCTGACCGGCGCGAGCGCGGCCGATGCCTCTACGCAGACGACGCCCGTGCGGCCGAGCGTCGCGGTGCGCGATGCGCACGTCGCGCGGCGCCTGCGCGGCGATCTCGATCGCATCGTGCTGAAGGCGACCGATCGCGATCCCGCGCGTCGCTATGCGTCGGCCGATGCGCTCGCCGAAGACGTCGGCCGCTATCTCGCCGGCCAGCCGGTCAGCGCGGGGCCCGACAGCGTCGCGTATCGCGCACGCAAGTACGTCGCGCGGCATCCGTTCGGCGTCGCGGCGGCGGCGCTCGTCGCGGCGATGATCGGCGTGTTCGTCTGGCGCCTCGACGCCGAGCGCGGCAACGCGCTGCAGCAGGCGACGCGCGCGGCGGCGACGCGCGATTTCCTCGTCTCGCTGTTCCGTTTCGCCGATCCGAAAGTGCACCAGGGCAAGCCGCCGACCGTGCGCGAGCTGCTCGACGAGGGCAGCGCGCGGCTCGGCACGGAGCTCGCGGCGCAGCCCGAGCTCCACGCCGAGCTCAACGATGCGCTCGCCGAGATCTACGGCGACATCGGCGAGGACGAAGCCTCGCGCAAGGAAGTCGAGAGCGCGCTCGCGCTCGCCGGGGACGGCGGCGATCCCGTGCTGCGCGCGAAGCGGCTCGGCCGGCTCGCGCGCATCGAGCTCGCGTCGCGCGAAGGCTTCGCCGATGCGCTCGAGCGGACCGACGCAGCGCTCGCCGGCATCGAAGGACGCAGCGAGGAGGCGGCCCGCGAGGTTCGCTCGGCGCTGCTCAACACGAAGGGTCTCGCGCTGACGGCGCTCGAGCGCTACGACGAAGCGTCGGCGACGCTGCGCCAGGCGCTCGAGCTCCTGCCGACGCTGGACGAGAACCGCGACGAGGAGCGCGTGACCCTGCTGCAGCATCTCGTCAAGCTCGACGTCATGAGCGGCAACAACGACTCCGCGCTGAAATACGCCGCCGATGCCGAAGCGGCGACGATCGCGCTCCGCGGCCGCGAGCATCCGGATGCGATCAAGGCGATCGAGCTCAACGCGAGCCTCCTCGCGCGCACCAACCATCTCGCCGACGCCGAGCCGCGCTACCGCGAGGTGCTCGCGGCGCAGCGCAAGCTCTACGGCGAGGACAGCGGCTACGTCACGAAGACGAAGATCGCGCTCGGCCGCGTGCTGCTGCGCGAGGAGCGCGCGACCGACGCGCTCGTGTTCCTCGACGACGTGAAGGCGCGCTGCGACAGGACCGGCGCCGACGACGCGCACGCCGATCCGCAGTGCACGCTGCTGCTGAAGCTCTGGGGCGAGGCGCGCGCCGTCGCAGGCGACACGGCGACCGGCGTCGCCGCGCTGCGCAGGGCGGTCGCGCAATGCGCGCCGCAGTCCGACAACGACGACGGCATCTGCAATCTCACGCGCGTGTCGCTCGCCCGCGTGCTCTGCCTCGACGGGCAGAAGGAGGAAGGCGCGCGGCTGGTCGCGGGCGTGCGCGAGCCGTTGCTCGCGCAGACGTACACGAGCCCCGCCGAGCGCGCGATGATCGAGCGCATCGGTCGCGACTGCGCCGCGAAATGATCAGGCCGCGAGCGCGGCGACGTGCGCCGCGGTCGACTCGCGCAAAGCCGTGAGGCTGTAGCCGCCTTCGAGGCTCGACACGACGCGGCCCTTCGCGTGCTTCGCGGCGAGCTCGACGAGCCGCGTCGTGATCCACGCGTAGTCGTCGGCATCGAGATTGAGGTTCGCCAGCGGATCGAGCCGGTGCGCATCGAAGCCGGCCGAGATCAGCACGAGCTCCGGTGCGAAGCGATCGACGGCGGGCAGGAGGACTTCTTCGCACGCCGCGCGGAACTCCTTCGATCCCGAGCCTGGACGCAGCGGCGCGTTGACGATGTTGCCGGCGCCGGTCTCGCTGCGCGCGCCGGTGCCGGGGTAGAGCGGCCACTGGTGCGACGACGCGTACAGTACGCGCGGGTCGGACCAGAAGATGTCCTGCGTGCCGTTGCCGTGGTGCACGTCGAAATCGACGACGGCGACGCGCGAGAGCGCGTGCGCGGCGAGCGCGTGCGCCGCGCCGACGGCGATGCTGTTGAAGAGGCAGAAGCCCATCGCGGCGTCGTGCGTCGCGTGGTGGCCCGGCGGACGCACGGCGCAGAACGCGCGCGGCTGCGTTCCCGCGATCGCGGCATCGATCGCCGCGCAGACGGCACCGGCGGCGCGGCGCGCCGCTTCGGTCGAATCCGGCGACATCACGGTGTCGGCGTCGATGCGACGCCAGCCTTCGCGGAATGTCGCGCCGAGAAGCGCGTCGACGAGCTCGGGCGTGTGCACGCGCGCGAGCTGCTCGCGCGTCGCGGCGGGCGCCTCGATGCGCGCGAAGCCGGCCTCGTCGAGCGCTTCGAGCACGGCGGCGAGCCGCGACGGCGATTCCGGATGACCCGGACCCGGATCGTGCGCGAGGCAGGCGGGATGCGTGTAGATCGCGATGCTCATCGGTCCTCGACTTCGGGCAGCAGCGGCGCGAGCGTCTTCTGCGCCTCGGATTCGCTAAGGCGCTTCGCGGCGGCCGCAATCTCGGCAGGAACCCAGCGCGGAAACGCGATCTTCTCGACGCGGTGCGCACCGCTTGCCGTGTGTTTCTCGGCAAGGCGCGCGAGCCGCGCCGGCGCGAAACGATCGGCGAGCCGCACGAGCGCGGGCCATATCCGCGCGTGCGCGAAGCTGATCTTGTCGTCGACGAGCCGGCAGACGAGCACGTCGGGCGATTCGCGCACCGCGCGCGTCAGGCGGAAGATCGTGCGGCCCTTCGGATGCGACCACCAGTTGCCGCGCAGCGGCTCGCCGGCGATCGCCTCGGCGAGCGAGGCGACGTTCGCGTGCCGCGCCGATTCGAGCACGATCCCGTGCTTCTCGACGAAGCGCAGCGCCGCGGCCGCGCTCATTTCCTTTCGCGCTTGCGCCGCTCGTGCTGCCACAGGACTTCACCGTGCCCGCTCTCGCGCGCGAGCACGCGCGCGAGCACGAACAGAAGGTCGGACAGGCGGTTGAGATAGCGGATCGCCTCGCCGCGCACCGCGTCGTGGTGCGAGAGCGTCACCGCGTCGCGCTCGGCGCGGCGGCAGATCGTGCGGGCGAGGTGGCAGTGCGCCGCCGCGACGCCGCCGCCCGGCAGGATGAAATCCTTGAGCGGCGGCAGGTTCTCGTTGAACGCGTCGAGCATGTCCTCGAGCCGCGTGATGTCGGCGTCCTCGATCATCGCCATGCCGGGGATGCACAGCTCACCGCCGAGATCGAACAGATCGTGCTGCGCCTGCGTCAGCACTTCGCGGATGCGGTCCGGGAGTGTCTGCGCGAGTACGATGCCGATCGCGCTGTTGAGCTCGTCGACCGTGCCGTACGCGTTGACGCGCGCCGAATCCTTGGCGACGCGCGTGCCGTCGCCGAGGCCGGTCGTGCCGTCGTCCCCGGTGCGCGTGTAGATCTTGGAGAGACGATTGCCCACGAAACCGCGGGAGTGCTCAGCTCGTGCGGGTCGACACCGCGGCGCCGCCGGCGCTGCGCACCGCGAGCGCGACGCCGGCGTGGATCGCGGCTGCAATGCCGACGTAGATCGCGCTGGTGCGCAGGTACGGCAGGTACCAGTCGCCGAGATTCTCGAGCCAGCCGCCGAAGCTGCGCAGCTTGCCGGCCGCCATCCAGGTGTCGCTCAACCAGTAGTAGCTGCCGTTCGACAGGAGATACGAGACGCTGACCGACGCGACGAGCGCACCGGCGAGCAGCGAGACCTCACGCAGGCCGAGACCGCGATACACCGAGCGCAGCACGCTGCCGCCGAGCCACAGCACGAGATACGCCGGCACGAGGAACCAGTACGCGACGGACACGCAGTAGTGGCTCCAGAAATCGATGCCCTGGCTCGTGATGACGAAGAAATCGATCAGCACCGCGAGCGCCATCAGCAGCGGAAAAGCCCAGCGCGCGCTGCCGCGCAGGTAGAAGCCGGCGACGAAGAACACGGCCCACGACGCATCCGGCAGCGCCGCGAAGTGATTGACGCGCGTCGCCAGCATGACCATCGCGAGGATCGCGAGAATGCCGGCGCGCTGCGGGTGGGTCAGGGTCATGGTGAATCCTTGGGTTCCGAGCGCCCATTCTAGCCGAACCCGGCAGTCGGCGTTCAGCCGTCCAGATGAAAGCGCGGCGCATTCATGTAGCGCACGACGAACTGTCCGCCGTGATAGGCGATGCGGCTCGCGTGGGCGTGGTCGACGCCGAGCGCGTGCGCGCGCGCGGGCGGGAGGCCCAGCGCATGGCAGAGCAGCGCGCGGATCGAGCCCGCGTGCGCGATCGCGAGCACCGTGTCGTTGTCCTGCGTCGAGGCGAGGAGGGCGGCGAACCACGCACCGGTGCGGCGGATCAGATCGGCGAAGCTTTCGCCGCCCGGCGCTTCCTGGATCACCCAGTTGTCGGCCCAGTGCCGGTAGCGCGCGGCGTCCGCCGTCGCGATCTCGTCCCAGCGCCGGCCGTCCCACGCGCCGAGCGCGACCTCGCGCAGCCGCGCGTCGGCGAGCGGCTCGATCGCGAAGCGCGCCGCGAACACCTGCGCCGACTGCTGCGCGCGCTTCAGATCGCTCGAAAAGAGAAAGCGCGGCGCGCCGCCGTCCCAGCTCGCCGCGAGCCGCTGCGTCGCGGTGAAGCCTTCGGCGGACAGCGGCACGTCGGTGTGGCCGAGGCAGACGCCGGGAGCGGCGTCGACGCCGCCCTGGCGGACGAGGATGAGGTCCATCGGAACCCTGGACTGAGGCAGCAGTGCCTTGAGCCTAGCATTCCTGCGCCGATGTGTCGGCCGCGTGAGCCGGGGCGAGTCGCTGGGTGTTATTTCCGGCGCCGCATGCGGTTTCGCCGCAGTCGCGCCGGGTTGCGGATGTTCGTTGTTGACGCTTTGACGAAGCACGCAAAGGGCGTGCATCGCCTTTGCACTCAACCCCAGAACCCCGACCGAGGTCACCGCATCATGCGCATCTCCACCCGCACGTTGTTCGTCACCCTCGCGCTGGCCATCGCCGGAGTTGTTTCGGCGGCCGGTGCGACCACTCCCGCCGGCATCAAGCCGGCGCCGACACCGACGCCGCTCAAGGCCGGCTGGCGCGAATTCCGCTTCAACGACGGCCACACCGGCTTCAATCCGCTCGAGACGACTCTCGACGTCGACAACGTCTCGCAGCTGCAGCTCGGCTTCGAGGACCGGCTCGGCAAGCCCGTCCTGTCCTCGTCGCCCGCCGTCGTCAACGGCATCGCGTACGTCGCTTCGTCCGACGGCGTGCTGTGGGCGTTTCCCGCCGACGGCTGCAAGGATTCGCAGTGCGTGAAGCCGCTCTGGAAGTCGACGTCGCTGGGGCAGAGCAGATCCTCGCCGACGGTCTCCAACGGCATCGTCTACATCGGCTCGCAGACGTCGGCCGACAACAACGACGGCAAGCTCAGCGCGTTCCGGGCGGCCGGCTGCGGCAAGACCGTGTGCGAGCCGCTCTGGCAGGGCGCCGCCGGCAAGGACGCGATCCTCCAATCCTCGCCGACCATCGCCAACGGCTGGGCCTACATCGGCGCGTTCGACGGCCGGCTCTACGCGTTTCCGGCGAGCGGCTGCGGCGCGGCGCTGTGCCAGCCGAGCTGGATCGGCGTGACCGGCGGAACGATCGAATCGACGCCGACCGTCGCGAACGGCGTCGTCTTCGTCGGCTCCGACGACGGCTTCCTGTACGCCTTCGACGCACGCGGCTGCGGCAGCGCGCATTGCGGACCGCGCTGGCGCGGCGAGCTCGGCGACGAGAACCTCGAGAGCCCCGTGTTCGATTCGACGCCGGCGGTCAGCAACGGCATCGTCTACATCGGCTCGGCGCACGCGCTGGCCGCGTTCAATGCAAGCGGCTGCGGCGCCAGCAAGTGTCCTCCGCTCTGGCAGTCCGTCAACGACCTGCAATTCTTCGGCGGCTCGCCGGCCGTCGCCAACGGTCGCGTCTACATCGGGCTCGAGGAGAATGTCGCGGTGTTCGAAGCCGACGGTTGCGGCGACGTGAAGTGCGGGCCGGAATGGCTGCTGACGGGCAGCGGCGAGAGCGCCGCGGTCGCGTCGTCGCCGACGATCGCGAACGGCGTCGTCTATGCCGGCCGCAACAGCGGCGCAGTGTTCGCGTGGCCGGCCGAGCCGTGCGGCGACTTCACGTGCCCGGCGATCTGGACCGGCTTCATCAACGACCGAGTCGTGAGCTCCTCGCCGACGGTAATCAACGGCAAGCTCTACATCGGCAGCGCCAACGACGGTTTTCCGGAAGACCAGTCCGGCAGCCTCTACGTGTTCGAGCTGCCGGAGTAATCCGCACGCGTTTCCTGTCGCAGTTCGATGCGCCGGCGGGTCCTTGCCGGCGCATCATTCTTTTTCCGCGGCGCAACGAATCGATCGCACGGTGCGTCCTAAGATGACGCATCGTGCGGATCGGGGTCCGCCGGGGAGCGCGTCGTGCGTCGTTTCGTTCGCGTGATCGTTGCATCGCTCGCACTCGCGGGCTCCGTTGTCGCTGCAACACCCGGCACGCGCGCGATCGGCCCGCTCGATCCCGACTGGCACCAGTTCCGCTTCGACGCCGCGCACACCGGCAACAACCGCTTCGAGCACACGCTCGATGCGTCGAACGTGGCGAATCTCTCCGTCGCGTGGCAGGCGCAGCTCGGACGCCCGGTCTTCGCCTCGTCGCCGGCGGTCGTCGACGGCGTCGTCTACATCGCCTCGCAGGACGGCCGGCTCTGGGCCTATCCCGCCGACGGCTGCGGCAGCGACTTCTGCGACACGCCGCTCTGGCAGTCGGTGTCGCTCGCGCAGATCATCGATTCGCCGACCGTCGCCGGCGGCATCGTCTACATCGGCTCGCAGACCTCGTTCGATTCGAACGACGGCCTGCTGAGCGCGTTCGATGCGAACGGCTGCGGCGCCGCGGTGTGCGCGCCGCTCTGGCAGGGTTCGGCCGGCAAGGAATCGATCCTCGAATCGTCGCCCGCGGTCGGCGGCGGGTTCGTCTTCGTCGGCGCCTTCGACGGCGCGCTCTACGCGTTCCCCGCGCACGGCTGCGGCCGCGCACTCTGCCAGCCTGCGTGGATCGGGCGCACCGGCGCCTCGATCGAATCGACGCCGACGATTGGCCCCGGCGTCGTCTACGTCGGCTCCGACGACGGCAAGCTCTACGCCTTCGCCACGCAAGGCTGCGGCCATCACACCTGCGCGCCGGTCTGGACCGGCGATCTCGGCAGCGCGGTGTTCGGCTCGACGCCGGCGCTCGCGAACGGCAAGGTCTACATCGGCTCGCAGCACGCGCTCTCGGTGTTCGACGCGCGCGGCTGCGGCGCGCCGACCTGCGCGCCGCTCTGGCAGGCCGTCGACGAGAACCAGTTCTTCGGTGGCTCGCCGGCGATCGCCTACGGGCGTGTCTACATCGGACTCGAAACGGGGCTTGCGGCGTACGACGCGAACGGCTGCGGCGCGCCGCAATGCTCGCCGCTCTGGCTCCTGTTCGGCATCGGCTTCCAGGCGGCCGTCGAGTCCTCGCCGACGGTCGCGAACGGCGTCGTCTTCGCCGGCCGCAACACCGGCGAGCTGCTCGCATGGTCGGCCGAGCCGTGCGGCGATTTCGTCTGCGACAACCTCTGGAGCGGACTCTTCACCGAGCAGATCGTCAATTCCTCGCCGACCGTGATCGGCGGCAAGGTCTACATCGGCACCGCGGACGCGCAGTTCCCCGAGGACATCTCGGGGCGCCTGTACGTGTTCGATCTGCCGTAGCGAACGGGCGTTTC
>DATFRS010000371.1:0-3265 GCA_035263065.1 Rhodanobacteraceae bacterium
AGACGACGACGACTTCGCTGACGGCGAGCGTGCTCGCAGAAGCCGGCCTCGATCCGACGTTCGTGATCGGCGGCCAGCTCATCGCTGCCGGCGCGCACGCGCGCCTCGGCACCGGCGAATACCTCGTCGCCGAAGCCGACGAATCGGACGGCTCGTTCCTGCTGCTCTCGCCGGTGATCGCCATCGTCACCAACATCGACGCCGACCATCTCGAGAACTACGACGGCGATTTCGACCGCGTGCGCAAGGCCTTCGCGGACTACCTGCACCGTCTGCCGTTCTACGGCGTCGCGGTGCTGTGCATCGACGATCCGGAAGTCGCCGATCTCGCGCAGAAGACGCACCGCCGCGTGCTGACCTACGGCATCGCGGGCGCCGCCGACGTGCGCGCGAGCGAGATCCGGGCGGACGGCCGGCGCATGCGCTTCACGCTGCACCTGCCGGAAGGCGGTCCGGCGGTGGCGGTCGTGCTGAATCTGCCCGGCGCGCACAACGTCCTGAACGCGCTCGCCGCATGCGCCGTCGGCTGGCAGCTCGGCGTGCCGCCCGAGTCGATGCAGCGCGCGCTCGAGAATTTCCAGGGCGTCGGCCGCCGCTTCCAGTTGCGCGGCGAGATCGCACTCGACAAGGGCTCGGCGACGCTCGTCGACGACTACGGCCACCATCCGCGCGAGCTCGCCGCAGTCTTCGCGGCGGCGCGCAACGGCTGGCCCGAGAAGCGGCTCGTCGTCGCGTTCCAGCCGCATCGCTACACGCGCACGCGCGACCTGCTCGACGACTTCGCGAACGTGCTCGCCGAGGCCGACGTGCTCGTGCTGACCGAGGTCTATCCCGCCGGCGAAGCGCCGATCGCGAACGCCGACGGCCGTGCGCTCGCGCGCGCCGTGCGTGCGCGCGGCAAGGTCGACCCGGTGCTGGTCGAGCATCCGCGCGAGCTGCGCACCGCGTTGCCGCCGCTGCTGCGCGACGGCGACCTGCTCGTGCTGCTCGGCGCCGGCGACATCGGCGCGTCGGCGAACGAGATCGCGGCGGCGAAGCAGCTCCGGAGCGCCGCATGACGGTCGCGAACGCCAAGCAGTTCGGACGCGTCGCGGTCGTCATGGGCGGCCAGTCGGCCGAGCGCGAGGTGTCGCTCGACTCGGGCCGCAACGTGCTCGCGGCGCTCCGCGCGAAGGGCGTCGACGCGCATGCGGTCGACGGCATTCCGGCGCTGCTCGATGCGCTCCGCGCCGGCCACTACGCGCGCGTCTTCAACATCCTGCACGGCCAGCACGGCGGCGGCGAGGATGGAATCCTGCAAGGTGCGCTCGAATCGCTGCACGTGCCGTACACGGGCTCGGGCGTGCTCGGCTCGGCGCTGTCGATGGACAAGGTGCGCTCGAAGTGGGTGTGGCTCGCGCAGGGCCTGCCGACGCCGCGCTTCGTGCCGTTGCACAAGGGCGGTGATGTCCATGCCGCCGCCGCGAAGATCGGGTTGCCGGTCATCGTGAAGCCGTCGAACGAAGGCTCGAGCGTCGGCATCACGCGCGTGTTCCGCGACGCCGATCTCGACGCGGCGGTCGATCTCGCCGCGCGCTATCCGGGCGACCTGCTCGTCGAGGAGCTGATCGAAGGCGAAGAGCTGACCGTCGCCGTGCTCGCCGGGCAGGCGCTGCCGTCGATCCGCATCGTGCCGAAGGGCGCCTTCTACGACTACCATGCGAAGTACGTCGCCGAGGACACGCAGTACATCTGCCCCGGCCTCGAAGACGCGGCGGAACACGACATCCGCGCGCTTGCGCTCGCGGCGTTTGATGCGCTCGGCTGCTCGGGCTGGGGCCGCGTCGACATCATGCGCGACCGCCAGGGCCGCAACTGGCTGCTCGAAGCGAACACGGCGCCCGGCATGACGAGCCACTCGCTGGTGCCGAAGGCGGCGAAGGCGGTCGGGATCGATTTCGAGACACTGTGCTGGCGAATCCTCGAGTCGACGTTCGATCGTGAGCCGTCAGCGGTGAGCGGTGAGCAGAACGAGCGCGTGTCTTCTTCCGCTCACCGCTCACCGCTCGCCGCTGACAAAACCGGAGGCGCGCCGTGAGGGGCAGCTTCCTGCTCAAGCTCATCGCCTGGGGCATCGCGCTGACGCTCGTCGCGCTGCCGATCATCGGCGTCTTGAACGGCTGGTTTGCCTCCGACCGCTGGCCGGTGACCAAGCTCGACGTGCGCGCGGAGTTCAACCATGTCAGCGCCGAGCAGATCCGCGCGGCAGTATCGCCGCATCTCGGCGAAGGCTTCTTCGCGATCGATCTCGCCGACGTGCGCGCCGCCGTCGCGAAGCTGCCGTGGGTCGAGCACGCCGAGGCGCGCAAGCGCTGGCCCGACGCGATCGAGCTCGTCGTCTACGAGCAGCAGCCATATGCGCGCTGGGGCGCCGACCGGCTGATCAACCGGCACGGCAAGGTGTTCAGCGTCGCCGGCGCCGAAGGCTTGCAGGGATTGCCGGAGCTTTCGGGCCCGGACGATCGCCTCGACGACGTCATCCAGTTCCACGCCGACTGCCTCAAGGAATTTTCGGGCAGCGGTCTCATCGTCACCGCGGTCGCGCTGTCGCCGCGCGGCGGCTGGACGCTCCGGCTCGCGAGCGGCGCGTCGATCGCGATCGGGCGCGAGCATCCGCGCGAGCGCCTGAAGCGGTTCCTCGACGCGTGGCCGAAGCTCGCCGCGGGGCGCACCGACGCGCCGTCGTACGTGGATCTGCGCTACGCGAACGGGTTTGCGGTGCGCTGGGGTGCGCCGGCGCCGACGGCGTCGTCCTCGATCGACGGCGATGCGATTCGTCATTCAAGACTGCTGGCTCGGACTACATGAACCGCAAAGCCGAAAAAAATCTGATCGTCGGCCTCGACGTCGGGACCTCGAAGATCGTCTCGATCGTCGGCGAGCATGCGCCCGGCGAGGCGGTCGAGATCATCGGCATCGGCTCGCATCCGGCACACGGCCTCAAGCGCGGCGTCGTGGTCGACATCGAGTCGACCGTGCACTCGATCCAGCGCGCGATCGAGGAAGCCGAGCTGATGGCCGGCTGCCAGATCCGCTCGGTGTACGCGTCGATCGCCGGCAGCCATATCAAAGACGAAAACTCGCACGGCACCGCGCCGATCCGCGACAAGGAAGTCAGCGTCGGCGATCTCGACCAGGTGCTGAACTCGGCCAAGGCGGTCGCGATTCCGGCCGACCGCAGCGTGCTCTACACCGAGCCGCAGGAATACATGATCGACGGGCAGGA
>DATFRS010000372.1:0-3362 GCA_035263065.1 Rhodanobacteraceae bacterium
AGCGCGAGGTCGGCCTCGACACGCACAGCTATCACGAGGCGCTGAAGAACGCGATGCGCGAAGCGCCTGACGTGATCCTGATCGGCGAGATCCGCGATTCCGACACGATGGAAGCCGCGATCGCGTTCTCCGAGACGGGCCACCTCTGCCTCGCGACGCTGCACTCGAACAACGCCGACCAGACGATCGAGCGCATCCTCAACTTCTTCCCCGAATCGGCGCACAAGAACATCCTGATGAACGTCGCGCTGAACCTGAAGGCCGTCATCAGCCAGCGTCTCGTCATGGGCAAGGACGGTCATCGCCTGCCCGCCGTCGAAGTGCTGATCAACACGCCGCACATCCGCGACCTGCTCCGCCGCGGCCAGATCCACGAGGTCAAGGAAGCGATGGACCGCAGCCTGCAGGAAGGCATGCAGACCTTCGACCAGTCGCTCTACGCGCTGTACAAGGAAGGCAAGATCGAGCTCGAGGAAGCGCTCAATCACGCCGACTCGCGCGACGGCCTCGCGCTCAAGATCCGCCTCGCCGAAGGCGGCGACTCGCCGATGCCCGAGACGTTCGACGTCAACAACTACTGAAGGCCTCGCGCGCGCGGCGCGCGACTCGGCGAACCGCGGTCACCGCGAAGGCGCGGGCGACGGCGGTTTTTGCGTAGACTCGGGCTCCCGCGCGCCGTGAGCCGATGAACCTCCCGCACATCCCGCCGACCTCGCGCCTGTACGGACTCGACGCCGCCGCGATCCCGCACGTCGTCGCGACCGCGCACGCGCTCGAGTCGGGCCGGGTCGACGAAGCCGAGCGCGAGATCGCCTTGGTCGCGCAGCGCTTTCCGCGCCAGGCCGAAGTGCTGCGCCTGTTCGCAAGCGTCGAGAGCCGGCGCGGCCGCCACGACATGGCGATCCTGGCGATGCGTCGCGCAGTCGAGCAGCGGCCGGGCGATGCGCTCTACCAGAACACGCTCGGCACCGTGCTGGCCGAAGCCGGCCACTACGACGAGGCCATCGCAGCGCTGCGCCGCTGCTGCGAGATCGAGCCGCGTCTCGCGCTCGCCTGGTACAACCTCGGCGTGCTGCTGACGCGCTGCGTCCGGCCCGACGAGGCGGTCGACGCGCTGCGCGAAGCGGTGCGGCTCGCGCCGGACCACATGGCCGCGCGCGCGCTGCTCGCCGACATGCTGCGCGTCGGCAACCGCGCCGACGAAGCCGCGGCGGAGTATCGCCGCATCATCGCCGCGCAGCCGTACGCCGGCATGGCGTGGTGGGGGCTCGCCGATCTCAAGACGACGAAGTTCGCCGCCGAGGACATCGATCGCATTCGCGCGGCGCTCGCGGATTCGCGCGCGAGCGACGACGACCGCATCGCGCTCGGCTTCGCGATGGCGAAGGCGCTCGACGATCACGGCCGCTACGCCGAGTCGCTCGCGGCGCTTGAAGCGGCGAACACGATCGCGCGACGCCGCAAGCCGTGGGATGCGCGTGCGTATTCCGCCGTGATCGACGCGACGCTCGACGTCTTCGATCCGCCGCCGCAAGCGGCTTCCGATCTCGGCGCCGGCGTCATCTTCATCGTCAGCCTGCCGCGCTCGGGCTCGACATTGATCGAGCAGATCCTCGCCTCGCACTCGAAGGTCGAAGGCGCCGGCGAGCTGCCTGACCTCCCGCTCGTGCTCGGCGAGGAATCGCGCGTACGCGGCGCGCCGTTTCCGATGTGGGCGCGTGCGATGAAACCGGACGACTGGCAGCGTCTCGGCCGCCGCTATCTCGAGCGCACAGCGCACTGGTCGCAGCGCCGGCCCGTCTTCACCGACAAGCTGCCGAACAACTGGCAATACATCGGCGCGATCCGCGCGATGCTGCCCGCCGCGCGCATCGTCGGCGTGCGGCGCGATCCGCTCGAGACCTGCTTCTCGTGCTACCGGCAGTTCCTCTACAACAACGAATACCAGCGGACCTTCGCCGACCTCGCCGCGTTCTGGCACGACTTCGACCGGAGCCTCGGGACCGCGCTGGCCCGGTACCCGGCGGGCGTCCTCGAAAGCGTCTACGAGCGCCTCGTCGCCGGGCCCGAACCCGAGATCCGGCGCCTCCTCGCCTTCTGCGGCCTCCCCTTCGAGCCCGCCTGCCTCGAGTTCCACCGGACGGAGCGCGATGTGCGCTCTCCGAGCGCGATGCAGGTGCGCGAGCCGCTGCGCCGCGACACCGCGCGGGCGCCGCGCTACGGCGCCCTGCTCGACCCGCTGCGGGCGGCGCTCGCAAGGTACAATTCATCCCAGCGAAACCCACCCTGAAATACATGACCGAACGTGCAGAAAGGCTCTGGAAGCGGGCCGAGCGCTACCTCAACGAAAACCAGATCGCCGCCGCGCGCGTCACGCTCGAATCGCTCGCGCAGGAAGCTCCCCAGAACATCGACGTCCACCTGATCCTCTCGGGCATCGCCTGGGACGAGGATCGCGTGCGCGACGCGGTGCGCCATGCGCTCGACTCGGCGAAGATGCTGCCCGACGACGAGCTCCTGATCGCCGACGTCGTCGCCGCCCTGCTGCAGGCCGGCGAGACGGTCGCGGCGCGGAACGCGCTGGCGCATCCGGCGTTCAAGCGCTCGCGCGAGGTGGCCGCGCTCGCGCGCGCGGCCGGGTTCCGCTACAAGCTCGCCGAGCACGCCGAAGCGCTCGCGCTGCTCGATCGGGCCAAGAGCCTCGGCGCCGACGGCGCGGAATTCCGCTTCTCGCGCGGCATGCAGCTCGTCTTCAACGGCCGCATGAAGGAAGCCGAGGCCGAGCTCGACGCCTGCCTGCGCATGCCGAACGCGCCGGCGCGCGCGACGCTCGAGCTCGCGCGCCTGCGCAAGCAGACGCCCGAGAAGAACCACCTCGCCGATCTCGCGCGGCGCATCGGCACGGTCGCACAGAACAGCGAGGCCCATGCCGCGATCGAGTTCGCGCGCTACAAGGAGCTCGAGGACCTCGGCCGCTACGACGAGGCCTGGGACTCGCTCGCGCGCGGCAACGCGATGATGTATGCGCGGCACAACCACGATCCGGCGGCGTCGCGCCGCCTGTTCGAGCGCCTGACGACCGCGGCGACTCCGGAATTCCTCAAGCCCGCCGACGTCGTGCACGAAGGCCCGCAGCCGATCTTCATCATCGGCATGCCGCGCTCGGGCACGACGGTCGTCGACCGCCTGCTCGGCAACCATCCCGACGTGACGCTCGCCGGCGAGCTCGACGACTTCGCGCTGCAGATGCGCTGGGCCGCCGACCATCAGGCGACGCTCGACGAGACCGTGATCGATCGCCTGCCGCGCATCGACTACGCCGGCCTCGGCCGGCGCTATCTCGACCAGACGCAGTGGCGCGC
>DATFRS010000373.1:0-6640 GCA_035263065.1 Rhodanobacteraceae bacterium
TACGCGTTCGACTTCCACGGCTGGGACAGCTACTTCCAGGCGGCAGGTTATTTCGAAGGACGGCGCACGTCGGATCTTCGCATCGTCGAGCGCGAGATCATGGGCGACATGCCGGGCTACGGCACCGTCGATCTCTCGGCCGGCATGAAGAAGGATCTCTGGGGCTTCGACGTTTACATCAAGAACATGTTCGACAACCGCGGCGAGCTAGCGCGTTACGCCGAGTGCGCGACGTCCGTCTGCGGCGGGAGCACGTACGTCGTGCCGGTGCTGCCGCGGACGATCGGGCTGCGAGTCACGCGCGATTTCCAGTGACCTCTTGTTCCCCCTCTCCCGCTCCGCGGGAGAGGGGATACATCAGCGTCGCTCGAAGGCGAGGTGCCCACCGGCCGCATCCACCGCGACCGTATCTCCCGGCTGGAACTTCCCTTCGAGTATCTCCTTGGCGAGCGGATTCTCGAGCTGCTGCTGGATCGCGCGCTTGAGCGGCCGCGCGCCGTACACCGGATCGAAGCCGACGTTGCCGAGGAGATCGAGCGCCTTGTCCGACAGCGTCAGCTTCAGGTGCCGCTCGGCGAGGCGCTTCGCGAGGTAGTCGGTCTGGATGCGCGCGATCTTGCGGATCTGCGACTTGTCGAGCGCGCGGAACACGACGATCTCGTCGAGACGGTTGATGAACTCCGGCCGGAAATGCGCCTGCACGACGCCCATCACGGCGGCCTTCATCTTCGTGTAGTCCTCCTCGCTGTCGCCGGCATATTCCTGGATCTGCTGCGAGCCGAGATTCGACGTCATGACGATGACCGTGTTGCGGAAGTCGACCGTGCGACCCTGGCCGTCGGTGAGACGCCCGTCGTCGAGCACCTGCAGCAGCACGTTGAACACGTCGTGATGCGCCTTCTCGACTTCGTCGAGCAGGATCACGCTGTACGGCCGGCGCCGCACCGCTTCGGTGAGATAGCCGCCTTCCTCGTAGCCGACGTACCCCGGCGGCGCGCCGATGAGCCGGCTCACGGAATGCTTTTCCATGAACTCGCTCATGTCGATGCGCACCATCGCGTCGGTCGAGTCGAACAGGAACTCGGCGAGCGCCTTGCAGAGCTCGGTCTTGCCGACGCCGGTGGGTCCCAGAAACAGGAACGAGCCGTTCGGGCGGTTCGGATCGGAAAGGCCCGCGCGTGCGCGACGGATCGCGTCGGCGACCGCGTGCACGGCTTCGTCCTGGCCGACGACGCGCCTGTGCAGCGCGTCTTCCATGCGCAGCAGTTTCTCGCGCTCGCCTTCGAGCATTTTCGAGACCGGAATGCCGGTCCAGCGCGAGACGACTTCGGCGATCTCCTCGGCCGTGACGCGATCCTGCAGCAGCGTGAAGCCCTTCTTCTCGGCTTCCTGCGCGGCCTTGAGCTGCTTCTCGAGCTCGGGGATGCGCCCGTACTGGATCTCGCTCATCTTCGCGTAGTCCTGCCGGCGCTGCGCCGCCTCGAGCTCGACCCTCGCCTGCTCGATCTGCTCCTTGATCTTGGTCGCGCCCTGCAGCGTCGCTTTCTCGCTTTTCCAGACTTCCTCGAGATCGGAGTACTCGCGCTCGAGCACGCCGATTTCCTTCTCGAGATCGGCGAGACGCTGTTTCGATTCCGGATCCTTCTCCTTCTTCAGCGCCTCGCGCTGGATCTTGAGCTGGATCAGCCGGCGCTCCTTGCGGTCGAGCTCCTCGGGCTTCGAGTCGATCTCCATGCGGATGCGCGACGCGGCCTCGTCCATGAGGTCGATCGCCTTGTCCGGCAGCTGGCGATCCGGGATGTAGCGATGCGACAGCGTCGCCGCTGCGACGATCGCGGGATCGGTGATCTCGACGCCGTGGTGCACGGCGTACTTTTCCTTGAGGCCGCGCAGGATCGCGATCGTGTCCTCGACGCTCGGCTCGCCGACGTAGACCTTCTGGAAGCGCCGCTCGAGCGCGGCGTCCTTCTCGATGTACTTGCGGTATTCGTCGAGCGTCGTCGCGCCGATGCAGTGCAGCTCGCCGCGCGCGAGCGCCGGCTTCAGCATGTTGCCGGCATCCATCGCGCCTTCGGCCTTGCCGGCGCCGACCATCGTGTGCAGCTCGTCGATGAAGAGGATGACGCGGCCTTCCTGCTTGGCGAGATCGTTGAGCACGCCCTTCAGGCGCTCCTCGAACTCGCCGCGGAACTTCGCGCCGGCGATCAGCGCGCCCATGTCGAGCGACAGCACGCGCTTGTCCTTGAGGCCCTCCGGCACTTCGCCGTTGACGATGCGCTGCGCGAGGCCTTCGACGATCGCGGTCTTGCCGACGCCGGGCTCGCCGATCAGCACGGGATTGTTCTTCGTGCGCCGCTGCAGCACCTGGATCACGCGGCGGATTTCCTCGTCGCGGCCGATGACCGGATCGAGCTTGCCCTTCTCCGAGCGCGCCGTGAGATCGATCGTGTATTTTTCGAGCGCCTGGCGCTGATCCTCGGCGCTCTCCGACTGCACCTTCTCGCCGCCGCGCACCTTCTCGATCGCGGCTTCGATGTTCGCCTTGGTCGCGCCGGCGCCCTTCAGCGCGCCCCCGAGCTCGCCGCGATCGTCGAGCGCGGCGAGCACGAAGAGCTCGCTCGCGACGAACGCATCGCCGCGCTGCTGCGCGAGCTTGTCGGTGAGATTGAGGAGGCGGTTGAGATCGTTGGAAACGTTGATGTTGCCTTCCTGCCCGGCCACCTTCGGCAACCGGTCGAGGATCTGCCCGACGCGCGTGCGCAGCGCGGCGACGTTGACGCCGGCTTGCGCGAGCAGCGGCACCGTCGAGCCGCCCTGCTGATCGAGCAGCGCTGCCATGAGGTGCGCCGGCTCCAGCATGTTGTGATCGCGCCCGACCGCGAGCGACTGCGCATCGGCGAGCGCCTGCTGGAAACGCGAGGTGAGTTTGTCCATGCGCATGCGTGATTCTCCGCGCCGCATCGGCCTCAGAATGATTGCACCAAAGTGGGTCTCGGGCATCGCGCCTTCAAGACCGGCTCGATTCCCGGCGACCCGTCGGCCTCATCGGACGCTGGCCGACGACCGGCGCGCCGGGCACACTCGTAACGTCTGGCTACGGGCAGCGGCATGATCGGATTCACGGTGGTAGTGCTCGGCGGCTACGGCCTCTTCGGATCGCGGATCGTGCGTCGACTTGCGTTCGAGCCGGGCTGGCGGATCATCGCCGCGGGACGCGACATCGCCTCCGCAACCGCATTCTGCGAAACGCTGCGGAATCATCCTGCGACCGTCGCCCCGCTCGCGTGCGATGTCCACGCGCCGGACCTTGGCGACGTGCTCCGGCGCGAGCACGCGCGGCTCGTCATCAACACGTGCGGCCCGTTCCAGCGACAGGACTACGCGGTTGCACGCGCCGCGCTCGAAGCGGACGCCGACTACATCGATCTCGCCGATGCGCGCAAGTACGTCATGGGTTTCGGCGAGCTCGACGGCGAAGCGCGCCGCCGCGGGCGCCTCGCCGTTGCGGGCGCCAGCACGGTGCCGGGTCTCAGCGCCGCGGTCGTCGATCGGTTCCTCGATCATTTCGCCGAGTTGCGCGCCATCGACATCGGGATCAGTCCCGGCAACCGGACGCCACGCGGCCTCGCGACCGTCGCCGCGATACTCGGCTACGTCGGGCGGCCGTTGCCATGGCTCGAAAACGGCCGACGACGCGACGTGGCCGGATGGCAATCGCAGCGGCGCCATCGCTACCCGGCGCCGGTCGGACCGCGCTGGCTCGGCGCGTGCGATGTGCCCGATCTCGATCTCTTTCCCGCGCGCTATCCGCAGCTTCGCTCGCTGCGCTTCCGCGCAGGGCTAGAGCTGAGGCGACTGCACCACGGGCTATGGCTGCTGTCGTGGCTCGTGCGCGCGGGATTCGTGCGCTCGCTCGATCGCCACGCGCGTGCACTGAAAGCGATCAGCGAGCATTTCGAACAGGGCGGCAGCGACACGGGCGCGATGCACGTCGAGATGCTCGGCATCGGCCGCGACGGATGTCCGCTCGGCCTGCGCTGGCAACTCCTCGCCGAAGCCGGCGACGGGCCCGAGATTCCGGCGACGCCCGCGGTGCTGCTCGCGAAGAAGATGGCCTCGGGCGCGCTCGACGCACGCGGCGCGATGCCGTGCGCCGGGCTCTTCACGCTCGACGAATGCCTCGCGACGCTCGGCGGCCATGCGATCTCGACGTCCGTCGAGCGTTTTCAGCCGAGGAAGCGCGCGGCCTGATCCGGCGCCGGCACGAAGCACTGGTCGTTGCGACCGAACCAGCGATAGCGGTTGCGCGCGAGCCTGCGGTAAAGCGGATCGCGCACGACGCGCGGGATCACGCGCAGGATCGCGCTCGCGCGCCACGCGCCGCCGAAACTCGCGAGCACGCGCAGGATCGCCTCGCTGTCCCGGTAACCGCGACCATCGACGACGTAGAGCAGCGAAAGCGGATCGTCGGGATCGAGCCCATGTCGCGCGAGCCATTCGCGACCGGGTGCGGACTGCATCGCCGCGAGCCGGATCCGTGCGCTGCGATCGTGACGCAGGACGAACCGCACCCAGCGACTGCAGAGCACGCAGACGCCGTCGAACACGAGCACCGGTGCCTCACTCATCGACGGCCTCGAGCCAGCCTTCATAACGCACGAGCTCGCCGAGCCACGGCAGCGCGGCCTCGACTTCGAAGCGGTAGCGCCCATCGCGCTGCGACTCGGCCGCGCGCACGCCGCGGAACCAGCGTGCGGGCAGCGGCAGCCCGAGCGCGCGCACCCGGCGCGGTTCCCAGCGCAGCACGCCGTCGGCGGCGGACAGCGCGAACTCGAACGTCGCCAGGCCGAGCCGCTCGCGCAGCAGCGTGCCGTGCGGCCGCAGGTGCGAGCGCATGCGCTGCGTGCCGAAGCGGCGCGTCCAGGTTTCCTCGTGGGCGCTCGCGTCGATTTCGACATCGATCGGCGTCGTGTCCGCCGCGCCGGGCAGACGCGTCGCCCAGCCGCAGAGCCTCGAAAGCCAGCCGGCGCCGCGTCGAACCTCGGCGCTGCCGCGATAGCGCCGGACGCCCGTCGCCGCATGCAGCGCGCGAACGCGCGGCGGCAGCCGATGGAATGCGTCGCCGAGGAGGCGCGCGAACACCGGCTGCAGCCCGTCGGCCGCAGCACCTGCGCCTGCCGCGTCGTCCGCATCGGCGCGCACGGTCGCGGGCTCGATCCAGATCAGGCTCGCGAAGCGGCCGGTCTCGCGATCGCGTCGGAACGAATAGAAGCGCGCGTCGGAAAACGTATCGAAATTGCCGCCGAAAACCTGCCGCACGCCGGCGCTCGCGAGACGCCGGCGCGCGAGGGCATAGAGATCGCAGAGCCAATGACCGGGCCGCGTCTCCTCGAACGCCGCTGCGGCGCCCGCATCGTGCGCGAGAAACGCGGCGCGGACCTCGTCGCCGACTTCGTACGACGCGGGCCCGATCGCGGGACCGAGCCACGCCAGCACGGACGCCGGCGCGACGCCGAGCTTCGCGACGGCCGCTTCGATCACGCCGGCGGCGAGTCCGCGCCAGCCGGCATGCGCGACGCCGATCGCGGAGCCGTCACCGGCGCAGAGCAGCACCGGCAGGCAGTCGGCCGTCAGCACGGCGAGCACGGTGCCGTGCGCATGCGTCACCGCCGCGTCGGCTTCGGGCTCGGCATCGCGCGCCAGCGCATCGGCATCGGCGACGACATTCCCGTGGACCTGCCGCAGCCACATCGGCTGCGCAGGCAGACCCAGCGCAGCGACGAGCGCCGCGCGATTCGCTTCGACGACGGCGGGATCGTCGCCGCACCGTCCGCCGAGATTGAACGCATCGAACGGCGGCTTCGAAAGACCGGCCATCGTGCGCAGCGTGATCGCCGTCCTCACGCCTGCCGGCGCGGGCCAATCCGCGTGCAGGGCGAACTCAGCCGCCATCGCGCGCGTCTTCGCGGAGCGCGGCGATCAGCCGCTGCATGTCGGCCGGCGACTCGGCTTCGACGGCGATCGTGCGGCCGTCGGCGGGATGCGCGAATTCGAGGCGCTCGGCGTGCAGCGCCTGGCGCTGGAATCCGCGCAGCGCCTCGGCGAGCGCTGGTGTCGCACCTTTCGGCAGCTTGAGCCCGCCGCCGTACTGCACGTCGCCGACCAGAGGATGCCTGACGTGCGCCATGTGCACGCGGATCTGGTGCGTGCGGCCGGTCTCGAGGCGGCATTCGATCAGCGTCAATGCGCGGAACCGCTCGCGCACGCGATAGTGCGTGATCGCATCGCGGCCATCCTCGCGTACGGCCTGCTTCAGGCGATCGTGCGAATGCCGGCCGAGGGCGGCGTTGACCGAGCCGCCGGCGACCATGCGTCCGTAAACCACGGCGAGATACTGCCGATGCACGTCGCGCTCGCTCAACTGCTCGACAAGCGAGGTGTGCGCGCGCAGCGTCCGCGCGACGACCATGAGCCCGGACGTGTCCTTGTCGAGCCGGTGCACGAGCCCGCCGCGCGGAATCTCGGCGAGCTTCGGATCGTGATGCAGAAGCGCATTCTGCAGCGTGCCGGCCGGATTGCCGGCGCCCGGATGCACGACGAGGCCCGGCGGCTTGTTGACGACGATGACGTCGGCGTCCTC
>DATFRS010000374.1:0-2065 GCA_035263065.1 Rhodanobacteraceae bacterium
CCGAACGGCCCGAACATCCGGTCGCGGAGCTCGGCCAGCATGTTCGAATCCGACTGGAACAGCGGCGTCAGCCAGCGGCTCAGCGCCTGATAGACGGCGACATGACTCGCGCGCGTGCGCGCGTAGTGCGCAAGCGCGGTCGCGAGGTCCGTATGGACGCGCAACGCATCTGCAAGCGCCTGCGCATCGAGCAGCGCCATGTTGACGCCCTGGCCGAGCTGCGGGCTCATGCCGTGCGCGGCGTCGCCGATGAAGACGGTGCGATCGCGCCACGGTTTTCGCAGCACGACGTCGCGATAGCGCGCGCGGTTGAGCTGCGTCGCGTCGACGAGCGCGCGCGTGCGCTCGGCGAGCTCGGGCCAGAGCGCGGCGATGTCGGCCTGCATCGCGGCGAGCGCTTCGGCGTCGAACGCGTCGATGCGCGGGCCGGCGAGGCTGTAGTAGAACGTCAGCCACCGCCCCGCGAGATCGGGCCGCGTACCGACCGGGAGCACGCCGAGCATCGTGCGCGTGCCGTCGTAGCGCTGGCGGAGCTCGGCGACGTGCGGCCAGCCGTCGGCCGGCAGCAGGCACCACATGGCGCCCCATGGGTAGACCGGATCGCGGCGCGCGAGCCCGCTCGCCGCGCGCAACGCCGAAC
This sequence comes from Rhodanobacteraceae bacterium, assembly GCA_035263065.1. Taxonomy (GTDB): domain Bacteria; phylum Pseudomonadota; class Gammaproteobacteria; order Xanthomonadales; family Rhodanobacteraceae; genus Dokdonella_A. The sequence goes on from DATFRS010000374.1 coordinate 641, forward strand.
CCGCGCCGTCGGCGGCGACGATGAGATCGTACGGACCGTGCTGGTTGCCGTCGGCGTCGACGAGGCCATGACCGTCGTCGCCGGCCTTCTCGATGCGCACGCCGGTGCGGATCGCAGCCATGTGCACGCACGTCGCGTGCAGCAGCGCGAACAGCGCGCCGCGCGTCATGCCGAGGCCGAAGCTGTCGGCGGCGTGCTCGGCGTAGCGCATGTCCATGACCATGCGGCCGGCGGCGTTCGTGCCGAACAGGCGCTCGATGCGCGCGCCGCGCGCGATCGCCGCGTCGCGAAGGCCGAGCGCCGTCATCACGCCGAGGCCGGTTGGTTGGAGCAGGAAGCCGGCGCCGACCGGTTTCAGCTCCGGGCTGCGCTCGAACATCTCGACGTCGTGGCCGTCGCGCGCGAGGAAGATCGCCGCAGCCTGCCCGGCCGTGCCGTAACCGACGATGGCGATCTTCATCCAGACTCCCCTCGAACGAGCGCACTGTAGCGGACTCGACGGTGGTCGCGGCAGCGCGAACGTGATTGAATGCGAGTCTTGAAGCGGGGGTGCCCGGACCTAAGCGGGCTGAGAGAGACCCTTCGAACCTGATCCGGCTGACACCGGCGTAGGGAAGCTTCGCGGCTCCAAGCCTCCGGCCTCCGCGGCGTCTCCGCTTCGTAGCGAATCCCTCGCGCATCGTGCGCGAGCCGTCACGAATCAGCAGGACGCATGCCGATGAATGCCGTACCGAACAGGCTGCTCAGCGAGACCGCCGAGCTTTCCGAAACCGTCACGCGGCCGATCCCGGGCTCGACGAAGATCCACGTGCGCGGCAGCCGCGACGACGTCGCGGTGCCGATGCGCGAGATCGCGCTCGACGACACGCCGTCGATGTTCGGTGCCGAGCAGAACGCGCCGTTCGTCGTGTACGACACGTCGGGGCCGTACACCGACCCCGCGTTCCGCGCCGATCTCGCGGCCGGCTTGCCGGCGCTGCGCGCGCGGTGGATCGCCGAGCGCGGCGACACGGATCTGCTCGCCGATTTCACGTCGCCCTTCACGCGCCGGCACGCGAGCGCGCGCGAGCTCGCCGACGTGCGCTTTCCGATGTTGCCGAAGCCGCGCCGCGCGAAGGCCGGCGCGAACGTGTCGCAGATGCACTATGCACGGCGCGGCATCGTCACGCCGGAGATGGAGTTCGTCGCGATCCGCGAGAACCAGAAGCTCGATGCGCTGCGCGGGTCGCACTTGCTGAAACAGCATGCCGGCCAGTCGTTCGGCGCGTCGCTGCCGAAGCTGATCACGCCCAAGTTCGTGCGCGACGAGGTCGCGCGCGGCCGCGCGATCATCCCGAACAACATCAACCATCCCGAATCCGAGCCGATGATCATCGGCCGCAACTTCCTCGTGAAGATCAACGCGAACATCGGCAACTCGGCCGT
>DATFRS010000375.1:0-9593 GCA_035263065.1 Rhodanobacteraceae bacterium
GAGATCCTGTTCTCGACGCTGCTCGGCGTGCTGCTGCTCGGCGAATCGGCTCCGCACGGCATGGCTCTGGCCGGCGCGCTGCTCGTCGCGGCCGGCATCGTCGCGCTCGGCGCGCTGGTCGGCCGCAGCTCGGCCGGCGACGAGCGCGCGGCGCAGACGCTGCGCACCGATCGCGGCGCGTGATCGCGGCGTCGCGTCGGGCTGCTAAGCTCGACGCGATGACTCGGAGCGAAGCCGTGCGCGATCTGCGCGACGTCGAATTCGGACCCAGCGACCAGGCGCTGCGCGAGGACGTCGGCCGCCTCGGCCGGCTCGTCGGCGAGCTCCTGATCGAGCAGAACGGCGAGGCGTTCTTCGCGCACGTCGAGGCCGCGCGCACCGCCGCGATCCGCCGCCGCGAGAACGGCGAGCCGGTCGACGCGCTCGCAGCCGAGCTCGCCGGGCTCGATGCCGCGACCGCCGACGGACTCAGCCGCGCATTCGCGACGTACTTCCAGATGGTCAACATCGCCGAGCGCGTGCATCGGATCCGCCGGCGTCGCGACTACCAGATCGCCGGCGCGGCGCCGCAGCCGGACGGATTGCACGACGTGCTGCTGCGCCTCAAGGCCGCCGGCGTCGGCATCGACGAGCTGCTCGATCTCCTGCCGCGGCTCGACGTCGAGCCCGTGCTGACCGCGCATCCGACCGAAGCGTCGCGGCGCTCGCTGCTCGAGAAGGAGCAGGAGATCGTGCGCGCGCTCGTCGCCGACTTCACCGGGCCGCGCACGCCGGGCGAAATCGCGGTCGATGCGGCGCGCCTGCGCATCGCGGTGACGAGCGGCTGGCAGACGGCGGACCTCTCGCACCTTCGGCCTTCCGTGCTCGACGAGCTCGACCACGTCGACTTCTATCTGTCCGATCCCCTTTATCGCGTGCTGCCGGTGTTCTACGAGGCGCTCGAGGACGCGATCATGCAGGTCTACGGCACGTGTCCCGCGCTGCCGCGCGTCGTGCGCTTCGCGTCGTGGGTCGGCGGCGACATGGACGGCAATCCGAACGTCGGCGCCGACACGATCGCGATGACGCTGCGCACGCAACGGCGCATCGTGCTGTCGCGCTATCGCGCCGAATGCCGCGATCTTGCGCGCGTGCTGACGCAGACGCTCGATCGCGCGGCGTTCGAACGCTCGCTGCTCGCGCGGCTCGCCGACTATCGGCAGCTGCTGCCCGACGCCGCAGCGCGGATCCGGCCGCGCCACTCGAACATGCCGTACCGGAGCCTGCTGCAGCTGATCGGCGCGCGGCTTTCGGCGACCTCGGACGATGCGCCCGAAGGCTATCGCGACGCGGCCGAGTTCGCCGCCGACGTCGACCTGATCGCGTCGAGCCTGCGCGCGCACGCCGGCGCACACGCGGGCTGGTTCGCCGTGCGGCGGTTGCAGCGGCGCATCGCGACGTTCGGATTCCATCTCGCGCGCCTCGACGTGCGCCAGGATTCGCGCGTGCACGCCGAAGCGCTCGGCGACGCAGCGGGATCGTCGCTCGGTCCGTTCGCCAGCGGCGAGCGGCCGTTGCCGGCGACCGATGCGCCGGCGTTCGGGCGCAGCGCCGCGGTGTTCGCGACGCTCGCCGACGCGCGCCACCGCTACGGCGATGCGGCGCTCGGGCTCTACGTCATCAGCATGGCCGGCAGCGTCGACGACGTGCTCGCCGTGCTCGCGCTTGCGCGCGCCGGCGGGCTAGTCGCGGGCGTCGGGCACGTGCCGCTCGACATCGCGCCGCTGTTCGAGACGATCGACGACCTTCGCGCGGCGCCGAAAACCTTCGGGGCGCTGCTCGCCGATCCGGTCTATCGCGCGCATCTCGCGGCACGCGGCGACCGGCAGACGATCATGCTCGGCTACTCGGACAGCGCGAAGGACGGCGGCATCCTCGCCGCGCGCTGGTCGCTGCAGCGCGCGCAGGTCGAGCTGCTCGATCTCGCCCGCGCGGCCGGCGTCGATCTCGTGTTCTTCCACGGCCGCGGCGGCTCGATCAGCCGCGGCGGCGGCAAGACGTCGCGCGCCGTCATGGCGGCGCCGCGCGGCGCGGTCGGCGGACGCCTGCGCGTCACCGAGCAGGGCGAAGTGATCCACCAGAAGTACGGCGTGCGAGCGCTGGCGCTGCGGACGCTGGAGCAAACCGTCGGCGCCGTGCTGCTGGCGACGTTGCGGCCGCGGCCTCCCGAGCCGCGCGAAACACGCTGGCGCGAGACGATGGCGCGGCTCGCCGCCGACGGCGCCGGCGCGTATCGCAAGCTCGTCGCCGACGCGAGCTTCGTCGACTACTTCCGCAACGCGACGCCGATCGACGTCATCGAGCGCATGACGCTCGGCTCGCGCCCGTCACGGCGCGGCGGCGCCGCCGGCGTCGGCAGCCTGCGCGCGATTCCGTGGGTGTTCGCGTGGACGCAGTGCCGCTCGAACCTGCCGGGCTGGTACGGCGTCGCGAGCGCGCTCGACGCGGCGGCCGCGCGCGGCGAGGAAGACACGCTGCGCGAGATGGCGCGCGACTGGGCGTTCTTCCGCACGCTGATCGAGGACCTCGAGATGGTGCTCGCGAAGAGCGACCTCGCGATCGCCGAGCCGTTTTCGCGGCTCGCGGGTCCGCTGCACGATGCGTTCTTTCCGAGACTCGCCGACGAGCACGCGCGCACGGTCGAGTGGGTGCTGCGTTTGCGCGGAACGGACCGGCTGCTCGCCGACGATGCGCGGCTCGAACAGTCGCTGCGCCTGCGCAATCCCTACGCCGATCCGATGAACCTCATCCAGGTCGACCTGCTCGCGCGCTGGCGCGCGAACGGTTCGAGCGACGACGATCCGCTGCTCGGCGCGCTGGTGTCCGCCGTGCACGGCGTTGCGCAGGCGCTGCAGAACACCGGCTGAGCGTCACGCGGCGTGCAGCGGCGAGACGAGCTCCGCGCCTTCGCTACGCGCGATGAGCCGCGCGAGCTCGAGACCGAGCAGCGACAAGCGCAGCGGCGAGCGCGCATCGAGCGTTTGCAGCCACGGCAGCTTGCGCTGCTCGAACGTGAAGAGCCGCGCCTGCCACGCCGTGCCGATGCGCGCGAGCGCCTGGCGCAGGAACGCGGCGTGCGCGTGCCAGCGCGCGGGCTCCTCGATGCGCGGCGCGAGCGCGGCGGCCGCGGTCATCTCGTCCCAGGCGAGATAGTCGGTGTCGGGCAGCAGGAAAAGCTTCGCCAGCGTTTCGCCGTTCGCATCGCGGAACGCGAGCCACTCGCGCGGCCCGTGCGGCGTGACTTGCGTGTGCGCCGTCGCGATCGTGCTGCGCGCCAGCGCGTCGAGCGCCGGATGATCGAGCAGCAGCAGGCCGCGCGATCCCGTGACCGCGCGCATCGGCGCGTGGCGACGCGCGGAGCGATCGAGCCACAGCACGGCGCCGAGGCGCGGCAGCCAGCGTGCGAGCGCGTGCAGGTCGAGGCTCGAGCGGCGCGGCGGCGCGGGCTCGGCGGACGTCCACGATCCCGAAGGCTCATCGCGCCCGGATCGATCGTCGGCGGCCGTGTCGTGGAAGTCGCTCATGCGGTCCTCGCGGCGCGCCGGCCTACTTGGTCAGGATCAGCTTGTCGTTGCGCGTCAGGCGCAGGCGGTATTCCTGCCCCGCGTGATCGATGACGAGCTCGCGCCCGCCGGCGAGCAGGCGCCGGCTGTCGATGCGCTGCGGGTCGGACGGCGCCGACGTGGGCGTGCCGTCGGCCGCGTTCGACGGCTCGAAGGCTGGGTTCTGGAACATCGCGGGTCTCCTGCCTCGTGTTCGTTTGGAAATGATAACCATTCGCATTTGTGTGTCAACCGCCCTTGAATTGCGCGCGAGCGACGGCAGCACAGGGAGGCGGCGGAGGCCTCATCCGGAGTTCGAAACGACATGAGCCATCGAATCCTGCTCGCCGGTGCGACCGGCGCGATCGGCCGCCGCCTGACGCCGCTGCTCGTCGCGGCGGGCCATCACGTGGTCGGCACGACCCGCTCCGCCGGCAAGGCCGACGAGCTTCGCGGGCTCGGCGCCGAGCCCGCGATCGTCGACGTGTTCGACGCCGACGCGCTCATGCAGGTCGTGATCGCGGCGAAGCCGGCGATCGTGATCCACCAGCTCACCGACCTGCCGCGCGGGCTCGATCCGGCAAGGATGGACGAAGCGATCCGGCGCAATGCGCGCCTGCGCAACGACGGCACGCGAAACCTGGTGCAGGCCGCCATCGCGGCCGGCGCGCGACGGCTGATCGCGCAGAGCATCGCCTGGGCCTACGCCCCCGGGCCCGAGCCGCACGCCGAATCCGATCCGCTGGACACCGATGCCGAGGGCATCCGCAAGGTCAGCGTCGGCGGCATCGCCGCGCTCGAACGGCTCGCGCTCGAATCGCCGCCGCTCGAAGGCATCGTGCTGCGTTACGGCCAGCTCTACGGTCCGGGCACTGGGACCGACGCGCCGACCGGCGCCTCGCCGGTGCACGTCGATGCGGCGGCCTGGGCGGCGCTGCTGGCGGTCGACCGCGGTGCGGCAGGCATCTACAACGTCGCCGAGCCGAACGCCTGCGCGTCGACCGACAAGGTCCGCGCGGCGCTCGGCTGGCAGCCGGATTTCCGCCTCCCGGCTTGATCCGGCGGGCGGCGCCCCGCCTTGCTAACCGCGGCCGCCCCGGGCGCATCCTATGCGCATGGCAAACGACGAAGCGCGCTGGGTCGCCCAGGCAAGCGCAGGGGACGCGGCTGCGTTTCGGCATCTGGTCGAGACGCACTCGAGCGCGCTTTTTCGCGTCTGCGCGCGCATCACGGGCGACAAGGCGTTGGCCGAGGACGCGGTGCAGGAGGCGCTCTTCAACGCGTATCGGCACCTTCGCGAGTTCGACGGACGCTCGGCGTTCTCGACATGGCTGCACCGGATCGCGGTGAACGCCGCGCTCGAGCAGATGCGCAAGCGCAACCGCGTCGAGGACGCACTGCCCGAAGGCGAGGAAGGCCACGAAGTGTACGAGAACGCGTTCGATGCGCCGGCGGGTCCGGACCGGCACGCGACCAGCGCCGAGATCCGCCGCGACATCGAGCGGGAGCTTTCGCGCATGAGCACGATCGAGCGCACCGCGTTCGTGCTCAAGCACCACGAAGGCCAGTCGCTCGAGGACATCTCGGCGACGCTCTCGCTCAGCATCAGCGCGAGCAAGCAGGCGATTTTCCGTGCCGTGCGCAAGTTGCGCGCGGCGCTCGACCCTCTCGATATCGAGGGATGAAACCAATGAACACGACGATCCGCGACGAAGACCTCATCCTCTACCGCTACCGCGACGGCCTCGACGCGAGCCGGCTCGCCGAGATCGAAGCGGCGCTCGCCGCCTCGGCCGAGCTTCGCGAACGCTACGCGGCGCTCGAGCGCACGCTCGCGCACGTCGACGCGTTGCCGGCGCCGGAGCCCGATGCGGATTTCAACGCGCGTCTCTGGCGGCAGCTCGAGCCGCGCATCGCGCCGCGTCCGCGTGTGCAGCGCGTGTCGTGGAGCGATCGCCTGCGCGAGTGGCTGAGCCCACCGCGTTTCGCCTTCGCGGCCGCGTGCCTCGTCGCGCTCGCGGTCGGCGTCGGTTTCTACGCGGGACGCCGGAGCGCGCCGAACGCGCCGACGCTCGCCTCGGCCGATGCCGACGCGGCCGCCGCGCGCGTGCTCGACGCCTACGTCGCCGCGCATCTTCGCGCGACCGAAGGCGTGCTGATGACCGCGAGCAACAGCGACAGCGCCGAGCTGCTCGACGGCAATCGCGAGCTCGCCGCTTCGCTCGTGGAAGCGAATCGTCTCTACGCGCTCGCCGCCGCGCGCGCGGGCAACACGCAGCTCGCCGATTTCCTGCGCCAGATCGAGCCCGTCCTGATCTCGCTGGCTAACCAGCAGCAGTCCGGCACCGTCCAACCTTCGGAAGGATTGCGGGAATACCTCAACTCCACCGACCTGATGTTCCAGGTTCGCGCCACCCAGGCCCGTCTCGAACGCGCCGGCGCGCACCGCACATGAATCGCAAAGGAAACCGATCGATGAGAACGACGACTGCAACCCTCCTCGCCGCCGCGCTGATGCTGGCGCTCGGCACGCACGGCGCGATCGCGGCGAGCGAGGGCGACATGGCCCCGACCGACAAGGCGTCGAACCAGCTCTACTGGGACGGCCAGGCGGCGCTCAAGAAGGGCGACTGGAACGCGGCGCTGAAGCGCTTCCAGGATCTCGAGAAGCTGCTTCGCGAGAAGGAGCCGAAGAGCGCCGACGCCGCGCTGTATTGGGAGGCCTACACGCTCGTGCAGGCCAAGCGCACGACCGAGGCGAAGACGCTGATCGACAAGCTGCACCGCGAATTCCCCGACAGCCGCTGGAGCAAGGACGCCGATTCGCTGCTGCGCGACACGCGGCCGCCGGCCAAGGTCGACACGACGACGAGCGACGACGAGGAGCTCGCCGACATCGCGGTCGAAGGCCTCATGAACGCGCCGCCGGAGCGCGCGCTGCCGCTCCTCAAGAAGGTGCTGCAGAGCAATCACTCGACGAAGGTGAAGAAGCGCGCGCTCTTCGTGCTGAGCCAGCTCGGCACCGACGCGGCGCTCGACGTCGTCATCGACGTCGCCAAGAATTCGCCGGACCTCGAGCTCCGTGCCGAGGCGATCCGCATGCTCGGCGTCAGCGGCGAGGACCGCGCGATCGAGCGCCTGCGCGAGATCTACGCGACGAGCAAGGACGCGCACGAGAAGAAGCAGATCATCGAAGCGTGGCTCGTCGCCGACCGCAAGGACCTCGTGCTCGCCAGCGCACGCAACGAGCCCGATCCGAGCGTGCGCGCGAAGGCGATCGAGACGCTCGGCGCGCTCGATGCGTCCGACGAGCTGAAGCAGCTCTTCGACGTCACGCAGGATGCCGACAACCGCCATGCGATCGTGCAGGCGCTCGGCGTCGCCGGCAACGAGGACGCGCTCGCGGCGATCGCCGCCGACGCGAAGCTGCCGGAGAACCTGCGCACCGAGGCGATGCAGTCGCTCGGCGTCGCGGGCGCGGGCGAGAAGCTCGTCAGGCTTTACGGCCAGGCGAACACGCCCGCGCTCAAGGAAGCCGCGCTGCAGGGCCTCCTCGTCGCCGACGACGCCGACGCCGTGCTGCAGCTTTATCGCCAGGCGAAGAATGTCGAGGACAAGAAGGCGCTGTTGCGCACGCTGGCGAACATGAGCGACGAGGGCGCGCTGAAGGCGATCGAGGGCGAGCTCGATCGCACCGACAAGAAGGGGAATCCGCAATGAAGCGCCTGATCCTGTGCGCGCTGCTCGCGACGGGTTGCGCCGACGTCGCGCTCGCCGCGGATTCGCTCGAAGCGCGCGTGAAGCAGTCGGACGGCTGGGTCGCGTGGAGCGTGCCGATGATCGCCGACGCGGGCGCACCGTGCTGCTTTTCGAGCAACCGCAACTGGCACCGCACCGGCTGCAATCTCGACGATCACGATCGCAACTTCGGCACGACCGACGATCCGCGGCCGCCGGTGAGCGACACGCTGACGGTCTACGCGCACGTCGTGCACGCGCGCATCGACGACGTGCGCGCCTACGAGGCCAATTGCCCCGTGCGGAGCAACGCCGAGATCCGCCGCGTCGACGGTGTCGCGCAGGCTGACAGCATCGGCCTCCTCTCGACGTGGATGGACAGCCCCGAAGGCAAGCGCGACGATCTCGCGCTCGCCGCGATCGCGTATCACGGCGACGGCCTGGCGACGCGCGTGATCGCGTCGCGCGCCGAGGCTTCGCATCCAGAGAAGGAGCGCGAGGACGCGCTGTTCTGGCTCGGCCAGGCGCGGGGCGCGGACGGCGCGGCGATCGTCGAGCGCTACGCGACGACGGACGCCGACCCGAAGCTGCGCGAGCACGCGATCTTCGCGCTGTCGGAGTCGCATGCGGGCGACTCGTACGCGCGCATCCATGCGATCTCGGAGAGCGATCCGTCCGATCACGTACGAAGCCAGGCGCTGTTCTGGATGGCGCAGATGAACGATCCGCGCGCGGCGGCGGACATCACGGCGGCGATCCAGCATGAGACGTCGAGCGAGACACGCGAGCAGGGCGTGTTCGCACTCTCGCAGATCGAGGGCGGCAAAGGCGACGAGGCGCTGATCGCGCTGCTGCGCGGCGACTATCCGCGCGACGTCAAGAAGCAGGCGTTGTTCTGGCTCGGGCAGTCGGGATCGCCGAAGGCGATGCAGTATTTCGACGAGGCGTTGACGAAGTCGAAGTGATCGTCAGGCGACCGCCGCCTTGATGCGCGCCATCTCCGTCGGACCGAGCCTCGCCGCGACATCGAGCGCCCCGAGATTCTCCTCGAGCTGCGCCGGCTTCGTCGCGCCGAGCATCACCGTCGACACGTGCGGATTCTTGAGGCACCACGCGATGGCGAGCTGCGACAGCGGCACGCCGAGATCCTTCGCGATGACGTCGAGCTTCTTCGCCTTCGCGACACGCACCGGCCCCTCGCCTTCCAACAGATTCCGCTTCAGCCATTCGTAACCCGGCGTGTCGAAACGCGAGCCTTCCGGAATGCCTTCGCTGTACTTGCCGGTCAGGACGCCCGAGGCGAGCGGCGACCAGATCGTCGTGCCGAGGCCGAGCTCGCGGTAGAGCGGCGCGTATTCCTTCTCGACGCGCTCGCGCGTGAAGAGGTTGTACTGCGGCTGCTCCATCTGCGGCGCGACGAGATGGTTCGCGCGCGCGATGCGGTGCGCGGTGCGGATCGCCTCGGCCGGCCATTCGCTGGTGCCCCAGTACAGCACCTTGCCCTGGCGCACGAGCATGTCCATCGCGGCGACGGTTTCCTCGATCGGCGTTTCGGGATCGGGGCGATGGCAGAAATAGAGATCGAGGTAGTCGACGCGCAGGCGCTTCATCGCCTGGTGGCACGCTTCGATGACGTGCTTGCGCGACAGGCCGCGCTGCGTCGGCTTCGGGTCGCGCACGGCGCCGAAGTAGACCTTGCTCGACACGCACCACGCATCGCGCGGCAGGCGCAGGTCGGACAGCACGTCGCCCATGACGCGCTCGGCCTCGCCGGCGGCGTAGGTTTCGGCGTTGTCGAAGAAGTTGATGCCGCGATCGAACGCGAGCGCGATGAGCTCGCGCGCCTCGCCGCGACCGACGCGGTTGCCGAACGTGACCCACGCGCCGAACGACAGCGCCGAAAGCTGGAGACCCGATGAGCCGAGGCGGCGGTATTCCATGGGGGGCGTTCCTCGTCGTGCGCGGTGCGAAGGAATGCTAACTAATGGTGACGGCCCTTGTTTCAAGCCCGTGGCGCCCCTAAACTCCGCGCCGCTCCATTGGGGAGTAGCCGACCGCCGCGAAACGCCGCGGGACGCGCGTCAACAGACTTGGCGATCACGCCATGGCGCGCGCGACGGATTCGTCCGGCGAGACCTTTGGTTCTTGCGCACCGTGCCCGGGCTGGGACGGCGTGCAGTGAACCATTGCGTCGACACGTTCCCAGCCCGCCGGAGCTTTCATGCAAACCCTCCTCATTTCGACGGCGACCGTCGCGCTCGCCGAGATCGGCGA
>DATFRS010000376.1:0-15999 GCA_035263065.1 Rhodanobacteraceae bacterium
CGGGTGGCCTCGATCATGGAGCGGCTGAAGTGGCCGGACGACGAGCCGATCACGGCCAAGATGGTGAACCGGGCGGTCGAGAACGCGCAGCGCTCGATCGAGGAGCTCCGTCGCGAGATCTACCTCAAGTTCACCACGCAGTACGTCGACGAGAACTCGGTGCCGCCGCAGGCGATCCAGTTGAAGCGCGAAGGCGGTGCGGCGACGCTGCGCATCTCGTACGAGAAGCGCGTGCCGTTCGTCTACAACATCGACCTCGTCGCGACGTTCGACAAGTCGGTCAACCTCACCAATGCCGCCGGCGACTGACGCCGCTTCCGCTCTCGGACACGCATTCACGAACCCCGCGCTGCTGGCGCAGGCGCTGACGCATCGCAGCGCCGGCGCGCAAAACAACGAGCGCCTGGAATTCCTCGGCGACGCGCTGGTCAACCTCATCGTCGCCGAGCTCATTTTCGAAGCGCACCCGCGCGCCGACGAAGGCGAGATGACGCGACTTCGCGCCGCGCTCGTCAACGGCACCGCGCTCGCCGCGATCGCACGCGACGCCGAGATCGGCGATCTCCTTAGGCTCGGTCCCGGCGAGCTCAAGAGCGGCGGCTTCCGCCGCGAATCGATCCTCGCCGATGCGTTCGAGGCCGTGATCGCCGCGATCTACCTCGACGCCGGCTGGACGGCATGCCGCACGATCGTGCGCGGTCTCTTCGCCGGCCGCACGGCCGAAGCTGCGCCGAAGGATGCGAAGACGCGCCTGCAGGAACTGTTGCAGGCACGGGGCCTGCCGCTGCCGGTCTACGAGCTCGTCGCGAGCCACGGCGACGATCATGCGAAAACGTTCGACGTCGAATGCCGCATCGAAGCGCTCGGCATCCGCAGCGAAGGCTCGGGCACGACGCGGCGCGGCGCGGAGCAGGCGGCGGCGGAGCAGGCGCTCGCCGCGGTCGAGGCTGCGCCATGACGGCGCATCGCTTCGGCCACGTCGCACTCGTCGGACGGCCGAACGTCGGCAAGTCGACGCTGCTCAACGCGCTCGTCGGCGCCGATCTCAGCATCGTCACGCCGAAGCCGCAGACGACGCGCCATCGCATCCTCGGCATCGCGACGCGCCCCGACGCGCAGGTCGTCTTCATCGACACGCCCGGGCTGCACCAGGGCGGCAAGCGCGCGATGAACCGCCAGCTCAACCGCATCGCGCGGCAGGTGCCGGGCGAGGCCGACGTCGAGGTCCACGTCATCGACGCGCTGCGCTGGACCGACGAGGACGAGGACGTCTTCAAGGTCCTCGCCGAAAATCCGAAGCCGCGCATCCTCGCGATGAACAAGGTCGATCGCGTCGAGGACAAGACGCGCCTCCTGCCGTTCGCCGCGGAGGTCACGCACGAGCGCGACTACGCCGCCGTGCACTTCATCGCGGCGAAGCGCGGCGACGGCGTGCCGGCGCTGCTCGACGATCTCGTCGCGCGCCTGCCCGAAGGCCCGCCGGCGTATGCCGAGGACGATCTCACCGATCGCAGCGAGCGCTTCCTCGCCGCCGAATTCGTCCGCGAGCAGGTCATGCTGCGCTTCTCGGCCGAGCTCCCGTACGCGGCCGCGGTCGAGATCGAGCGCTTCGAGGACTCGGGCGGCGTCGCGCGCATCGGCGCGATCGTCTGGGTCGAGCGCGACGGCCAGAAGGCGATCGTGATCGGCGCCGGCGGACAGGCGTTGAAGGCGATCGGCACCGCGGCACGCAAGTCGATGGAGAAGATGTTCGGACGCCGCGTGTTCCTCGAGCTCTGGGTGCGCGTGCGCGAATCGTGGAGCGACGACGAGGCGATGCTGCGGAAGTTCGGGTACGGAGAGTGAGCGGTCAGCGGTCAGCGGCGAGCAGAAGAAGCGAGGCGCGATCGCCCTTGCCGCTCACCGCTCGCCGCTGACCGCTCACGCGTTCGATGCGCATCGACGACCAGCCCGCCTTCATCCTGCACGCGCGCGCCTGGCGCGAGACCTCGATGCTGATCGAAGCCTTCACGCGCGACCACGGCCGCGTCGGCCTCGTCGCGCGCGGCGTCCGCAGCGCGCGCAGCCGCTTCGCGCGCGCGAACCTGCAGCCGCTGCAGCCGTTGCTGCTCGGCTGGATCGCGCGCGGCGAGCTCGGCACGCTCACCGGCGCCGAGCAGACCGGCTCGCGCTGGACGCTGTCGGGCGACGCGCTCATCGCCGGCATGTACGTCAACGAGCTCGTGCTGCGCCTGTCGAGCCGCAACGACGCGCATCCGGTCGCGTTTGCCGCCTACACCGAATGCCTCGCGCGCCTCGCCGAGGAACCCGACATCGCCTGGACGCTGCGCCGCTTCGAGCGCGACCTCCTCGCCGATCTCGGCTACGCGCTGCTGCTGACGCACAGGGCCGACGGCGCGCCGATCGAGCCCGCGGGCACGTACGCGTACATCGCCGACACGGGACCGGTCGCGTGGCGCGAAGGCAGCCACGGCACGCACGTCGGCGGCGGCGCGCTGCTCGCGCTCGATCGCGACGAGCGGCCGGACGATGCCGCGCTCGCGGAGCTGCGCCGCCTGATGCGCGCGGTGATCCGCGAGCTCGTCGGCACGAATCTCAATGCGTGGACGCTCTCGTCGCGGCGCCTGATCGACATCGCCGACGCGTCGGCGCACGACAAGGATTTCGTCTAGCGCGCGGCCACCGCGCCGCCTCGGGTCAGCTCGCCCCGCACGTCCGCACAGGCGACGAGGAAATCCGCGACGGCGGCATGCGGCCACGCAGCCTCGTCGCCGAGCGCGCCGCGCAGCTTCGCGCCGGCGCGCGCGAGACCCGGCGCACCGCAGAAGCCGGCCGACGCGTCGAGCCGGTGCAGACGGTCGCGCAATGCGGCGAAATCCCGGCGCGCGGCGAGGTCGGCAAGCTCGGTCGGCAGCGCGTCGATCTCGGCGACGAGGAGGCCGCGCAGCGCGGCGAGGATCGAAGCGTCGCCGCCGGTGGCTGCGAGCGCGCGGGTGTCGTCGAGCGAAGGCGCCTCGGCGCCGCCGAGATGCAGCACGAGCGCAGCCCGGAGCGCATCGATGCTGACGGGCTTCGCGACGATGTCGGCGAAGCCGGCCGCGACCAGATCGCGACGCGTCTTCTCGTCGGCATCGGCCGTCGTCGCGAGCGCGACCGCGTGTCGGGACGGCCCCGGCATCGCGCGAATGCGCGCCAGCGCATCGGGCCCGTCGAGCCCCGGCATGCGCGCGTCGATCAGCAGCAGGTCGAACGGCTTGCGCTGCGCGCGGGCGACCGTCTCGACGCCGTCGCCGGCGAGCTCGCAGGCGAGGCCGAGCTGCGCCAGCGCCTCGGCGAAAAAGCGCAGGCTGACGGGATTGTCGTCGGCGACGAGGATCATCGAGTCGGCGGTCTCGATCGCGGAGAGGGGCGACGCTGGCAGAATGGAGGTCCATGCCAGCATCGTCAATTGCAGACCGGCTGTCCGCGAAGCAGTTCCGCTGTCGAGCATCGCTCGCGCTGGCGGGCTCACTGCTGTGCACGCTGGCCGACGCGCGCGTGCTCACCTTGCACGCAGACCGGCTGCATGCCGCCGAAGCGGACGCGACGGGCATCGACGTGACGCTGCACGAGAGCGAACCCGGCTCGCTGAAGCTCGACATCCGGCAGCTCGACGTGCCGGCGCTGGCGCTTTCGGGCCGCGTCGAATGGGCTTGTGCGCTCGCGCGAACGGACGGCGATGCGCGCACGTGCAGCGGCCCGGTGCATCTGACGCCGACGCAGGGCGAGCCGCAGACGGCGGACCTTTCCGCACGCGTCGCGAAGGATGCGATCGAGCTTGCGTTCGCACGCGACGAGTCCCGTGCGCGCATCGTCGTGCCGGTCGGCACCGCAGAGCCGCGCAAGGTCGAGCTCGAAAAGGTCCCGTCCGCGTGGCTGCGCGCGCCACTCGCGCGGGCGTGGCCGGCAGGCGAGCTGCGCGACGGCCGCGTCGGCGGCAGCGCGTCGATCGCCACAGACGGCGCGGTCGACGGCCGCTTCGCGTTCGAGGATCTCTCCGTCAACACGAACGACGGCGCGCTCGCCGCCGAAGCGCTCGACGCGACCGGCACGCTCCGCGCCGACGGTCTCTCCGCGGCGCCACATGTCGTGCTCGATGCGACGCTCGCGTCCGGCCGCCTGCGGCTCGGGGACGTGCGCTTCGACGTGCCGGACGCGCCGATCGCGCTCGGCGCCGACGTCACGGCGAACGGCGACACCTGGATCGCGAAGGAAATCCGCTGGCGCGATCCCGGCACGCTCGAATTCACCGCGGCCGGCACCTACGCGCCGGCCGCGCAGGATGCGCTGCGCACGCTCGAAGTCCATGTCGTCCGCGCAAGCTTCCCGGCCGTGCAGAAGCGCTACGCGCAGACGCTGCTCGCAGCGCAGGGGTGGGGCGCGCTGTCTGCAAAGGGCGATCTCGCAGGCGACTTCGCGATCGACGGCACGCCGACGCGCGTCGCGTTGAACTTTCAGAAATTCGACCTCGACGACGGCAAGCGCTTCTCGCTGCGCGGGCTCGACGGCGCGTTCGACTGGAGCGTCGCCGAAGACCGGCCGCCGTCGATGCTGCGCTGGAAGGCGCTCCGCATCGACACGCTCGCGCTCGGCGGCGCGCAGGCGAAGCTGCGCACCCGCGCGGGCCGCATCGAGCTCGCGGCGCCGGCATCGATTCCGGTCGCCAGCGGCGCGCTCGAGCTGAAGCGTCTCTCGTTCGATCCGCGCACGACGAAGGCGCTCGCCGCGCAAGCCGATTTCGCGCTGCGCAAGATCGGCTACGACAGTGCGGACGGAACGATCGCGGCGTCGGGTGTCACGGTCGAAGGCTCGCTGCAGCTCGACGGCACCTTGCAGGTGCCGCATGCCGAGGTGCGCGCGGACTTCCGCGGCGGCGAGATGCTGTACGGCCCGTTCTACATCAAGCTGCCGGCGACGCCCGTGCACGCGACGGTCGACGCGCGCCTCGACGGCGCGCGCTGGAACATCGCGAAGTTCGAGTGGAACGACGCCGACGTGCTCGTGCTCGACGGCAGCGCGACGATCGCGCCGGCGGAGCCGCGCATCGTCACGGCGATCGACCTGCAGCTGCATCGCGCGACGCTCGCGCCGGCGCTCGATCGCTACGCGCGCAGCTGGCTCGCCGCGAAGGGCTATCCGAAACTCGAAGCCGATGGCGCGGTCTCGGGCGTGCTGCGGTATGACGCCGAGGGACTGCGCCAGCTCGCCCTCAGTGCCGAGCGCGTCGACATCGACGACGGCGCCGAGCGCTTCCGCTTCACCGGCGTCGACGGCGGCTTCGACTGGCGCTACGGCGAGGACGCGCCGCCGACGTCGCTCGCGTGGAAGACGATCGAGCTGTTCAAGGTGCCGCTCGATGCGACGACGCTCGATCTCCGTTCGAGCGAGGCTGCGATCACGCTGGCGAAACCTGCGTCGATCGGCGTGCTCGGCGGCCAGGTGCGGCTCGAAAAACTCAGCTTGCAGCCGCGTTCGGCGCGCGGCGAACGCTATGCGGCGTCGTTCGCGATCGCGGCGATCGACATGGCGCAGCTCTCGGCCGCGTTCGGCTGGCCGACGTTCGGCGGCAATCTTTCGGGCGGCATTCCGGAGATCGAGCTCGCCGGCGACACGATCGAGCTGCACGGCGGCCTCGATCTCTACGTGTTCGACGGCTATCTCGGCATCAGCGGCCTCACGCTGGAGCGGCCGTTCGGCATCGCGCCGTCGATGCACGCCGACGCCCACTTCGAAAACTTCGATCTCGACCGGCTGACCAGCGCGTTCTCGTTCGGCGGCATGAGCGGGCGGCTCGACGGCAAGGTCCAGGGCCTGCGCCTCGTCGACTGGAGCCCGGTCGCGTTCGACGCGGAGCTTCGTTCCGACAAGGGCGGCCGCATGAGCTACAAGGCCGTCAACGACGTCACGGCGCTCGGCGGCGGCGGCGGTCTCGGCGCCAACCTGCAGACGATGGCGCTCAAGATGTTCGACACGTTCGGCTACCGGCGCCTGGGCATCCGCTGCACGCTCGCGGCCGAGATCTGCACGATGGGCGGCGTCGAGGACATCGCGCAGGGCCGCGCTGCCGGTTCAGGCGCCGACAGCTACACTATCGTCGAAGGCTCGGGCATCCCGCGCATCGAAATCATCGGCCACCGCCGCCGCGTCGCCTGGCCGACGCTGGTCGACCGGCTGATCGAGGCGACCAAGGGGCAGGGGCCGATCATCCAGTAACGGTCGAGGAGCGCATGCGCAAGCCAACGATGGGATTCCTGCTCGCCGCGATGCTCGCGCTGCCCGCCGCGTGCGTCACGATCAACGTCTATTTCCCGGAGGCCGCGGCCGAGAAGGCGGCCGAGCAGTTCGTCGGCAAGATCATCGACAGCGCCGAGCCGGCGCCTGCGCCGACGCCGCCGCCCGAGGAAAAGAAGCCGCCCGGCAACTCGCCCGGCGCGATGCTGCTCGATTTCCTCGTGCCGAGCGCGATGGCGCAGCAGGCGAACCTCAACATCCAGACGCCGCAGATCCAGGCGATCCAGTCGCGCATGAAGCAGCGCTTCGACGGCACGCTCGCGAAGTATTTCGCGAGCGGCGCGGCCGGCTTCACGAAGGACGGGCTCGTCGCCGTGCGCGACGCCGCATCGGTGCCGCTGCCCGAGCGCGCGGCGCTGAACCAGGCCGTCGCCGACGAGAACCGCGATCGCCAGGCCGTGTATCGCGAGATCGCCGTCGCGAACGGCCATGCGGAGTGGGAAGCGCAGATCCGCACGACGTTCGCCAAGCAATGGATCGACAAGGCGAAGCCCGGCTGGTACTACCAGGACGCGGGCGGCGCCTGGAAGCAGAAGTAGGTCGCCACGATGATTTTCGACGGCCCGCCTCCGCGGCGGGCCGTTTCTTTTTCGGAACCCGCATGCAAGCACCGGAAGTCGACATCACCGATCTGACGCACGACGGCCGTGGCGTCGCCCACCTCGACGGCAAGGCCGTGTTCGTCGCGGGCGCGCTGCCGGGCGAGCGCGTGCGCGTGCGCTACACGGCGCGCCATCGCAATTTCGACGAGGCGCGCATCGAGGAGCTGCTGACGCGATCGCCCGAGCGCATCGAGCCGCGCTGTCCGCATTTCGGCACGTGCGGCGGCTGCTCGCTGCAGCACCTGCCGGCGGCGGCGCAGATCGCGGCGAAGCAGCGCGTGCTCGCCGAGAATTTCGAGCGCATCGGCAAGGTCGAGCCCACGCGCTGGCTCGATCCGCTGACCGACGCCGCGTGGGGCTATCGACGCAAGGGCCGGCTCTCGGTGAAGTGGGTCGCGAAGAAGGAGCGCGTGCTGGTCGGCTTCCGCGAGGACAACCCGCGCTTCGTCGCCGATCTCTCGGAATGCCACACGCTGCTGCCCGAGGTCGGCCTGCGCATCGCGGCGATCGGCGCGCTCGTCGGCTCGCTCGAAGCGCATCGCGAGATCGCGCAGATCGAGATCGCCGCCGGCGACGACACGGTCGCGCTCGTGTTCCGCAACCTGAAGCCGCTGTCCGAGAGCGATACGTCGAAGCTGATCGCGTTCGGGCGCGAGAACGATCTCGCGATCCTGCTGCAGCCCGGCGGGCCGGACAGCGTGCACGCGCTCTGGCCGGAGCAGATCCGCCTCGCGTTCCGCATTCCCGAGGCCAACGTCGAGATCGAGTTCAAGCCGCTCGATTTCGTGCAGGTCAACGCCGGCATGAACCGGCGCATGATCGCGCGCACGCTGGAGCTGCTCGATCCGCAGCCGGACGATCGCGTGCTCGATCTCTTCTGCGGTCTCGGGAATTTCACGCTGCCGCTCGCGCGTCGCGCAGGCACGGTGATCGGCGTCGAAGGCGAGGCGGGTCTCGTCGCCCGCGCGCGGGAGAACGCCGCCGCGAACGGCATCGTGAACGCGGAGTTCTTCGCCGCCGATCTCGCGGCCGACCAGCGCGGTGCACCGTGGGTCGTGCGCGACTGCGACAAGCTGCTGCTCGATCCGCCGCGCTCGGGCGCGGCGGCCGTGCTGGAATACTTGCCGCGCAAGCCGACGCGGCGCGTCGTCTACGTGTCGTGCCATCCGGGCTCGCTCGCGCGCGACGCCGGCACGCTGGTGCAACAGCACGGGTTCAAGCTCGTCGCGGCCGGCGTGATGGACATGTTCCCGCACACGGCACACGTCGAGTCGATCGCGCTGTTCGAGCGCTAGGAGCCACGATGCCCGTCGAGATCGAGCGCAAGTTCCTCGTCGAAGGCGATGCCTGGCGCCGCGACGTCTCGCAGAGCCACCGCATGGCGCAGGGCTACCTCGCCGGGCCGCCGACCTCGCGCAGCTCCGTGCGCGTGCGCGTCGTCGACGGCGTCGCGCATCTCAACATCAAGTCGGCGACGCTCGGCGTCGAGCGCGACGAGTACGAATACGAGATCCCGCCCGCCGACGCCGAGCGCATGCTGGCGACGCTGTGCGGCGAGCGCGTCGAGAAGGTACGCCATCACGTGCGCATCGAGGGTCATCTCTTCGAGGTCGACGAGTTCCTCGGCGAGAACGCGGGCCTCGTCGTCGCCGAGATCGAGCTCGACCACGCGGACGAGCCGTTTCCGCATCCGGACTGGCTCGGGGCCGAGGTCAGCGCGCTCGCCCGTTATTACAACGTGAATCTCGCGACGCACCCGTACGCGCGATGGAGCGCCGAGGAGCGCGCCGCGCGCGACGCGACGTGACGAAGCGGCCCGCGCCCGCGATAGACTACGGGCTCCCTGGCCGCTCCGCCCGCGCATGCTGATCATTGGCCTCCCCGGCAAGATCCTGACCGACGACGACCGCCGCTGGCTCGCGACGCCGCAGGTCAGCGGCGTGATCCTGTTCACGCGCAACTTCGAAAACCGCGAGCAGGTCACCGCGCTCATCGACGACATCCGCACCGAGCGTCCCGATCCGTTCCTCGTCACGGTCGATCAGGAAGGCGGTCCGGTGCAGCGCTTCCGCCGCGGCTTCACGCGCCTGCCGGCGCTCGTGCGCATCGGTGACGTCCATGCGCGCGACAACGCTGCCGGCGTCGCGCTCGCCGAGGAGCACGCCTGGCTCATGGCGAGCGAGATGCGCGCCATCGGCGTCGACATGAGTTTCGCGCCGGTCGCCGATCTCGCGCGCGGCAATCTCGCGATCGGCGAGCGTGCGTTCGCGGCCGATCCCGAAGCCGTGTCGGACCTGACGCAGGCCTATCTGCGCGGCATGCGCCTCGCCGGCATGGCGGCGACGCTGAAGCACTTTCCGGGACACGGCAGCATTCCGGAGGACACGCACTTCGACGTCGCCATCGACCGGCGCACGCTCGACGAGATGCGCGAGACCGACCTCGTCCCGTTCGCCGACGGCATCGCCGCCGGTGCCGACGCGGTGATGCTCGCGCACGTGACGTATCCCGCGATCGACGCGCGTCCCGCCGGCTGCTCGCGCATCTGGGTCGAAGACATCCTGCGCGGCGAGCTCGGCTTCCGCGGCGTCGTGCTCGGCGACGACATCGGCATGGCAGCGACCGAGTCGCTCGGCGGCATCGCCGCGCGCATCGAGGCGCATCTCCTCGCCGGCTGCGATCTCGTGCTCGCGTGCGGCGCGTCGATCGTGCCCGAGGCGCTGGCCGCGAGCCGTCATGCCGAGCCGTGTCCCGCCGACAAGATCGCGTCCCTGCAGGGCGCCGTCGCGCAGACCTGGCAGTCGCTCGTCGACAATCCGCAGCGCGACGACTTCATCGCGCGCGTGACCGCGCTCGACGACGCCACCGTGGGGACCGCGTGACATGAGCCGACCGCTGCTCGCCGACGCGCTGGCGAAGGCCGAGCGCGTGCACGGCGGCGACGTGCTTGCACGCGAGATCGTGCGCGTCGCCGCGGAGATCGACCGCGCGCTCGCCGGCGAGCAAGCGGTGTTCCTGACCGTCATGCAGGGCGCGCTCGTGTTCGCGGGCCAGCTCGCGACGGCGATCAGGACGCCGCTCGCGTTCGACTACGTGCACGCGACGCGCTATCGTGGTCTCACGTCGGGCGGCGAGCTCGCCTGGATCAAGCGGCCCGCGCTCGCGCTGCGCGATCGCACGGTGCTGCTCGTCGACGACATCCTCGACGAAGGCTACACGCTGAAGGCGATCCGCGACTTCTGCGTCGGCGAGGGCGCGAAGCGCGTGCTCGTCACGGTGCTGTGCGAAAAGACGCACGCGCGTCGCGTCGCCGGGATCGCGGCGGACTTCTGCGGCGTCGAGGTGCCGGACCGCTACGTGTTCGGCTACGGTATGGACTACTACGAACAGGGCCGCAATCTGCCCGCCATCTACGCGGTGGACGCATGAGCATCGAGCTCGCGGTGATCGGCGGCACGGGGCTGTACCGGTTTCCGGGGCTCGAGAACATCGAGCGCGACCACGTCGACACGCCGTACGGGAAGCCGTCCGGCGACATCGTCGTCGGCACGGTCTGCGGCCGGCGCGTCGCCTTCATGGCGCGCCACGGCGAGGGCCACTCGATCGCGCCGCACCGGATCAACTACCGCGCGAACGTCTGGTCGCTGCACCGGCTCGGCGCGCGGCGCATCGTCGGTGTCAATGCGGTCGGCGGCATCCGCGCCGACATGGGCCCGCGCGTCGTCGCGGTGCCGGACCAGATCATCGACTACACGCACGGCCGCTTCACGAGCTTCTGCGACGCGGACGGCGCCGAGGTCAAGCACATCGACTTCAGCGAGCCGTATTCGGCGTCGCTCCGCGCCGCGCTGCTCGCCGCGGCGAGGAAGGCCGGCGTCGCCGTCGTCGACGGCGGCTGCTACGGCGCGACGCAGGGCCCGCGCCTCGAAACCCGCGCCGAGATCGCACGCATGCGCCGCGACGGCTGCGACCTCGTCGGCATGACCGGCATGCCCGAGGCGGCGCTAGCGCGCGAGCTCGAGTGCGAGTACGCGTGCCTCGCGCTCGTGGCGAACTGGGCTGCGGGCTGCGGCGACGAGGTCGAGATCAGCCTGCCGGAAATCTTCGCGAACCTCGAGGCGGCGACGGCCGAGGTGCCGAAGGTCGTCGGGGCGATGCTGGAAGGGTGAAGCCTCGGAAAGACGTAAGTCACTGATCTTTATAAGTTTGTCAAGCCGAAACCTGCGCCGCATCCCTTCACCCGCCTCGCAAAAAATCCCGCCCAAGGGCTTGATTCTCCAAGTTAAGCAATTGTTATACTGACCGTCGTGCGGCGCTGAAAAAACCTCGAACGACGTTGCCGGGGGGCTCGTCGGCTCCGCACGCAGTCCAACAGCTTAGAGGCTTCATCGATGCGTACCGGTACAGTGAAGTGGTTTAACGATGCCAAGGGGTTCGGGTTCATCGCACCCGAAGAAGGCGGGGAGGACGTGTTCGTTCACTACTCGGCCATCAATTCGCAGGGATTCCGCACGCTTCAGCAGGGACAGCGAGTGAATTTCGAAGTGGTCCAGGGGCCGAAAGGCTCGCAGGCTGCGGGCGTGCAGCTGATCAAGTAAGCGCTGTCGATTCCGAAGATCTCGTGAGCCCCGCATCTTGCGGGGCTCTTTTTTCGCGCGCGTGTCAGGCGCGGAGCGCCGCCAGCGCGTCGGCGAACTCGCGCGCATGCGTCGCGGCGCCCGCAAGACGCGCGACGACGGCCTCGCGCAGCGCCGTACGGCCGGCGCGAAGCCCGGCGACGGCACCTGCGGCGGCGACGGCGCGCTCGACATACTCCGCGCGATCCTTTGCGACCCAGTCCTCGCGACCGAGCCGCCAGAGGAGGCTCGCGCTCTGCCGGCTGACGAACGTCTCGCCGGGCCAGGTGATCACCGCCGCGCCCATGTAGAGCGCATCGCAGGTCGTCGTGCAGCCCGAGAACGGGAACGGATCGAGCGCGACGTCGACCTCGCGGTACGCCGCCAGCAGCGCCGCGTACGGCCGCTGGCCGGAGAGGCGCAGGCGCTCCGCGCCGATGCCGTGCGCGGCGAAGCGCTCGAGCGTGTGCGTCTGCGTCGCCGGATCGTCGAGGAGGCGCGCGGCGAGATGCAGCGTCGAGCCCGGCACGCGCTCGAGGATCGCCGCCCAGCTCGCGAGCACCGCGGCATTGAGTTTCGACAGCCGGTTGAACGAAGCGAACACGACGGGGCCATCGCCCTCGCGCGTCGGCGGCGGCGCGTCGTCCGGCGGCGTGTAGCAGAAGCGCCCCGACGACAGCCGCACGAGGCGCTCGGTGTAGCGCTGCGTCGAGTCCCCGGGCGTCAGCCACGCATCGCTGAGCCAGGCGTCCATCGACGGCGCCGCGGTCGTGTCGAACCAGTCGAGCCACGACATCTGCAGCGGCGCGACGCGCTGCGCGACGACGGCGAGCCGGTTCGCCGTCGAATGCCCGGCGAGATCGACGAGCACGTCGAGCTCGAGCGCGCGCAGGCGCTGCAGCAACGTCGCGTCGTCGAGCCCCGCGAGATCGAACCATTCGTCGGCGAGGTTGCGCAGCTGCACCGTCGCCGCGTCGCCGCCTGGCTGCAGCGCGATCAGCAGGTGCCGGTGCCGGCTGCGGTCGAACGCGCGCAGCAGGCCCGTCAGGAAAACCGCGACGGGACCTTCGGCGAAGCGCGGCGACAGCCAGCCGATGCGCAGCGCGCGGTTTGCATCGGCGCCACGTCGCAAGGGCGGAGCCGACACGCGCAGGTGCCGTTCGGCGAACGTCCGGAGCGCCGCGAAGAGGTTTTCGTTCGTCTGCGCCGGATCGTAGTGCATCAGCACGAGATGGCGCGCGGCGGCTTCGCGATCGTCGCCGCGCGCGAGCAGGTCGCGATACAGCGCGAGCCCGGCTTCGACGTCGCCGCGATCGATTAGCGCCGCTGCGCGGATCTCGACCGGCTGCGGCTCCTGCGGCTCCAGTGCCTGCGCACGCATCGCCCACGGCAGCGCCTCGCTCGGCCGGCCGAGCTGGTGCAACGCCGCGGCGATGGCGAGCGCCGCGCGATAGTCGTTCGGATGCAGCATCGCGCGGTCGCGCAGCAGCTCGACGTACGCGTTCATCGCGCCGGCGGCGCCGAAATCGGCGAGCGCGGCGGCAAGCGCCTCGCGGTCGTCGAGCAACGCCGGATGGCGCGCGGCATGGAGCGCGGCGTCGACGTCGCCGAGGCGAAGGTGGCAATGCACGAGCGCCGTGCGCAGCGCGACGGCATCGGGCTCTGCGCCGAGCGCCGCCCGAAGACCATCGCGCGCCTCGTCCCAGGCACCCGCCTGCGCGTGGCGCGTGGCCGTACCGAGCGCCCGTTCGACCGCATCCGACATCCCCGCACGATAACCGCAGCCGGCGCGCCGCCGATAGGGCGCCCGGATTTCCGCGGCGATTGCGTATTCCAGGACAGGTGGAACGTCCCGGGAGGAACCGCGATGAACCGGCAACTTGCTCGCCTGGCCCTGCTCGTGCTCGCGATCCCGGCCATCGCGCCGATCGCGCCCGCCGCCTTCGCCGACAACGTCGAGCTCTGCGTCTCCAACGACGCGCAACTCCGTACGGCCCTGGTCTCGGCCTATCTCCTGCCGACCACGATCAAGGTCGTGCAGGGCACGTACGAGCTCGGCGGTTCGATCTGGGACAACGAAGGCGACATCGGCATCACGTCCGACGGCACCAAGGTCCTCGGCGGCTACACGGCCAACTGCGCAGGCCGCGACATCGAGCGCGGGAACACCGTGTTCGACGACACGGGCGGCGGCGTGTACTTCCACCCGGTCGTCGTCATCCACGGCAACCTGACGCTCGAAGGACTTACCTGGCACACGGACCTCAGCATCGAGGCCAACCATATCGGCGACGAGGACTTCGGCCCGCCGCCGGGCACGATCGACCTCCCGCCCGACACCGAAGTCCTGATCCGCCGCAATGCGTTCATCGGCGGCGGCATCGACGTGGACTGGGGGCAGGACGACGACGTCGGCGGCACGTTGCGCGTCGTCGACTCGCTGCTCGTCGAACCGGGGGCGTGCGTGGTCGGCATGTTCGCCTTTGCCGGCGGCACGCCCGACGTCGAGCTGATCAACAACACGATCTACGGCGTGACCTGCGCCTACAACCACTACAGCGACGGCTGGGGCTTCGGTCAGATCGTCGCCTACGCCTACAACAACATCTTCCACGACACGAGCTCGGTCGGCTGGGACATCGACACCCAGACCGACGCGTTCTACCTCGTCGACAACATGCTGAACCACTATCACGGGCCCGGTCCGATCGAGGAAAGCGGCACGCTGACGGGCGATCCGGAGCTCGATTCGAGCTATCGCCCGATCGAGTCGCCGCCGTCGCCGGTCATCAACTCCGGCAGCAACCAGGTGCGCGGCGGCCTCCCGTCGAGCGATCTCGACGGCGGCGCGCGCATCATCGGCTCGACCGTCGATCGCGGCGCGTACGAATCGGGCATCAGCGACGAGCTGCTGCTGCAGGTCACGAACAACAGCGATTCGGGGGCAGGCTCGCTGCGCTCGGCGATCACCAGCGCCAACACGAACGGCGTCGGCATCATCACGTTCGATATCGGCGCCGGCTGCGGGCCACATGTCATCACCCTCGCTTCGGCGCTGCCCGATCTCGGCGGCGGCATCATCCTCAACGGCTACTCGCAGACCGGCTCCTCGTTGAATGATCTCGACATCGGCGACGACGCGACGATCTGCGTGATCCTGGAAGCCGGATCGGGCAGCGTCACGCACGCATTGCGCGTGCCGGGATCGGCGGCGGGCGATGCGGCCGTGTCGATCAAAGGTCTCGCGTTCTCGGGATTCGGCGACGCTGCGATCGACCTGCAGGGCGGCGCCGGCCACTACATCGCCGGCAACCACTTCGGCGGCAGCGTCGGCGGCCACGCGCTGCAGCCGAACGGCATCGACATCCGCATCGACGTCGGGAACTCGACCGTCGGGGGCGACGACGACGGCGCGCGCAACATCGTCGGCGACGCGACCGACAGCGGCATCGTGCTGCAGGCCGACGCGAGCTTCAGCCAGATCGTCAACAACTACATCGGCGTCGGCTGGAGCACCGGTTCGAACTCGTACACGAACCGCGGCAACGGCCTGCGCGGCGTGCGCATTCTCGGCCGCAACAACACGCTCGGCGCCAACCTGATCGGCGACAACGCGCAGGCCGGCATCCTCGTCGACGGCGTCTTCGCGGACGACAACACGATCGACGGCAACTTCATCGGCGCCGATCCCAACGGCGTCGCGCTCGGCAACGGCAACGCGGGCATCCACGTGACCGGCACGCCGGGCGACGCGCCGTTCAGCACGACGATCCGCTACAACCGCATCGCCAACAACGGCGATCAGGGCGTCTGGATCGACGAGGGCTACTTCAACAAGATCCGCAAGAACTCGATCTACGCAAACGGCGGCCTCGGCATCGATCTCGACGCCGCGGGCGTGCTGCCGAACGACGACGACGGCGTGACGGTCGGGCTCGCCAACGAAGGCCAGAACTATCCGGTGCTGACGAGCGCGCTCGGTGGCTACGCGAGCGGCCGCATCGCCGGCACGCTGACGACGACGCCCGGCGACTACACGGTCGACTTCTACATGGGCAACGCGTGCGACGGCTCCGGCTACGGCGAAGGCAGGACCTGGATCCGCGGCGCGACGATCACCGTGCCGACGCCGCAGAGCGGTGATCAGGGCACCGCGACGTTCGCGGTGACGCTCCATCTGGATCCGCCCGCGGTGTTCGTGACCGGGACCTCGATCACGTCGACCGCGACCGACGCGGGGGGCAACACGTCCGAGTTCTCGCAGTGCGTTGCGTACGTCAACGACACGATCTTCGCCGACGGCTTCGATCCGGCGCCGCAGTGAGCTTTCGTCAGAGCGCGACGGCGATGGCGTCGACGGCCGGTGTCCGCCCAGCCTGTAATCCTGCGACGAGCGCGCGCGCTTCGTGCGTGCGCGCATCGTCGGTGCCGAAGACGCGCTCGCACTGCTC
>DATFRS010000377.1:0-5488 GCA_035263065.1 Rhodanobacteraceae bacterium
TGGGTCATCTCGATGGGCTCCTGCGCGAACGGCGGCGGCTACTACCACTATTCGTATGCGGTCGTGCGCGGCTGCGATCGCATCGTGCCGGTCGACATCTACGTGCCGGGCTGTCCGCCGACGGCCGAGGCGCTGATCCACGGGATCCTGCAGTTGCAGAAGAAGATTCGTCGCACGAACACGATTGCGCGCTGAGCCAGGGACCGGCCCGTCATGACGACATCGCAATTCGCCCAACTCCTCGAAGGCAAGCTCGGCCAGAAGCTCGTGACGCTCGTCGAATCGCGCGGAGAGACGACGATCGAAGTCCTGCCCGAGAACTGGCTCGATGTCGCGAAGACGCTTCGCGACGATCCCGCGCTCCGCTTCGAGCAGGCCGTCGACGTCTGCGGCGTCGATTATCTTTCCTATGGCGAAGTCGAGTGGGACACGACCGACGTCTCGTCCGAAGGCTTCTCGCGCGGCGTCGAAGGCGAGGGCCCCGGGCGCTTCCGCTGGTCCGACCGCCCGCATCCGCCGCACCTGCCGCGCCGCTTCGCGGTCGTGGTGCATCTCCTTTCCGTCACGCACAACCGGCGCCTTCGCATGCGCGGCTTCTGCGCGGACGACGAAGTGCCGTCAATCCCGTCGATCGTCGGTCTCTGGCCCGGCGTCGACTGGTTCGAGCGCGAAGCGTTCGATCTCTACGGCATCGTGTTCGAAGGCCATCCGGACCTGCGGCGCATCCTCACCGACTACGGCTTCGTGGGCCATCCGTTCCGCAAGGATTTCCCGCTGATCGGCAACGTCGAAGTGCGCTACGACTCCGAGAAGAAGCGCGTGATCTACGAGCCGGTCGCCTCGGTCGAGCCGCGCGTGCTGGTGCCGCGCACGATCCGCGACGATTCGCGCTACGAGCAGGCCAAGGCGGAGCAGGGCCCGGCGTCGGGACAGAAATAACATGCAGGAAATCCGCAACTACACGATGAACTTCGGGCCGCAGCATCCGGCGGCCCACGGCGTGCTGCGTCTCGTGCTCGAGATGGACGGCGAGACGATCATGCGTGCCGATCCGCACATCGGCCTGCTGCATCGCGCGACCGAGAAGCTCGCCGAGTCCAAGCCGTTCAATCAGACCATCGGCTACATGGATCGCCTCGACTACGTGTCGATGATGTGCAACGAGCACGCCTACGTGCGCGCGATCGAGAACCTCCTCGGCGTCCAGGTGCCCGAGCGCGCGCAGTGGATCCGCACGATGTTCGACGAGATCACGCGTATCCTGAATCACCTCATGTGGATCGGCTCGAACGCGCTCGATCTCGGCGCGATGGCGGTGTTCCTCTACGCGTTCCGCGAGCGCGAGGAGCTGATGGACTGCTACGAGGCGGTCTCCGGCGCGCGCATGCACGCGACGTATTACCGCCCGGGCGGCGTCTATCGCGACCTGCCGGAGCAGATGCCGAAGTACAACGAGTCGCGATGGCACAAGGGCGACGATCTCAAGCGCATCAACGCGTGGCGCCAGGGCTCGATGCTCGATTACCTCGACGCGTTCACCGACGACTTCCCCAAGCGCGTCGACGAGTACGAGGAACTGCTCACTGCGAACCGCATCTGGAAGCAGCGCACGGTCGACATCGGCGTCATCTCGCGCGAGCAGGCGCTCGCGTGGGGCATGTCGGGTCCGATGCTGCGCGGCTCGGGCGTGGAGTGGGACCTCCGCAAGAAGCAGCCGTATGCGAAGTACGCGGAAGTCGACTTCGACATCCCGGTCGGCGTCAACGGCGATTGCTACGACCGCTATCTCGTGCGCGTCGAGGAAATGCGCCAGTCGAACCGCATCATCAAGCAGTGCGTGAAGTGGCTGCGCGCGAACGCGGGCCCGACGATGATCCGCAACTACAAGGTCGTGCCGCCGTCCCGTGTCGAGATGAAGGACGACATGGAAGCGCTGATCCACCACTTCAAATTGTTCACCGAAGGCTATTGCGTGCCGGCCGGCGAAACGTACGCGGCGGTCGAGGCGCCGAAGGGCGAGTTCGGCGTGTACCTGATCTCCGACGGCGCGAACAAGCCGTTCCGCCTCAAGTGCCACGCGCCGAGCTTCGTGCACCTGTCGTCGATCGACGCGATCGTGCGCGGGCACATGCTGGCGGACGTCGTCGCGATGATCGGCACGTACGACGTCGTGTTCGGAGAAGTGGACCGATGAGAGCGACGGGCACTTATCAAGACGTCAAGGACGTCGACCCGATGGTCGCGCTCAGCGCGCACACGCGCGGGCACATCGACCACTGGGTCGCGAAGTTTCCGCCGGAGCGCAAGCGCTCGGCGCTGATCCAGGGCCTGATGGCCGCGCAGGAGCAGAACGGCGGCTTTCTCACCGACGCGCTGACGACCGCGGTCGCGAAGTATCTCGGCCTGCCGACGGTGTGGGCGTACGAGATCGCGAGCTTCTACTCGATGTTCGAGACCAAGCCCGTCGGCCGCAACAACGTCGCGATCTGCACGAACATTTCGTGCTGGCTCAACGGCGCCGAGGACATCGTGCGCCACTGCGAGAAGAAGCTCGGCGTCAAGGTCGGCGAGAGCACGGCCGACGGCCGCGTCTATCTCAAGCCCGAAGAGGAATGCCTCGCGGCGTGCTGCGGCGCGCCGATGATGGTCGTCAACGGTCACTATCACGAGAAGCTGACGATCGAGAAGGTCGACCGCATTCTCGACGAGCTGAAATAACATGGCATACGGCCCCGCACCGCAGGAGCACCAGGTCGTCTACACCACGCTGCACTTCGAGCAGCCGTGGACGCTGGACAACTACCTGAAAGTCGACGGCTACAAGGCGTGGAAGAAGATCCTCGCCGAGAAGCCCGACCCCGCGACGATCATCGACGAGGTCAAGAAGAGCGCGCTCCGAGGCCGCGGCGGCGCCGGCTTTCCGACCGGGCTCAAGTGGTCGTTCATGCCGCGCAATGCGCCGGGCCAGAAGTACATCCTGTGCAACTCCGACGAATCCGAGCCCGGCACTGCGAAGGATCGCGACATCCTGCGCTTCAATCCGCACTCGGTGATCGAGGGCCTCGCGATCGCGTGCTATGCGACGGGCTCGACGGTCGCGTACAACTATCTCCGCGGCGAGTTCCACCACGAGCCGTTCGAGCG
Source organism: Rhodanobacteraceae bacterium (assembly GCA_035263065.1). GTDB lineage: Bacteria > Pseudomonadota > Gammaproteobacteria > Xanthomonadales > Rhodanobacteraceae > Dokdonella_A. Next base: position 3,145 of record DATFRS010000377.1, read on the forward strand.
CATCGAGCAGGCGCTGAAGGAAGCGTACGACGCCGGCTTGCTCGGCAAGAACATCCAGGGCAGCGGCATCGACGTCGACATGTACAACGTGCTCGGCGCGGGCGCCTACATCTGCGGCGAGGAAACCGCGCTAATGGAATCGCTCGAAGGCAAGAAGGGCCAGCCGCGCTTCAAGCCGCCGTTCCCGGCGAACTTCGGCCTGTACGGCCGCCCGACGACGATCAACAACACCGAGACGTACGCGTCGGTGCCGACGATCCTCAACAAGGGCGCGGACTGGTTCCTGAATCAGGGCAAGCCGAACAACGGCGGCCCGAAGATCTTCTCGGTGTCGGGCCACGTCAACAAGCCCGGCAACTACGAGATCAAGCTCGGCACGCCGTTCAAGGATCTGCTCGAGATGGCCGGCGGCGTGCGCAACGGGCACACGCTCAAGGGCGTGATCCCGGGCGGCTCGTCGATGCCGGTGCTGCCGGCCGAGACGATGATGGGCGTCACGATGGACTACGACGCGCTGCAGAAGGCGGGCTCGGGCCTCGGCTCCGGCGCCGTCATCGTGATGGACGAGACGACCTGCATGGTGCGCGCCTGCCAGCGCGTCGCGCGCTTCTATTTCGCCGAATCGTGCGGCCAGTGCACGCCGTGCCGCGAAGGCACGGGCTGGATGTACCGCATGCTGACGCGCATCGTCGACGGCAAGGCCGAGCTCGGCGATCTCGAGATCCTGAAGCAGGCTGCGGGCCAGATCGAAGGTCACACGATCTGCGCGTTCGGCGAAGCCGCCGCGTGGCCGGTGCAGGGCTTCCTGCGCCACTACTGGAGCGAGTTCGAATACTTCATCAGGAACGGGCGCTCGATCGTGGATGCGAAGCTGGGGGTGGCGGCATGACAATCGCCATCCATTCTTCGTCGTCCCCGCGAAAGCGGGGACCCAGCGCCTTCGGCGCTGCAAGCAAGGCGCTAGGTTCCCGCTTTCGCGGGAATGACGGCTCCTTCGGAGCCGTCACGTGAGCGCCCAGCCCGCGAATCCCAACGTTCCACCCGATCACGTCACGATCGACATCGACGGCCAGTCGCTCGTCGTGCCGAAAGGCTCGATGATCATCGCGGCCGCCGACAAGGCCGGCATTGCGCTCCCGCGCTTCTGCTACCACGAGAAGCTCACGATCGCCGCGAACTGCCGCATGTGCATGGTCGAGGTCGAGATGGGCGGCAAGCCGATGCCGAAGCCGCAGCCGGCCTGCGCGACACCGGTCGCCGACGGCATGAAGGTCATGACGAAGTCGCAGCGCGCGCTGTCGGCGCAGCGCAACGTCATGGAGTTCCTGCTGATCAACCATCCGCTCGACTGCCCGATCTGCGATCAGGGCGGCGAGTGCGAGCTGCAGGATCTTTCGCTGGGCTACGGCCGCTCGGTCTCGCGCTTCGTCGAGAGGAAGCGCGTGGTGCCGGACGAGGATCTCGGCTCGCTCGTCGAAACCGAGATGACGCGCTGCATCCAGTGCACGCGCTGCGTGCGCTTCATGGCCGAAGTCGCCGGCACGTACGAGCTCGGCGGCATGGAGCGCGGCGAGAACCTGCAGATCGGCACGTACGTCGGCAAGCCGCTTATGAGCGAGCTTTCGGGCAACGTGATCGACATCTGCCCGGTCGGCGCGCTGACCAACAAGCCGTTCCGCTTCCGCGCGCGGGCGTGGGAGCTCATTGCGCGCGAGTCGATCGCCTATCACGACGCGCTCGGCTCGAACCTCTGGCTGCACACGCGCCGCGGCGAGGCGCTGCGCGCCGTGCCGCGCGACAACGAAGCGGTCAACGAATGCTGGCTGTCGGATCGCGATCGCTACAGCTCGGACGGCCTCGCGTCGGCCGATCGCGCGAAGAAGCCGATGGTCAAGCGCAACGGCAGCTGGACCGAGATCGATTGGACCGAAGCGATCCGCATCGCGAGCGAAACGCTCAAGCGCGCGCCGGCGGGCGAGATCGGCGCGCTCGTGCATCCGGCGACGTCGAACGAGGAAGGCCATCTCGTCGCGAAGCTCGTTCGTGCGCTCAAGAGCGAGCACGTCGACCATCGCCTGCGTCAGCTCGATTTCGCCGACGGCGCGACCGCGCGGCCGTTCGCGATGCCGGTCGCAGACATCGAGAACGCCGGCGTGATCGTGCTGATCGGCTGCAACCCGCGCCACGAAATGCCGCTCCTCGCCGCACGCATCCGCAAGGCGACCAAGCGCGGCGCGAAAGTGCACTTCGTCAACTCGGTCGACTTCGATCTCGAAGTCGACGTGCCGGTCGCCGGCAAGCGCATCGTCGCACCGTCGGCGCTCACCGGCGTGCTGCTCGATCT
>DATFRS010000378.1:0-18816 GCA_035263065.1 Rhodanobacteraceae bacterium
CGAGGCGGAATACCAGGGGTGCCAGGAGAACGGCATCTGCTATCCGGTGATGACGAAGGCGGTCAGCGTCGAGATGCCGGCGGCGACGGCGCAGGAGCTCGCGGCGGCGAAGCTTCCCTCGCCCGCGCCTGGCGGCGCGGCCTCTCCCGCGAGCGGGCGAGGCGAAAGCACGGGCGGGCAGTCGGAGGAGCAGGCGCTCGCGGCGAACCTGTCGTCGGGCAACCGCTGGCTCGCGCTGCTGAGCTTCTTCGGCTTCGGCCTGCTGCTCGCGTTCACGCCGTGCGTGTTCCCGATGATCCCGATCCTGTCGGGCATCATCGCGGGCTCGGGCGAGAACATCTCGACGCAGCGCGCGTTCGTGCTGTCGGTCGTCTACGTGCTCGCGACGTGCGTCATATTCACGCTCGCCGGTGTCATTGCGGGCGTCGCGGGCGCAAACCTGCAGGCCGCGTTCCAGAAACCGTGGATCCTCTGGAGCTTCGCGATCCTGTTCGTGCTGCTGTCGCTCAGCATGTTCGGCTTCTACGAACTGCAGCTGCCGAGCGCGTGGCAGTCGAAGATCGCCGACATCAGCAACAAGCAGAAGGGCGGTTCGCTGATCGGCGTCGCGGTCATGGGACTTCTGTCCGCCCTGATCGTCGGCCCGTGCGTCGCGCCGCCGCTCGCCGCGGCCGTGCTCTACATCAGCCAGACGCACGATCCGGTGTTCGGCGGGCTCGCGCTGTTCGTGCTGAGCCTCGGCATGGGCGCGCCGCTAGTCGTGTTCGGCACCGCGGCCGGCAAGTTCCTGCCGCGCGCCGGTGCGTGGATGGATGCGGTCAAGGGCGTGTTCGGCGTCCTGTTCCTCGGGCTCGCGATCTGGATGCTCGCGCGCATCCTCGATGCGTTCTGGATCATGCTGATGAGCGGCGCGCTGCTGATCGCGTCGGCCGTCTATCTCGGCGCGCTCGAGCGGCTGCCCGACGGCGCGTCGGGCTGGCGCCGCCTGTGGAAGGCGCTCGGCATCGTGCTGCTCGTCGCCGGTGCGGCCGAGATCGTCGGCGCGGCCGCCGGCGGACGCGATGTCACGCAGCCGCTGGCGGGTGTCTTCGCACGCAACGGCGAGCCCGCGGAAAAGGTGCTCGCGTTCAAGACGATCAAGTCGAGCGAGGATCTCGATCGCGTGCTCGAAGGCGCGCTGAAGGCCGGCAAGCCCGTCATCCTGGACTTCTATGCCGACTGGTGCGTCAGCTGCAAGGAAATGGAGAAGTTCACGTTCTCGCGCGCCGACGTGCAGCAGGCGCTGTCGGGCTTCATCCTGCTCAAGGCCGACGTCACCGCGAACGACGAAACCGACCAGGCGCTGCTGAAGCGCTTCGCGCTGTTCGGCCCGCCGGCCACGATCTTCTTCTCGCACGGCGACGAGCAGAGGCCGCTTCGCCTCATCGGCTTCGAGAAAGCCGAAGACTTCATCGCACGCATCGGCAAGCTGCGCGGCTGACGATGTTCAACCGCACGAATGCGCTGATCCTCGTCGTCGCGCTCGCCGGTGCGGTGGGCGGATTCCTCGCGGGCGGCTGGCTGAAGCCGCTGCCGACGTCGCCGCACGCGAACGCGAATGCGCTGAAGATCGGCGACGCGGTGCCGGCACGCCAGCGCCCCGGTCTCGACGGCAAGCCGCGCGCGCTCGACGAATGGCGCGGCAAGCTCGTGCTCGTCAATTTCTGGGCGAGCTGGTGCGGCCCGTGCCGCGAGGAGATGCCGCTGCTCGACAAGACGCAGCAGCGTCTCGGCGAAAAAGGCGTGCAGGTCGTCGGCGTCGCGTTCGACGACGCCGCGGCGACGCGCGAGTTCCTCGAGAAGACGCCGGTGCAGTACCCGATCCTCGTCGACGATCCCGCGAAGGAGAGCGAAGACCTCTCCGCGCTCTTCGGCAACGAGCGCAGCGTGCTGCCGTACACAGTGCTGATCGGCCGCGACGGCCGCATCCTCGCGCGGCGCGCCGGCAACTTCACCGCGGCGACGCTCGACGCCTGGCTTTCGCCGCATCTCTAGCGACAGGCGCACGCCGCCCGAAGATCATTACGAACGACGGCGGCGAAACCGGACATGTGCGCCGGCGCGAGCAAAAAACCCGCTGAAATCCCGCGAAAAAAGCCTTTTCAGTGCTTGCCGGCGATAGCCGCCGCTCCTATATTTTCGAGCCGTTTCCGCTCGCCCCGAAGGTGCGCGCATGGCTGTCGAATCCGCGCCCGAAGGCAACGGGCGCCATCCCGCCGACGACGTGCTGCCGCTCGTCTACGACGAGCTGCGGCGACTCGCGCACCGGCAGCGCCGCAGCCTTCGCGAACTGCCGACGCTCAACACGACGGCGCTCGTGCACGAGGCGTACCTGAAGCTCGGCAAGTCGCCGCAGGTCGCGGGGCTCGAGCGCAATCACTTCTTCGCCGTCGCCGCGCGCGCGATGCGGCAGATCCTCGTCGACCAGTCGCGCCGGCATCGCTCGCGGCGCCAGAGCGGGCAGATCACCGCGACCACCGGCTGGCGCGCGCTCTCGCCGTCGCCGCACGCGCCGGCGTTCGACATGGTCGCGCTCGATCGCGCGCTCGCCGAGCTGTCCGCGCGCGATCCGCGCGCGGGCGACACGGTGGAGCTGCGCGTCTTCGCCGGCCTCGAGGTCGCCGAGATCGCCGAGCTGCAGGGCGTGACGCCGCGCACCGTCGCACGCGACTGGCGCCGTGCGTGCGCGTTCCTGATCGGCGAGCTCGAGCTCGAGGCATCGGCGGAGGCGGTGTAGCGATGGACGTCGCGCGCTGGCGCCGCGTCGGCGAGATCTTCGATCGCGTGATCGAGCTCGCACCGGACCGCCGCGAGGCCGCTCTCGCCGAGCTGTGCACGGAGGACGACGCGCTGCGCGGCGAAGTCGAGCGTCTCGTCGCCTCTGCGCGCGACGAGACGCAGTTCGAAGCTGACATCGACACGCTGCGCGCCGAGCTCGCCGACGCCTGGGTGCGCGAGCAGGACGACGTCGCGCGCGCCGGCGATCGCGTCGGGCCGTGGCGCGTCGTGCGCGAGCTCGGCCGCGGCGGCATGGGCATCGTCCTGCTCGTCGAGCGCGCCGACGGCCAGTTCGAGCAGCGCGCAGCGCTCAAGCTCGTCAAGCGCGGCATGGATTCGGACGCCGTGCTCGCACGCTTCCTGCGCGAGCGCCAGATCGTCGCGCACCTCGATCATCCGAACATCGCGCGCCTGCTCGACGGCGGCATCGGCGGCGACGGCCGGCCGTACTTCGCGATGGAATACGTCGAAGGCGAGCCGCTGCTCGCCTACTGCCACGCGCGCTGCGCCGATCTCGCGACGCGCATCGCGCTCTTCCTCGACATCTGCGCCGCCGTGCAGTTCGCGCACCAGCAGCTCATCGTGCATCGCGACCTCAAGCCCTCGAACGTGCTCGTCGCGCCGGGCGGGCAGGTGAAGCTGCTCGACTTCGGCATCGCGACGCTGCTCGCGCCGGACGCCGGCACCGCCGAGCCGACGATCGATCTGCGCGACCGGCCGCTGACGCCGTCGTACGCGGCGCCGGAGCAGCTCGGCGGCGACGCGATCAGCACGGCGACGGACGTCTACGCGCTCGGCTGCATCCTCTACGAGCTCGTCGCGGGCCGCAGGCCGCGCGAGTTCGACGCGTCGGCGTCGCTCGCCGAGATGCTGCGCCAGATCGAAGCGGGCCGGCCGCCGTTGCCGAGCGAAGCCGCTTCGCCTTCGGCACCGGTGCCGGCGCGACGACTGCGCGGCGATCTCGACACGATCGTGATGACTGCGCTGCGCCGTGCGCCCGAACGCCGCTACGCGACGGTCGCGGCGCTCGCCGCGGATCTGTGCAATTTCCGCGACGGCCTGCCGATCGCCGCGCGCCGCGACAGCCCGACCTATCGCCTGCGCAAGTTCGTCGGCCGCCATCGCGCCGCGGTCGGCCTCGCGGCGACGGCGGCGCTCGCGCTCGCCGGCGTGTCGGTGTTCGCGATGCTGCAGGCCGAGCGCGCGGCGACCGAGGCGCGCACGGCGACGCAGGTCAGGGACTTCATGGTCGACATCTTCGCGACCGCCGATCCGGACCTCCATCCCGGTCGCGACATCAGCGCGAAGGAGCTGCTCGACGACGGCACGGCGAAGCTTCGCGCAGGGCTTCCCGCGCAGCCGGCGATCCGTGACGCGCTGCTGCGCGCGCTGCGCGACAGCTACGGCGCGCTCGGCCTCGACGACAAGGCCGAGGCGCTGGCGCGCGAGTCGATTGCGTCGGCGACGGCGGAGTTCGGGCGCGATGCCGTCGAGGCGGCGCGCGCGCATGTCGAGCTTGCCGTGCTGCTCGAGAACCAGCGCGATTTCCCGCAGGCCGCCGACGAGGCGCGTCGCGCGCTGCCGGGACTCGGCGCGCGACCGTCGATCGAGGCCGTGCAGGCGCACCTGCTCCTCGCGCGCGACTTCCGCTACCGCAACGACGTCGACCATGAGCGCGAGGAAGCGCAGCGCGCGCTTGCGCTGCTGCATCACCTCGACGCGGCGCCGCCGTTCGCGCGCGCTCGCGCGAGCTACATCGCGGCGCTGTCGGCGCTCGATTCGTCCGACTTCGCGATTGCCGAGACCGCGATGCGCGACGCGCTCGCCGACCTCGACGTCGCCTCGCCGGCATCGGCCGCGGAAACGCGCCGCGTCGTGACGATGCGCGCCATCCTGCTCTGCTATCTCGGTCGTAACGACGACGCGCTGGCGACGTTCGACGCGCTGCTCGACGACGAGCGCACGACGCTCGGCGCCGATCATCCGCTGGTCGCCGAGGCGCTGCGCACGTATTCGGCGGTACTGCAGCGCATGAGCCGGCTCGCCGATGCGCAGCATGTCGCGGAAGATGCAGTCGCGACGATCCGCCGCGGCGGCGGCACGCGCACCGAGATCGCCGCGCAGCTCGAGAACCTGGCCGAGATCGCCGCGGAGCGCGGCGATCTCGCCGAAGCGCGCTCGCGCATCGAGGAGGAGCGCGCGCTGTTCGCGGGCGACGACGGCAACGCGATCGAGCCGCCGTTCCTCTTGCCGATCGCATGGGCGCGCGTGCGCGCGATGCGCGGCGAAGCGGGCGGGACGGATGCGTATCGTGCGCTGCTGGATGCGTCGGATCTCCGCAGCGAGTCGATGTGGGAGGAGCGCATCCTGCTCGGCTGGGCGTATCTCTACGACGGGCGCGCCGCCGATGCGCTCGCCTGGGTGCAGACGCTGAAGAAGGACACGCCGCGCTACGACAGTCCGCGCGCGCGGGCCGGCAGGACCGATCTCGCGCTGGTCGAAGCGGCCGCGCTCGTCGAGCTCGGCCGCGATGCGGATGCCATGCGCGCCTTGCAGACGGCGTCCGCACTGCTGGCGAAGGCGCCGTCCGACGTGCAGCGCGCGACGCTGCTGCTCTGGCGCGGACGCGCAGAGATGCGCACGGGCAGCACGAGCGAGGCCCTTGCGGATCTCGCGTCGGCGCGCGCATTGCGCGAAGCCGCGTTCGGCGAGGACAGCGCATGGACCGCCGAGGCCGAGCTCGCGCACGCCGACGCGCTCGCGTTTTCCAAGCTCGGCGCCGAGGCGGACGAGGAGCGCGCGCAGGCGTCGCTGATGCTGGCGCAGATGCGCGCGCCCGATGCGTCGCCGCCGGGCGCGCGGCCTTAGGCGAGCGGCGCGACGACGACAAGCAGCGTGCCGGCCGCGACGCAGGTTCCGTGCGCGAGTCGCGGCGGCGCGAACAGCAGATCGATCACGAAGGCCAACACGGCGCTCAGCGCGGTTCGAAGCCGTCGCCGAAGATCGCGTCGTTGCACGCCGTGTCGAGCATGATCACGCCGCCGAGCCCGACCGCGACGCAGCGATCGCGCGAGGCGGCGACGGCGAGGAAGTAGTCGTGCGTGCCGGCGACTTCGGCATTCCAGGCGAGCCCGTCGCGCGACGTCAGCACGTTGCCGACGCTGCCCGCCGCAATGAACTCGTCGCCGTTCCACACGACACCGGCGAGTCCGCCCGGCGCGTCGAACGGCGGCGGAGAGACGAACGACCAGGCGATGCCGTCGTCCGACGTCGCGATCACGCGCGGCTCGACCGCGCCGACGGAGCCGACGGCGACGAAGCGCCCGCTGCCCCACGCGATGCCGCCGAGGATCGGGCCCGGCAGGTTGCCGATCGTGTGCCGCGTCCAGACGACGCCGTCGGGCGAGGTGAAGACGGGCGTCGGGCCGCGATCGCCCAGCGAGCCGATCGAGGCGCCCGTGGCGACGAACGTGCCGCCGCCCCAGGCGACGGCGTCGAGGCCATCGCCGGGCTGACCGCCGATCGCTTGTGCGGTCCACGTGATGCCGTCCGGCGACGTCAGGATCGCGGGAACGCCGCCGCCGCCGACGGCGACGAACTCGCCGTTGCCGAACGTCACGGCGTCGAGTTGGGTTGCCGTCGTCGACTGACGCCACGCGAGGCCGTCCGGCGAAGAGAAGATCGAGCCGTCCCAGCAGACGACGACGAAGACGCCGTTGCCCCAGGTGATGCCGGCCGCGTAACCGGGAAAGAGGCCCGGCTGCGCGCTCCAGACCAGGCCGTCGCGCGAGATGAGCGCCGACCCGTTGTCGCCGATCGCGACGAACAGGTTGCCGTTCCATGCGACGCCCGTGAGTGCCTCGAGCGTGACGATCGATGAGCGCGTCGTCCACGCGACGCCGTCGGGCGAAGTCAGGAACGTGCCGCTCTCGCCGATCGCAACGACTTCGTTGGCGCCGGTCGTGATCGCGTAGAAATTGTCGGTGCTGCCGAGATCCTCCGGCGTCCACGTGCGACCGTCGGCTGACGTCAATGCGGCGCCGCCGTCGCCGACCGCGACGAAGCGCGCGCCGGTCCAGGTGATGGCGCCGAGATAGCCGCCGTCCGGTGCGTGCGCGACGCTCCACGAAACGCCGTCCGGCGAAACGAGGATCAGCCCGCCCTCGCCCGCCGCGGCGAACGCGCTGCCGTTCCATGCAATCGAATCGAGGCGGTTCTGCGTGCCCGACGTGCGCGACGTCCATGCGACGCCATCGGGCGACGTGACCACGGCGCCTTCGCTGCCGACGGCGACGTAGACGGACCCGTTCCACGCGATCCCGGCGAGAATGCTCGGCGTATTCGCGGTGCGCTCTGTCCACGCGATGCCGTCGGGCGACGTCAGGATGGTGCCGCCCGCCGAGCCGCCGACCGCGACGAACCGGCCGTTCGCCCAGACGACCGCCCAGAGGTTGGCATCGGTGCCCGCATCGCGCGTCGTCCACGCGACGCCGTCCGGCGACGTCATGATCTCGCCGTCCCATCCGACGAGCACGTAGGTGCCGGCGCCCCACGCGATGTCTTCGGGTGTCGTCGTCGCACCCGACGCGTGCGCGGTCCACGCGATGCCGTCGGGCGAGGACTCGACCATGCCGGCATCGTCGACCGCGACGAACCTGCCGTCGCCGAAAGTCACGCCGAGCACGAAGTTGCCGGTCGGCTGCGGATTGCTCCATTGCCACGCCGCGCTGCACGCCGGCGCGATGCCCAGCGAGAGCAGCACGGACGCGAAGGCGCGCAACGGTTTCGCGGATGTCATGGCGTTTCCTCCATCGGCACCATCGCGCCGACGCGGCGCGGCGCGATCGGCAATTCGCGCGCGTCGAAGCCGTTGGCGAAGACGAGCTCGCTGCACGCGCCGCCGGGAAACGCGTCGTCGAAATACCACGTGCGGCCGAGCAGGCTTTCACCCGTCGCGTCGTCCCACGCCGGATCCGGCCGGTCGATCAGCGCGTTCGGGCACAGCGTCGAATCGCCCTCGTTGAGGATCGTCTCGCCGCCGGCGCCGAGCGGCACTGCGGGCAGCACGCCCGAGAGGCGGTTGTCGCCGACGCGGAACGCCGTCAGCGCGTGCAGGTGGCCGAGGTAGGGAATGCTGCCGGTCAGCTCGTTGTGCGAGACGGTGAACTCGCGAAGGTTCGGCAGGCCGTCGAAGCCCGGCGCGCCGTCGACGGTCGCGCTCGGGATCGGGCCGCTCAGGAAGTTGTAGCTGACGTCGAAGTTGCCGAGCAGCGTCAGGCCGTCGATGTCGGGCAGCGGGCCGGTGAGCTCGTTCTCCGAGACGATGAACTCCTGCAGCAGCGACAGCGACTGCAGCGACGGAATCGTGCCGCGGAGCAGGTTGTGCACCGCATGGAACGTGTCGAGCTGCGCCAGCGATTCGAGGTGCGCCGATGCCAGCGTGCCGCCGATCGCATTGAAGTCGAAATCGAAGTAATGCACTTCCGGCAGGCCGCGCAGGTCCGGCAGCGAGCCCGTGAGGTTGTTGCCGGCGAGCAGGATCTCGACGACGTGACCCGTGCCGGGATCGCAGACGACGCCGGTCCACGCATTGCCGGCGCCGTCGTCGCAGACGTCGGCTTCGACGTCGGCGTCCCAGCCGGCGCGATCGAACCAGGCATCGCCGTTCGTCGCATCGTAGATCGCGCGGAGCGCGACGTACTCGCCGTGGTCGAGCGCGGGCGCGGGCGCCGAGGCCAGCGCGCCGGCGCACGCGAGGGCGAGACGGATCCGTGTCGCGGCGACGCGGCTGATCGTTTCCTTGCGTTTCATCGTTCCTTTTCCCATGCGATTGACGAGTCGACGGAGCGGCGTCGGAGCGTCGCGGCCGTCCCCTGTGTCTACGTTCGGGATGCGCGAATCGGACAGGCGCTACGCGCGGCGCTCGCGCAGGAACGCGAGGCCGCGCTCGGTCACCGTGACGAAGCTCGCCGCACCGCGCTGGTGGCGCTCGACGAAACCGCGGTCGTTCGCTTCCTCCCAGACGGGAAGACGCGGGCATGACGTGCGCCAAACATCCATGACGTCGATGTAGCGGCGGCGCCGCGTGCCGATCCACTCGAGGAGATCGAGCACTAGGGCTTCGGTGGGATCGGACACGACGGCGCCGCCAACGCTTGACTATTTCGCCGCTTGCGCCGCGCCGATCTGCGTCATGACGAGCGCGATGAACGCGACGACGCCGAGCGCGGCGACGCTCGCGCCGATGGCGACGAACGGCATCATGTCGGCGTGACCGCGCAGGAAGAAGAACAGCGAGATCATGCCGACCGGGAGCCCGACGTTGTGCAGCACGAAGTGCACCTTCGCGAGCCAGTGTCGCTGCAGCGTCGGAAAGGTCAGATGGACCAGCCCGCACAGCGCGAGCGATACCCAGCCAAGCAGTTGCACGTGGCCGTGCACGTGAGCGGCGGTCAGATCGTGGCTGATCGCCATGTACATGCCGAGCCCGGTGCCCATGCCGAAGTAGACGACGGCGATTCTCAACAGCAGTTTGCCCATGAAACGGTTCGATTCCTCTGCGTGGTGGTGAAGTGTCAGCGGCGCGGCCATCGCGACCAGTCGATCGCGTGCGCGTAGTAGCGGACCTCGGCGTTGTCCCAGGCTGCGGGATGTCCGGCGAAGCCGCGTTTCAGCGTCGTGCCGAGGTAGTTCGTGCCGCCGGCCTGCGTGATCTCGGGGCCGTCGGTCTCGATCTCGCGAAGCGTCTTCGAGCTCGGCCGCACGATCGCGATGTGGCCCGGCTTGTCGTCGCGATGATTGCGGTACGTCGCGACGACGAGCTCGCCGCGATTCGCGGCTTCCTGCGCTTCCGCGCCGGTCGGCACGCCGTGCCAGCCCTGCGCCGCGCCGGCGCCCGCGAGCCAGTCGTATTGCGCGTTCGCGAGCAGCGCCTGCCCGTGTTCGGGCGGCCGGAGGATGTAGACGCCGAGCTGCTTGGCGACCGACGCGACGAACGCGCTGCAGTGCGTGTGGCGGCCCGCGTTCTTCTCGGGCTTGCCGTCCGGCAGGCCGGTTTCCCACGCGACGTGCACGCCGGCGGGCCAGCGCTCCTCGACGTGCGTCGCATCGAGGAAGCGCGACAGGCGCAGGCCGTCCGGCGTCGGCGCCGCCGCGCGAAGCGGCAGCGAAACGACGAGCGCAAGGCCAAGCAGCAGCGTTCGAACGAACATCAGCGCACTCCCGTGATGCACTCGCAGCGCAGGCGCTCGGGCCGCGCGTCGTGCTCGAGTCGCACGTCGCGGAATCCGGCGTCCTCGAGAAGCTCGACGATCTCGGAAGCCTCGTAGAGCGTGAAGAGATGCTCCGGCGGCTTCGTCTTCGTCTCGAGCCAGGGCGTCTTCGGCAGCACGGTGATCGCGATGCGCCCGCCCGGCGCGAGCACGCGGCGCAGCTCCTCGAGCGTGCGCACCGGATCGCTCCAGAAATAGATGCAGTGCACCGAGAACACCTTGTCGAACGAGAGGCTCGCGTACGGCAGCTGCATCGCGTCGGCTTCGCGAAGGTCGACGCGCCCTGCGAGAACCGCCGCGACGTTGCGCCGGCGCGCGACGTCGACCATCGTCGGCGAGCGGTCGACGCCGCACACGCGGCCGCCCGTCGCGCGCCGCGCCGCGCATTCGATGCCGACGCCGGGACCGAAGCCGACTTCGAGCACGCTGTCGCGCTCCGCGATCTCGAGCCGCGCCACGGTCCACTCGACCGCCTTGCGGTTGCCGCTCGCCATTGCCTTGCCGGCGAGGCGGCCGAGTAGGCCGGTCGGATGCCGGAACTTGCCGGCGATCAGCGTGCGCAGGAGGCGTGGCGGATTCATGATCGGATCGGGCCGTCGGGCCGTGGGGCGTTGAACCGATCACTACGTTCGGCTCGCCCGAATCGGACACGCCCGGCCGGCGATCGGGGCGCTCGAGGGCGCCGTTGGCAGGCGCCCGTTTTCGCCGAACGTCGGCTACTGGCAGCGAAATGCACCGAAACTGGACAGAACAGGCCGCCTCGGCGAGACTAGCCGCCCTTTTCGGCGAGGCGTCGCACCTTGGCCAAGATCCTGGTGCTGCACGGACCCAACCTGAACCTCCTGGGGAACCGTGAGCCGAAGACCTACGGATCTACCACGCTGGCGGCGATCAACGCCGATCTGGTTGCGATCGCGCAGGCATCGGGCCACGAACTCGACGCCTTCCAGTCGAACGCCGAAGGCGCGCTGATCGACCGCGTGCACGCGGCGGCGAAGGACGGCACGGCTTTCATCGTGATCAACCCGGGCGCGCTGACGCACACGAGCATCGCGCTCCGCGACGCGCTCGCGGCAGTCGCGATCCCGTTCGTCGAGGTGCACCTCTCGAACGTCCACGCGCGCGAGCCGTTCCGGCACCACTCGTACCTCGCCGACCTCGCCGTCGGCGTCATCACCGGCTTCGGTGCCGACAGCTACCGCCTCGGGCTCACCGCGGCGCTGAAGCGGCTCGCCGACTGAATTCCATCGTCAACGCAACTTTTCCGAAGGAGTCCTCATGGACCTCCGCAAGATCAAGAAATTGATCGACCTGCTCGAGGAATCGAATCTCGCCGAGCTCGAGATCAAGGAAGGCGAAGAGACCGTGCGTCTCTCGCGCATTCCGAAGGGCACCGTCACGACGGTGCAGGCGCCCGCGCCGGCGCATCCGGCGCGCGTCGAGCCGCAACCGCAGTCTGCGGCACCCGCCGCGAATGCGGCGCCGGCCGCCGACAAGTCGCTGCCGGAAGGCCACGTCGTCACGGCGCCGATGGTCGGTACGTTCTACGCGTCGTCGAATCCGGAGGCGCCGCCGTTCGTCAAGGTCGGCCAGAAGGTCAAGACCGGCGACACGCTCGGCATCATCGAAGCGATGAAGATGTTCAACCAGATCGAAGCGGACGTCGCGGGCACGGTGCTCGCGGTGCTGGTCGGCAACGGGCAGCCGGTCGAGTTCGACGAACCCCTGTTCGTGATCGGCTGACGCGCATGCTCGACAAGGTCGTCATTGCCAATCGCGGCGAGATCGCGCTTCGCGTGCTTCGTGCATGCCACGCGCTCGGCATCCGCACGGTCGCGGTGCATTCCACCGTCGACCGCAACCTCAAGCACGTCGGCATGGCCGACGAATCGATTTGCATCGGACCTGCGCCCGCTGCGGAAAGCTATCTCAACGTGCCTGCGATCATCGCCGCGGCCGAAGTCACTGATGCGCAGGCGATCCATCCGGGCTACGGCTTTCTTTCCGAAAACGCCGACTTCGCCGAGCGCGTCGAGAAGTCGGGCTTCATCTTCATCGGCCCGACCGCCGACGTGATCCGCCTCATGGGCGACAAGGTCGAGGCGATCAAGGCGATGAAGTCGGCCGGCGTGCCGTGCGTGCCGGGCTCGGGCGGTCCGCTCGGCGACGATCCGATCACCAACGGGAAAATCGCGCGCGAGATCGGCTATCCCGTCATCATCAAGGCCGCCGGCGGCGGCGGCGGGCGCGGCATGCGCGTCGTGCACACCGAGGCGCATCTGCACAACGCGATCTCGATGACGCGCACCGAAGCGAAGGCCGCGTTCGGCAACGAGCAGGTCTACATGGAGAAGTTCCTCGAGAACCCGCGCCATGTCGAGATCCAGGTGCTCGCCGACGGCCAGGGCAACGCGATCCATCTCGGCGAGCGCGATTGTTCCATGCAGCGCCGCCACCAGAAAGTCGTCGAGGAAGCGCCGGCGCCCGGCATCACGCCGGAACAGCGCGCTGCGATCGGCAAGGTCTGCGTCGAGGCGTGCCTTCGCATCGGCTATCGCGGCGCCGGCACGTTCGAGTTCCTCTACGAGAACGGGCGCTTCTACTTCATCGAGATGAATACGCGCATCCAGGTCGAGCATCCGGTGACCGAGCTCGTCACCGGCACCGATCTCGTGCGCGAGCAGCTCCTCATCGCCGCCGGCGAGAAGCTCTCGCTGCGCCAGGAGGACATCAAGTTCACCGGCCACGCGATCGAGTGCCGCATCAACGCCGAGGATCCGGACACGTTCATGCCGAGCCCCGGCACCGTGAAGCGCTTCGAGTCGCCCGGCGGCCCCGGCGTGCGCGTCGACACGCACCTCTACGACGGCTACCGCATCCCGCCGAACTACGATTCGATGATCGGCAAGCTCATCGTGCACGGCCGCGACCGCGCGACCGCGATCGCCCGCGCGCGCATCGCGCTGTCGGAGATGGTCGTCGAGGGCATCAAGACCAACGTGCCGCTGCAGCAGCGCATCCTCGCCGACGGCGGCTTCCAGGCCGGCGGGCAGAACATCCACTATCTCGAGCGCCGCATCGCCGAGCAGCGCGAGAAGGCGATCGGGCTCGGCTAGCGATGGCCCGCGTGCGTGCATGCATTGCGGCTGCGGCGTTGTCGCTCGTGCTCGGCGCGTGCTCCGAGGCGCCGGCGCGACCCGACGAAGGCGGCATCGACGTCGCGCCGAAGGCGAACAAGAACTACCTCGTCGACGGCCGCGCGCTGTCGTTCGTCGAGCTCGAAGCGCTCGTCGCGTCGAAGCCGCCGACGTTGATCGTGCTCGAGCAGTCGCGCACCCGCAAGGGCGCCGCGTGCATCGTCATGCTCGGCCTCAAGACCGACATTCCGGTGTGGACGCGCACGCTCAACGGCCACATGCACAAGGTCAAGGCCGACATGAAGTCTTCCGACGTCGAACCGCTCGAAAACTGCCGCTGAGCGGCGCATGGCCTGGCTCGAACTCTCGCTCATCGTCGCGGCCGAACAGCAGGCCGACCTCGAAGCCGCGCTCGAGGATCTCGGCGCGCTCGCGGTGACGCTGCTCGACGCCGAGGACCATCCGATCTTCGAGCCCGCACCCGGCGAGACGCCGCTCTGGCCGCAGATCGCGCTCTCCGCGTTGTTCGAAGAGGGCAGCGATCGCGTCGGCCTCGTGCATGCGCTGACCGAGCTCGTGCCCGATCTCGCGCCGGAGCGCATCGGCTTCCGCGTCGTCGAGGATCAGGACTGGACGCGCGTCTGGATGGACCAGTTCAAGCCGATGCGCTTCGGGCGCCGGCTCTGGATCTATCCGTGGAACGTCGAGCCCGATGCCGCGAGCGCCGACGACGTCGTCGTGCGGCTCGATCCCGGCCTCGCGTTCGGCACCGGCACGCATCCGACGACCGCGCTCTGCCTCGAATGGCTCGACGCGCAGGACCTCGCCGGCAGGACCGTCATCGACTACGGCTGCGGCTCGGGCGTGCTCGCGATTGCGGCGCTGAAGCTCGGCGCGGCGCGCGTCGCCGGCGTCGACAACGATCCGCAGGCGCTCGCCGCGAGCCGCGACAACGCCGGGCGCAACGGCGTCGCCGCGCGTCTCGACCTTTACGCGCCCGAGGACTTCCCCGAGATCCCGGCCGACGCGCTCGTCGCGAACATCCTCGCCGGACCCCTCGACGAGCTCGCTTGCGACATCGCGCGTTGTGTAAAGCCCGGCGGCGGGCTCGCACTTTCGGGCATCCTCGGCGGTCAGGAAACCGCGCTCGTCGAGCGCTACGCGGAATGGTTCGACGCGCTCGCCGTCGACACGCGCGAGGACTGGGTCCGCATCAGCGGCCGCCGCCGCGCCTGACATTTCGCGGCGCCAGGAAACCGGAGGACATCGTGCACCCGCTGCGCTGGATCGGCCGTCGTCTCGCCCACTATCTGTCCGAGCCGCGCGGCAACGCGCACGTGACGACCAGCCGCCCCGACCTCCTCGCGGCAGCGCTGCGCAAGGGCGACGTGCTGCTCGTCGAAGGCACGAGCCGCTTCTCGAGCGCGATCCGCTACATCACGCAGTCGACCTGGTCGCACGCGGCGCTGTTCATCGGCGATGCGCTCGGCGAGCGCCACGGCGAGACGCTGCTCTTCATCGAAGCCGACATCAACGAAGGCGTGCGCGTGATGCCGCTCGAGCACTACGTGCACTGGCACACGCGCATCTGCCGGCCGGTCGGGCTCACCGACGTCGAGGTCGACGCGCTGATCAAGTATGCCGCCGACCGCATCGGCAACCAGTACGACGTGCGCAACGTCGTCGATCTTGCGCGCTATCTCGTGCGCACGCCGCCGGTGCCGGACAAGTACAAGCGGCGCCTGCTCTCGATCGGCAGCGGCGACCCGACCCGTGCGATCTGCTCGTCGCTGATCGCGGCCGCGTTCGCGTCGGTGCGCTATCCGGTGCTGCCGGACGTCGAGATCGCGCGCTCGAAGGGCAAGGCCGGCAAGGACCAGGAGCGCGAGATCCTGCACATCCGCGACTCGAGCCTGTACGCGCCGCGCGATTTCGACGTGTCGCCGTACTTTAGGATCGTCAAGCCTTCGCTGCAGGAAGGGTTCGATCCGCACTCTCTGACCTGGGCGCCGGCGGTTGATCCGGGGTGATCGCTCGCCGTCCGCCCACCTTCGTCATTCCGGCGGAAGCCACTCGCCTTCGTCATTCCGGCGGAAGCCGGAATCCATTTTGACGTTGGCTTTTGGCGCAATCGCGACAACCAACTCACGTCCGTGTGCGTTCGTCCGACATCCTGTCGGCCGGTTACTTTCTTTTGCTTGCCCAAAAGAAAGTAACCAAAGAAAACGGCACCCTCGCGGCCGCGGTCGCCGGCGGTGCCGGCGACTTCGCAAGCGCGCGGCGGGGTTCGCTGACAGTACGTCCCTGTACAGGCAGCGAACTCGCGCGCATCCTGCGCGCGACCGCTTCGCGGCTTTTTCCTCCGCGCGCTTGCCGCGGCCGAGAGGGGACCCGAAGAGCGAAAGCGAGGAGCAAATCACCAAAGACCTGCGTCATCCCCGCGAAAGCGGGACCCAGCGCCTTCGCCGCATCGGTTGTGACTCCGTCCCCCTACAAAGCGCCCGGACACCACTAGAATCCCCTCCATGTACACGCAGTGCCCCGAGTGCCTGACGATTTTCCGCCTGACCGGCGCCGATCTCGCGGCGACGATCGGCAGCGTGCGCTGCGGGCACTGCAATGCCGTCTTCGACGCGCTGCGCACGCTGACCGAGCAGCTGCCGCCCGAGCCGATCGGCAACCTCGAGCCGCATCCGACGCAGGTCGCGCCGCCGCAGCTTGGGCTGCCGGTGTTCCGGCCGAGTCCGAACCAGGGCGCGCTGCTGTTCGATCCCGACGATCGCCCGCGCGCGCAGGAGCGGCCGGTGACGCCGGCGTTCACGCGGCGCCATCGCGCGCGGCCGCGGCGCAACGGGACCTGGATCGCCGGCAGCGTCGTGCTGACGCTCGCGCTCGGCGGGCAGATCGCATGGGCCGAGCGCGCGCTGTGGCTCGACGACGCGCGCGTGCGCGGCATCCTCGATCCCGCGTGCGCGCGCGTCGGGTGCACGCTGCCGCCGCGTCACGACGTCGGCGAGCTCGAGCTCCTGTCGCGCGACATCCGTCCGCATCCGTCGGTGCCGGGCGCGCTGATCATCTCGGCGACCGTGCGCAACGACGCCGCGTTTGCGCAGGCGTTTCCGACCGTCGAGATCACGCTCTCCGATCTCGACGAGACGCGCATCGCGATGCGCCGCTTCCAGCCGCGCGACTACGTCAGCGACCCGCGCACGATCGCGACGGGACTTGCACCGGGCGCGAGCACCGCGCTCGTGTTCGAGGTTGCCGATCCCGGCAAGAACGCGGTCGCATTCGAGTTCAAGTTCGGCGATTGATCGCTCGCGCTCGATCGCGTGAACGCAGCGAAGGGTTTGCTGCATCGCCGCGTGAGGAACTTCACGCAAGTCCGCGCGCGCGTTGAGATCGCCGACGATGATGCAAAAAATCATCGTCACGGGACTTATCAAGCCGCCGTCGCGGCGCTAATATCCTCTCCCCGTGTGCACCCGCAACGTGCACATTGGCCGCTCAAGGAAGTTCGAACATCCAACGGGGCCATCTTCTCGTGAATGCCGTCAGTGTCCTGCGCGCCGAAGCCGCGCACGAACCGCAATTGCAACCTGCGCTCCGCGAGTATGTCGCGCGCGCGGTGCGCCGCTATCTCGCCGACGTCGAATCGCAGCCGCGCGAAGGCCTGCACGCGCTCGTGCTGCACGAGGTCGAATCGCCGCTGCTCGGCGAAGTGATGGCCTGGTACGGCGGCAACCAGAGCAAGGCCGCGGCCGCGCTCGGCATCAATCGCGCGACGCTGCGCAAGAAGCTGCATCAGTACGGTCTCACGGACTAAGCCCGTCGGCGGGGGCTCGAATCGCACGTTCGTGCGCCCTCGCCGCTGATCCTTCGCGCTTTTTCCACGCGCGCTCGGAAGCGCCGGTATACTCTCGGCCCTCACCGTCCCGATCCGCCCCATGTTCGATGCGACCCTGGTGCCCGTCCGGCGGGCGCTGATCAGCGTTTCCGACAAGACCGGCCTCGTCGATTTCGCGCACGGCCTCGACGCGCTCGGCATCTCGCTGGTCTCGACCGGCGGCACGGCGGCGGCGCTGCGCCAGGCCGGCGTGCCGGTCACCGACGTGTCGACGCTGACCGGCTTCCCCGAGATCATGGACGGCCGCGTCAAGACGCTGCACCCGAAAGTGCACGGCGGCCTGCTCGGCCGGCGCGGTACCGACGATGCGGTGATGTCGCAGCACGATATCGCGCCGATCGACCTGCTCGTCGTCAATCTCTATCCGTTCGAAGCGACGACCGCGCGCCCCGACTGCACGCTCGCCGACGCGATCGAGAACATCGACGTCGGCGGCCCGGCGATGCTGCGCGCGGCGGCGAAGAATCACGAGCACGTGACCGTCGTCGTCGATCCGACCGACTACGCCGAGATCCTCGAGGCGCTCGCGCACGGCGGCACGCGCCTCACGCTGCGGCGCCGACTCGCCGCGAAAGCGTACGGCCACACGGCGCGCTACGACGGGGTCATCGCGAACTACCTCGGCTCGCGCCCCGACAGCGAGCGCATCGAGCCGTTCGCGCCCACGCTGCATCTTTCGTTCGAGCTGAAGCAGACGCTGCGCTACGGCGAGAATCCGCACCAGGGCGGCGCGCTCTACGTCGAGCAGCACGTGCCGGCCGGCACGGTCGCCGCGGCGCGCGTGCTCGCGGGCAAGGAGCTCTCGTTCAACAACATCGCCGACGCCGACGCGGCGCTCGAATGCGTCAAGGCGTTCCGCAAGACGCCGGCCTGCGTCATCGTCAAGCATTCCAATCCGTGCGGCGTCGCGCTCGGCAAGGACCTCGGCGAGGCCTACGAGCACGCCTACGCCTGCGACCCGGTCTCGGCGTTCGGCGGCATCATCGCGTTCAACCGCACGCTCGACGCCGAAACCGCCGACACGATCATCAAGCGCCAGTTCGTCGAGGTCGTGATCGCGCCCGACATCGACGCGAAGGCGCTGGCGACGCTGTCGGCGAAGCCGAACGTGCGCGTGCTCGCGAGCGGCCACTGGGACGAGAACGCGCCGCAGGCGTTCGACTACAAGCGCATCGAAGGCGGCCTCCTCGTGCAGGACTCCGATCGCGACACGCTGCTGATGACCGACCTCAAGGTCGTGTCCAAGCGCGTGCCGGATGCGGCGGAGCTGCGCGATCTCCTGTTCGCGTGGCACGTCGCGATGTTCGTGAAGTCGAACGCGATCGTCTACGCGCGCGACGGCTACACGGTCGGCATCGGCGCGGGCCAGATGAGCCGCGTCGTCAGCGCGAAGATCGCCGCGATGAAAGCCGCCGAAGCCGGGCTCGAAGTGCGCGGCTGCGGCATGGCGTCGGATGCGTTCTTTCCGTTCCGCGACGGCATCGACGCTGCGGCCGAAGCCGGCATCCGCGCGGTGATCCAGCCCGGCGGCTCGATGCGCGACGACGAAGTGATCACCGCCGCGGACGAGCACGGCATGGCGATGGTGTTCACCGGCGTGCGCCATTTCCGCCATTGATATTCCGTCGTTCCCGCGAATGCGGGAACCCAGCGACTTCATTGGAAAGGCACTGGGTCCCCGCTT
>DATFRS010000379.1:0-2146 GCA_035263065.1 Rhodanobacteraceae bacterium
CGACCACCACGCCGCCGACGTTGACCGCGGCGAGTCCCCGATAGATGACGCTGCCCGGCCCAGGGTTTACCGCCATCGGCAGCGCGCCGAGCGCGCCGGTCAGCGTCGAGGCGAGGATCGCGCGAAGGCGCTGGTTCAGCGCGAGGCGGATCGATTCCTCGAGCGAATGCCCGTGGTTCTGTGCATCGCGCGTGCGGTCGACGAGGAGGATCGAGTGGTTGACGATCACGCCGACCATCATGATGAAGCCGATCATCGTCAATAGATCGAGCGGCTGGAACGCGACCGCGCCCAGCACGCGAAGGCCGAGCACGCCGCCGACCAGCGCGACCGGCACCGTCAGCACGACGACCAGTGCGTCGCGCAGCGAGCGGAACATCGCGGCCATCAGCATGAAGAGCACGATCAGCGCGAGCACGAAGTTCTTGCCCATCGTCGCGACCGTCGCCTGCAGGCGGTCCGCGCTGCCGGCGAGGCGGATGTTGGCGTCGGGCGGCAGCTTCGCCTTGAGTGCCGGTACGACGTCGTTCTGGATCGTCTTCAGCGCGTCCTCGAGCGAGAGCGTCTGCGGCGGATCCATCGTCAGCGTGACCGTGCGGCGATGATCGAGACGGCGAATCTGACTCGGGCCGACCGCGGTTTCGAGCGAGATCACGTCGCCGAGCGGGATGACCTGACCGCTCGGCGTCACGAGCGGCGCTTCGGCCAGTTCCTCGGGTGTCTCGCGGCGATCGGCGCGCAGGATGATCGGCAGGCGCGTCTGCCCGTCGAAGTATTCGCCAAGCCACGCACCGTCGCCGAGCGCGCGCACGATCGTGCCGAGCGAGTTGCGGTCCCAGCCGGCCTCGGCCATGCGGCGATCGTTCGGGATCGCATGCAATTCGAGCGTCGTCTGGTCCGTGTTCGGATTCGCCTGCACGTTCGCGCCGGGGAATTTCTGCTCGAGCAGCTTGCGGCCTTCCTCGGCGACGCGGTTCAGCGTGTCGGCATCGTCGCTCTGCAGGTGGATCGCCACCGAGCGCGCCGAGCCGCCGACGCCGCCGAAGAGCTCGCCTTCGGTCGCGAACGCGCGCGTATCCGGGAAGTCGACCGTGATCTCGTCGCGCATGAGCTTCTCGAGATCGCCGATGCGCTTTTCGTCGACGACGCGCGCACCGATCGTGCCGCCGCCGGGCCAGAGCCAGATGTAGTAGTTCTTGAGCGCCGGCTGCTTCTGGCCTTTCATGTAGGGCGAAAGACGCTCGATGAGCTTGTTGCCGATTTCGTTGTTGACCTTTTCAGGGCTCATGCCGGGCGGAAAACTGAAGAACACGTCGATCGCCGCGCGCTTCACCGGCGGCAGGTAGTCGAGCTTGGGCAGGAAGTACCACGACAGCACGAGCGGCAGCACGAGGAGGCCCATGACCCAGCCGATTTGCTTCGGCCGCGTGTCGGTCCAGCGCAGGATGCGCTCGGTCAGCGCCGGCCAGCCGTCGCCGTAGCCGGACTTGAGCTTCTTCGCCTTGAGCCAGCCGCCGGCCGCCGCGGGCAGCACGGTGATCGCGACGACGATCGAAAGCGCAACCGCGATCGAGATCGTGAGCGCGAGGTCGGCGAAGATCTGGCCTTCGACGTCGCGCAGGAACAACACGGGCAGGAACACCGCGATCGTCGTGATCGTCGAGGCGATCAGAGCGGGCACGACCTGCTCGGTGCCGGTCTTCGCGGCTTCGAGCGGTGTCATGCCGGCCTCTTTCAGCCGGATGATGTTGCCCGACACGACGATCGCGCCTTCGACGACCATGCCGACCGCGAACGCGAGGCCCGCGAGCGAGATCACGTTGAGGCTGCGTCCGCCGAGATCGAGTGCGCCGAACGTCGCGAGCAGGCACACCGGAATCGCGCTCGCAATCAGCAGCGTCGCGCGCCAGTCGCGCATGAACCACCAGACGCAGAGCAGCGACAGCAGCGCGCCGATGATCAGGTTCTCGGTCAGCAGCGACACCGCGCGATTGATGAACAGCGCCGAGTCGAACGACTGCTCGATGCCGAGCCCGCGCTCCTTCATCGGCCCGTTGCGCAGGTCGGCGACGACGGCCTTGACCGCATTCAGCGTCGCCAGCACGTTCGCACCGGTCGAGCGGCGCACGTCGAGGCCGATCGCCGG
>DATFRS010000380.1:0-7038 GCA_035263065.1 Rhodanobacteraceae bacterium
GCGCTCGATACCGACGATCGCTACGAGCATACTTTCGATCATGAGGGCGACTTCCGCTACTTCTGCACGGTGCATCCGTTCATGGCCGGCGTCGTGCACGTGCACAAGTAGCATCGCTGCATGACGTCGACGGCGACCGTCTCGTGGGTGTCCGAGCTCGCGCAGGAGCATCTCGATGCCGCGTACAACCTCGGCCGCTGGCTGCTCGGCAACGAGCACGACGCGGCCGACGCGGTGCACGATGCGTTCCTGCGCGCCGCGCGCTCGGCGCACACCTACGCGGGCGGCAACGCGCGCGCGTGGTGGCTCGCGATCGTGCGCAACTCGTGTCTCGCCGCGCTCAATGCACGGCGTCGCGAACAGCCGCGCGCGCACGTCGTCGCCGACGAGCCGGTCGATCCCGGCACGACCGAGGCGAGCGCGCAGGCCGCCGAGCGCGGCCGCTTGATCGAAAAGCACCTGAGCGCGCTGCCGGTCGAGTTTCGCGAGGTCGTTATCCTGCGCGAGATCGAGGACCTTTCGTACCGCGAGATCGCCGACGTGCTGGCCGTGCCGATCGGCACGGTCATGTCGCGGCTCGCGCGCGGGCGTGCGCACCTGCAGAAATCGCTCGCGGCTTCTCCGGAGGGACGGTGATGGACTGTAACGAGGCGAAGCGGCTCATCGAACCCTATCTGGACGGCGAGCTCGATCGCGCCGAAGCGCGCGCGCTCGAAGCGCACGTCGACGGCTGTGCCGAGTGCCAGGCCGTGCTGACGCAGCTCGGCCAGTTGCGTCATGCCGTGCGCACCGAAGCGCCGCGCTACACGGCGCCCGCGTCGTTGCGCGAGCGCATCCGCGAAGCGCGCGTCGAGCAGCCGGCACGTCGCATCGCGCCGCGTCGCGTGCCCGCGTGGTGGCGACTCGCCGCCGCGTGTTTCTTCGCGTTCATCGCCGGCAGCGTCGTGACGTTGACCTGGCATCCCGGCGCGGGCCGCGACCAGGTCGTCAACGATCTCTTCGCGAGCCACTGGCGCGCGCTCGCGGCGAATTCGCCGGTCGACGTCGTGTCGAGCGACCGCCACACCGTGCGGCCGTGGTTCGCCGGCAAGCTGCCGCAGGCGCCGCTCGTGCGCGATTTCGCCGAGCAGGGTTTTCCGCTGGTCG
This sequence comes from Rhodanobacteraceae bacterium, assembly GCA_035263065.1. Lineage (GTDB taxonomy): Bacteria > Pseudomonadota > Gammaproteobacteria > Xanthomonadales > Rhodanobacteraceae > Dokdonella_A. Next base: position 1,147 of record DATFRS010000380.1, read on the forward strand.
GCGGGCGCATCGACTATGCAGGTGCGCAGCGCGTGCCGGTGCTCGTCTATCGCCACGACAAGCATCTGATCGACGTTTATCTCTTGCCGGAAAGCACGCCGGCCGTCTCGTCGGCGCACCGCGAAGGCTACTCGCTGGTGTGGGGCACGCTCGACGATCAGCCGACGGCGATCGTGTCCGATCTCGACGGCGCCGAGCTCGCGCGCTTCAAGGCGCTGCTCGACGCCGCGCGCTGAGGATCAGCGCACCGAAACCGAGACCGCGGTCAGCGCGGGCTCGCTCGCGTAGCGATCCGGGAACATCTTGCGCAGGTTCTCGATCTTCGGGAGATCGTTGACGACGATGTACGGATAGCTCGGGTTCTGCACGAGGAAATCCTGATGGTAGTCCTCGGCGCGGTAGAACGTCTTGCCGGGCTCGATCGTCGTCGCGAGCGGTGCGCCGAACGTCTTCGCCGCGTCGAGCTGCGCGACATAGGCGTCCGCGATCTTCTTCTGCGACTCGTCGCGCGGGAAGATCGCCGAGCGGTACTGCGTGCCGGTGTCGGGACCCTGGCGGTTCTTCTGCGTCGGATCGTGCGCGACCGAGAAATAGATGCGCAGGATCTCGCCGTAGCTGATCACGCGCGGATCGAACGTGACCTGCACCGACTCGGCGTGGCCGGTCGTGCCGAGACCGACGTCTTCGTAGTGCGCCGACGACGCATTGCCGCCGGTGTAGCCCGAAATCGCCTGGCTCACGCCCTTGACGTGCTGGAACACGCCCTGCACGCCCCAGAAGCAGCCGCCGGCGAGCACGGCTTTTTCGCTCGTCGCGGCGGTCGCGGTTTCGTCGACCGTCGGCGGCGGCACGAGCACGGCGCGCTCGCCGGCGCCGATGCGGCCGCAGGCGGCGGCGGAGAGCACGAGCGCCGCCGCGGTGACGGCGCGCAAACGGTTGGATTGATTGAACATCGGGCACCTTCCATCGCGAGCGACGCTGCGTCGCGCCGCCTCTGCAAGATTGGGTTTTCTTCGACACTCCGCAAGACCGGACGATCGGCCGTGGGCTTTCACCCGCGTTAACGCTGCCGCGATTCGATGATATAAGCCGTCCCATGGTCCTCATGATCGACAACTACGACAGCTTCACCTACAACCTCGTGCAGTATTTCGGCGAGCTCGGCGAGGACGTGCGCGTCGTGCGCAACGACGCGCTGACGGTGCCGGCGCTCAGCGCGCTCGGGCCCGAGGCGATCGTCATCTCGCCGGGCCCGTGCACGCCGAACGAGGCGGGCGTGTCGCTCGAGATCATCGAGCGGCTCGCGGGGCAGGTGCCGATCTTCGGCGTCTGCCTCGGCCACCAGGCGATCGGGCAGGCGTTCGGCGGCAAGGTCGTGCGCGCGCGCTCGATCATGCACGGCAAGACGTCGATGATTCACCACGACGGCAAGGGCGTCTTCAGGGGCGTGCCGAATCCGTTCGAGGCGACGCGCTATCACTCGCTGATCGTCGAGGACGCTTCGCTGCCCGATTGCCTCGAAATCTCGGCCTGGACCGTCGACGCGAACGGCGAGCGCGACGAGATCATGGGCCTTCGCCACAAGTCGCTCGCCGTCGAAGGCGTGCAGTTCCATCCGGAATCGATCCTGACGCAGCACGGCCACGCACTGCTGCGCAATTTCCTCGAAGGCTGAGCGCCGTGGCGATCACCCCGCAGGAAGCGCTGCAGCGCACGATCGAGCATCGCGAGATCTTCCACGACGAGATGATCGACCTGATGCGCCAGATCATGCGCGGCGAAGTCTCGCCGACGCTGATCGCGGCGATCGTCGCCGGGTTGCGCGTCAAGAAGGAGACGGTCGGCGAGATCGCGGCGGCGGCGTCGGTGATGCGCGAGCTCGCTTCGCGCGTCGAGACGCCGCGCTACGAGCACTTCGTCGATATCGTCGGCACGGGCGGCGACGGCGCGAACAGCTTCAACATCTCGACGGCCTCGATGTTCGTCGTCGCCGCGGCCGGCGCGCGCGTCGGCAAGCACGGCAATCGCGGCGTGTCGTCGAAGTCGGGCAGCGCCGACGTGCTCGAAGCGCTCGGCGCCGCGATCGATCTCGATGCCGGCGGCGTCGCGCAGTGCCTCGAGGAGACCGGCATCGGCTTCATGTTCGCGCCGAACCATCATCCGGCGATGAAGGTCGTCGCGCCGGTGCGGCGCGAGCTCGGCGTGCGCACGCTGTTCAACATCCTCGGGCCGCTGACGAATCCCGCCGGCGCGCCGAACATCCTGATGGGCGTGTTCCATCCCGATCTCGTCGGCATCCAGGCGCGCGTGCTGCAGCGGCTCGGCGCGACGCGCGCGATGATCGTCTGGGGCCAGGACGGCATCGACGAGATCTCGCTCGGCGCGCCGACGACGGTCGCGGAGCTGCGCGACGGCACCGTGCGCGAATACGAGCTCGATCCCGCGGCGCTCGGCGTCGCGCGCGTCGCGACGCGCGAGCTCGCGGTCGCGGACGCGATGGCGTCGCGGGCGCGCGTGCTCGAGGCGCTGGAGGACCGCCCGGGCCCGGCGCGCGAGGTCGTCGCGCTGAACGCCGGCGCGGCGCTCTACGTCGCGGGGCTTGCGGCCTCGGTCGGAGACGGCGTCGCGACCGCGCGCAAGGTCTTGGCGAGCGGCGCCGCCCGCGCGAAACTCGACCACTTCGCGGAGACGACGCGGCGGCTCGCCGCACGCTAGGGCGATGGGCGACATCCTCAAGAAGATTCTCGCGCGCAAGGTCGAGGAAATCCGCGACCGCAGCGCGCGCGTGTCGCTGACCGAGCTGTCGGCGCGCGCCGCGGACCAGCCGCCGACGCGCGCGTTCGCCGCCGCGCTCGAAAGCAAGATCGAGGACGGCCTTCCCGCGATCATCGCCGAGATCAAGAAGGCGAGCCCGAGCAAGGGCGTGATGCGCACCGACTTCGATCCCGCCGCGATCGCGCGGAGCTACGAGGCGCACGGCGCGGCCTGTCTTTCCGTGCTGACGGACGCCGATTTCTTCCAGGGCTGCGAAGCGTTCCTCGAAGCGGCGCGCAACGCGTGCAAGCTGCCGGTGCTGCGCAAGGACTTCGTGCTCGATCCGTACCAGGTGTACGAGGCGCGCGCGATCGGCGCGGACTGCATTCTCCTGATTGTCGCGGCGCTCGGCGATGCGTCATTGCTGGAGCTCGCGCTCCTCGCCGCCGAGCTCGATCTCGACGTGCTCGTCGAAGTGCACGACGAGGAGGAGCTCGAACGCGCGCTCGCGATTCCGGCGCCGCTGATCGGCGTCAACAACCGCGACCTGCGTACGTTCGAAACCTCGATCGAGACGACGCTGCGGCTCGCGGCGCAGATTCCGTACGACCGGCTGCTCGTGACCGAGAGCGGGATCCGGACGCCGGACGATGTCGCGCGGTTGCGGACGGAGGGGATAGAGGCGTTCCTGGTCGGCGAGACGTTCATGCGGGCACCGGATCCCGGCGCTGCGCTGGCGCGGTTGTTCGCCGAAGAGGCGTAGCGCCTTTCCCCTCTCCCGCTTGCGGGAGAGGGTTGGGGTGAGGGCAGGCTTCGCTCCGATGGCCCTCACCCGGCCTTTCGGCCGCCTCTCCCGCAAGCGGGAGAGGTGAAAGCCGTTGCCCTTGGCTTGGAACTGAGTTACGTTAGCACTTACGTAACCGCTTACGATTAGCCGCATGTTCCTGCACTCCCAGGCCGAGCTCGCCCTCGGCAGCCGCTTCAAGGCGATCAGCGAAAGCCTCTACGCCGCCGCCAACGCCGCCTATCGAGACGCCGGCGCCGACATCGATGCGCACTGGTTCCCGGTGCTGCGCTACCTGCATGTGAAGGGCCCGGCCACGGTCACCGAGATCGCCGCGGCGATCGGGCAGACGCACCCGGCCGTGAGCCAGCTCGCGGCGAAGCTGCGCAAGGGCGGCTGGATCACGCGGCGCGCCGACGCGTCCGATGCGCGGCGCGGGATGCTCGAATTGACGGCCGACGCCGAGCGCAAGCTCGACAAGCTCGGTCCCGTCTGGTGCGCGATCCGGCGCGGCGCGCGTGCGGCGGCGTTGCGCGGGCAGGGCTCGCTGATCGACGCGCTGACGAGCTTCGAAAACGACATCGCGAGCGGCCGCCTCGCCGCCGAGATCGCGCATGAGCGCGAGCGCGTGCTCGCAGCGCCGATCGAGATCCACCCGTTCCGCGAGGAATGGGCCGTGCATTTCGATCGCATCAACACCGAGTGGCTCGAGCGCTGGTTCGTGGTCGAGCCGGTCGATCGCGAGACGTTGTCGAACGCGAAGAAGCTCGTCATCGATCGCGGCGGCAGGATCCTGTTCGCGGCGCTCGACGGCGAAGTCATCGGCACGTGCGCGCTGCTCAAGGAAGCGCCGGGCGTGTACGAGCTTTCGAAGATGGCGGTCGAGACCGGCTTTCGCGGGCTCGGTGCGGGACGGCGTCTCCTCGAAGCCGCGATCGCCGAGTTCGAGCGGCTCGGCGGGACCACGCTGTTCCTCGAATCGAGCAAGCGGCTCGGCCCCGCGCTCAGGCTCTACGAGAGCCTCGGCTTCGTCCACCACCCGGCGCCGCGGCCCGGCAGCCACTACGCGCGCGCGGACGTCTACATGGTCTACGAGCCGGAAAAAAGGGCATCGCGCACACCGGCGCGCGCCAGGGAACCCGCGCTCAGGGTCGTCGAGCGCGGCTGATCCGCTGCTACACGCCGCGCGTGCCGAGGACGACGATCGTCTTGCCCGACACCGTGATCATGCCCTGCTCTTCGAGCTGCTTGAGCACGCGGCCGACCATTTCGCGCGAGCAGCCGACGATGCGGCTGATCTCCTGACGCGAGATGCGGATCTGCGTGCCGCTCGGATGCGTCATCGCGTCCGGCTCGTCGGTGAGGTCGATCAGCGTCTTGGCGACGCGGCCGGTCACGTCCATGAAGGCGAGGCGGCTGACCTTCCTGCTGGTGTGCAGGAGACGGTTCGTCAGCTGCGAGCCGATCGCGAACAGGATCTTCGGGCACTCGTCGCGGAGCGGACCCTCGAACAGGTTGAACATCCGTTCGTAGCCGATCTCGGCGAGCTCGCACGGCGTGCGCGTGCGCACCATGACCTCGCGGCGCGGGGTCTCGACGAACAGGCCCATCTCGCCGATGAACTCGCCGCGGTTCAAGTAGGCGAGGATCAGCTCGCGGCCTTCCTCGTCCTCCGAGGAGACCGTCAGCGAGCCGTCGATGACGTAGTAGAGGATGTTGGCCGAATCACCCGGGCGGATGATCGCGGTCTTGCTGGGATAGCGCCGCCGGTGGCAGGCCCCCAGGAACCGCTCCATGGCGGCCCGGTCGGGGACCAGCATCGGTGGCGCCTGCACCTTGTTGACGGCGCGCTGCAACGAGTAGCGGAAATCGGCGATCTTCGCTTGCGCTTCCACGAATGCCCTCCAAGCTCGGCTCCGGCCGCCGGCAGGAAGCGGAACGCGGCGGACCCCACGCACACTGGCGAGTCCGCCCCCATCCGGCGTCTTCACATCTTATTGCAAATTCCTTCACGCGTGGTGGTCAGTTCGGCCCCGGTGTCGCCTATAGGGTGTAAGGTTTTATCGGAAACGCAGTTGGCCCATAATCCGCGCCCTTCGCTCGGTGGGCGGGCTTTTCGAGGTAATGGCAGTGGTCAAGCCCCTTCCGCGGCTGCAGCTCCAGGGTTTCAACAACCTGACCAAGGCGCTCAGCTTCAACATCTACGACATCTGCTACGCGGTCTCCGAGGAGCAGCGCCAGCGCTACATCGAGTACATCGACGAGGCGTACGACTCCGACCGCCTGACCAAGATCCTGACCGACGTCGCCGACATCATCGGCGCCAACATCCTCAACATCGCCCGCCAGGACTA
>DATFRS010000381.1:0-2780 GCA_035263065.1 Rhodanobacteraceae bacterium
GCGGCCCGAGCGCGACATGCAGCCGAATCGCGTGCTCGCGTTCGCCGAGACCGGCGGCCGGCTGACGACGCCTGGGCCGCTCATCCGGGTCCGCGAAGGCACGCGCCTGGCCATCGCCTGGCACAACCGGACCGGCGACGACGTCTACGTGCACGGCTTCGCGACGAGCCGCGACGCGCCGCCGCTGCGCGTGCCCGCGCACGGCGAGGCCGCCACGGAATTCGACGCCGCGAGCACCGGCACGTTCTACTACTGGGGCTCGCTGAAGCCGGTCGCGGCGTTCAGCGAGGATCGCGACAGCCAGCTCGCCGGCGCGTTCGTCGTCGATCCGGCCGCGGGCGCGCCGAACGATCGCATCTTCGTGATCAAGCGCCTCGGCGCCGACTTCGAAGGCGTCAGCATCGGCAGCGGCCTCGGCGCGTGGGCGATCAACGGGCGCTCGTGGCCGGAAACGGAGCGGCTGACGTATTCGGTCGGCGAGAAGATCGAATGGCGCTTCATCAATCCGACCAGCCATCGCCATCCGATGCATCTGCACGGCACCTATTTCCGTGTCACGCACGAAGGCGACGGCACGCACGACGTCGCGGTGCCCGCCGAGCGCCAGAAGCTCGTCGTCACCGAAGCGATGCACGAAGGCGGGACGATGACGATCGAGTGGTCGCCGGAGCGCCCCGGCAACTGGCTGTTCCATTGCCACGTGATGTTCCACGTCGTTCCGGAGAACCGCCTGCACGACATGATCTGGTACGACGAGTACGCGGACCTGCCGCACGACCGGCACATGGCGGGGCTCGTGCTCGGCGTCCATGCCGTCGCCGCGAACGCCGCGATGTCGGCGCCGGCGAACGCTCCACGGCGCATGACGCTGCGCGTCGCCGAGCGGCCGGGCGTCACGTACGAAGGCGAAGGGCTGAAGGGACCCGGCCTCGGTTACGCGCTCGACGGCGGACCGGTCAGCGCGCCGGGGCCCGTCATCGCGCTCGAACGCGATCGCCCGGTCGAGATCACGGTCGTCAACACGATCCGGCATGCGACCGCCGTGCACTGGCACGGCATCGAGCTCGAAAGCTACTACGACGGCGTGCCGCACTGGGGCGGCAACGGCACGCGGCTGATGCCGGACATCGCGCCGGGCGCGCAATTCGTCGCGCGCTTCACGCCGCCGCGCGCCGGCACGTTCATCTACCACACGCATTTCAACGACTACGTGCAGCTCGCGAGCGGGCTCTACGGCCCGCTCATCATCACCGAACCCGGCCATGCGTTCGCGCCCGCCACGGATCACGTCTTCGTGTTCGGCCAGCACGGTTTCGAGGACGACAAGTCGCCGCTGCTCGTCAACGGCGCCGCAGCGCTGCCCGAGACGTGGCGCGCCGGCGTGCATCGCGTGCGCCTGATCGGCATGACGCCGAACAACAGCGTCAACGTGACGCTGACGCGCGACGGCGCGCCGGCGACGTGGACGCCGCGCGCGCGCGACGGCGCCGATCTTCCGGACACGCTGCGGACGGCGGGAACGGCGAAGGTCGAAGTCTTTCCCGGCCAGACCTACGACTACGACGTCGTCGCCGACGCGGGCACGCTGCGCCTGGAAGGCGTGCTCAGCGAGGGCGACCTTCGCGCTTCGGCGACGCTCGCCGTGGCGCCGTGAGTCAGAGCGAGTAGTCGAGCTCGTAGAAATGCCTGCCGCCGTCGGCGATCACGATCTTCATCGTGCCGCTGAGGCCGGCAAGCTCGCCGGTGCCGGAGTCCGGCACGACGACGATGTTGAGGTACGGCGCGCCGCGCGTCATCGTCGCGTTGTGCTGCAGGACGAACGTGCCCCTGCGGCCGCCGAGCGTGCCAGTGACCTTCTCGATCGCGACGTAGCCCGCCGAGCCCTGCGTGCCGGTCATCGCACTCAGCATCTCGCCCTTCGAGGTCGCCGCAAGATCGCCGTGGAACTGCTTGTCGATCGCGAGGCGCCCGCGCGCCGCGCCCTCGCCTTCGTCCTCGACGGCGAGCGGCTGCGGGTCGAGTTTCACGTCGAACGGACCTTTCGCGTGCATCGCAGCGGCTCCCCGGGGTGCGGCCGCCTACTCTAGCGGATGCGGCGCTATGCTTGGCGCATGCGCATCGTCCCGATCGTGCTGTCGCTTCTGCTCGCCGCATGCGCCAGCGGTCCCGCCCGCTCGTCCGATCCGCCCGCGGCGGCCGACGCGATCGACTACCGTTGCACGACCGCCGCCGATTGCGCGGTCAAGGACGTCGGCAACTGCTGCGGCTACTACCCCGCGTGCGTCAACCGCGAGAGCCCGACGTTTCCGGATCGCGTGAAAGCCGAATGCGCGAAGAAGGGCACGATGGGCGTGTGCGGATTTCCGGAGATCAAGGGCTGCGCGTGCGTGGAAGGACGCTGTGCCGCGGCGGACGACGACGCTCGGCGCCAATAGCGAAGTCGTTGCGAGCGTGCCCTCACCCTGCCCTCTCCCGCAAGCGGGAGAGGGGAAATCACACGAGCTGCGCGCGTTCGAGCGCCGCGACGCTGCGCATGAGGCGCAGGCCGAGATAGCAGTGCGATCCGCACGGCAGGAGTCCGGCCTTCTCGAACGTGCGCAGGTACCACGACGGCTCGCGCGCGATGTAGCCGTGCCGGTCGCCGGAAACGCGATCGCGGCGCGTGAAGAGCTCGATGAACGCGACGCCTTCGAGCATGTCGACGATGCCGGCGAGTCCGGCGCGGATCTCGGGGCCCTTGAGGTAATGCAGCACGTCGCTGCAGACGACGAGATCGAAGC
>DATFRS010000382.1:0-6560 GCA_035263065.1 Rhodanobacteraceae bacterium
GATGCAGCGCTCGAGCGTCGGCGCGATGCCGTCCGCGCCCGGTCCGTCCTGCTGCAGCCGATACAGCTGCGTGCGCAGGCGCGACAGCGGCGTGCGCAGGTCGTGCGCGATGTTGTCGCAGACGCCTTTGACTTCGCCGATGAGCCGCTCGATCTCGCCGAGCATGCGGTTGACGATCGCGGCGAGCATGTCGACTTCGTCGCCGGACCTGGACACCGGCAACCGCCGCCCGAGATCGCCGCGCGCGATCGGCCGGATCGCGGCTTCGATCTCGCGCACGCGGCGCAACGGTCGCCGGCTCAGCAGGAGGCCGCCGATCAGGCCTGGGATCACGGTCAGCGAGAGGCCCCACAGCAGCGCCTGGCGGATGATGAGGCCGACCTGGTCGACGACACTCGTGTCACGCGCGATGACCAGCACTTCGCCGCCGTCGAGGCGCATCGCGAGGCCGTGCGCGGGTCCGCGCTCGGTGCGGCCGCGGCGATCGAGGCCGTTCGGCAACACGTGGATCTCGCCGTCGATGGGCAGGTCGACCGGCACGCGCTCGAGATTGCCGTCGACGTAGGTGCCGTCGTCCTTGAAGAGGCCGAGCGACATCACGCCGCGCAGGTCAAGCGCACCGGTCGCGTTCATCGCTTCGGGCAGGCGCGGGCGCTCGACGCCGAGGAGATAGCGCGCGCGCTGCTCGACGATCGCGTCGACGACGTGCGAGAGATAGCGGCTCGTCTCCCAGTAGACGACCCCGACGAGCACGATGCTCCACAGCACGAAGAACGCGCCGTAGATCAGGATCAGCCGCGTCGTCGCCGAACGCCAGTGGTCACTCAGTCTCAGCAAGCCCGGCCTCTGCAAGGCGATACCCCGAGCCGCGCACCGTGCGGATCAGCGGCGTCACGCCCGGCGGATCGACCTTCCTGCGCAGGCGCCCGATGTGCACGTCGATGACGTTGGTGCCGGGATCGAAGTGATAGCCCCAGACCGATTCGAAGATCATCGTGCGCGTCAGCACTTGCCCCGAGTTCCGCACCAGCACTTCGAGCAGGCGGAACTCGATCGGCAGGAGCTCGAGCGCCGAGCCGCCGCGGCGCGCGCAGCGCGTGATGAGATCGAGCTCGAGATCGGCGACGCGCAGCAGCGTCGCACGCGGCGGCGTGCGCTGGCGGCGCAGCAGCACTTCGATGCGCGCGACCATCTCGTCCGGCGCGAACGGCTTGGTGAGGTAGTCGTCGCCGCCGGCGCGAAGGCCGCGCACGCGCTCGTCGACGTCGCTGAGCGCGCTGATCATCAGCACCGGCGTCTGCACACCGGCCTCGCGCAGCGCCGTGACCACCGCAAGACCGTCGAGGCCCGGCAGCATGCGGTCGAGCGTGATCGCGTCGTACGCACCGCCGGCCGCATGGCTGAGACCGGCCGGGCCGTTGTCGACCCAGTCGACCTCGTTGCCGCGGCTGCGGAGCTCCGTGACGATCTCGCGCGCGGTGATCGCGTCGTCTTCTATCGTGAGCACGCGGGCCATGCGGCTACGCTACCGATATCCGCTGCGGAATCAAGCGACTGGCGCCGCCGGCCGCGCCGCAGGCCGGGTCGGCGGCGGATGTCACATATCCGTCATGGGCGTGCCGCAGGCTGCCGCATCGCTCCGTCCGACCGCACGTCCCGATGCAAGCCCCCGGCGGCTTCAACCTGTCACGTGACCGACATCTGCCGCAACCGCGCGCAGCGGACCTGTGCGTGCCGTCGCCGGCCGTGTCGGCCGACGCGACGAACACGACGGTGCTCGATCTCTTCGACAAGCATCGCGAGCTCGCCAACCTGCCGGTCGTCGAGAACCAGCGCCCGATCGGCATGATCAAGCGGCACGTGTTCCTGTCGGAGATGGCAAAGCCCTTCCACCGCGAGGTTTACGACCGCAAGAGCTGCATCGCGTTCATGGATCGCGAGCCGCTGATCGTCAACGCCGCGACGACGATCGAGGACACTGCGCTTGCGATCGTCGAATCCGGCGGAAAGGCGCTGGTCGACGGCTTCCTCATCATGGAGGACGGCAAGTTCGTCGGCGTCGGCTCCGGCCTCGATCTCATGCGCATGGTCGCGAATCTGCAGGCCGAGAAGAACCGGCAGATCCTGCAGAGCATCGCCTACGCGAGCGTGATCCAGCAGGCGATGCTGCGCCCGTCGCAGGAAGCGATGCGCGCTTCGCTCGCCGATGCCGCGCTCGTCTGGCAGCCGCGCGACATCGTCGGCGGCGACTTCTTCCACTTTGCGGGCTACGACGACGGCTGGTTCCTGATGCTCGCCGACTGCACCGGCCACGGCGTGCCGGGGGCCTTCATGACGCTGATCTCCTCGTCGTGGCTCGGCCGCACGCTCGAGCGCATCGGCCCGCGCGATCCCGCGCGGCTACTCGCCGACCTGCACCGCAGCGTCAAGGCGTCGCTCGGACAGACCGAGACCCGCGACGATCCGCTCGCGTCCGACGACGGCCTCGACGCGATCGCGATGTGGTTCGATCGCGCGCGCTCGACGCTCGTGTTTGCGAGCGCACGCACGCCGGTGCACGTGCTCGCGCCGGACGAGGATGCGGTGCGGACGCTCGAAGGCGACCGGCGCGGCCTCGGCTACGTCGGCACGCCGATGCTGCACGCGTGGAGCAACAAGACGATCGAGCTGGCCGAAGGCGCGATCGTCTGCGCGGCCACCGACGGCGTCGTCGACCAGATCGGCGGCGCCAAGCACATCGCCTACGGCAAGCGCCGCGTCCGCGACACGATGCTGCGCGCCCGCGCGCTGCCGATGCGCGACTTCGCGCCCGCGCTGCTCGAAGCGCATGCCGACTATCAGGCGGGCCACAGCCGCCGCGACGACCTCACGCTGTTCTGTTTTCGCGCGCCAGCAAGGGCAAAGGGATGAATTACGCCGAATACCGCGATTTCCGCGCATCCGTGGCCGGACGCAATATCATCTTCTATTACTTCGGCTACTTCTCGCAGCACATCGTCTCGGCGATGGCCGACGCGGTGCGCCTGCAGCTCGAGCAGGCCGAGACGGCCGCGGCGACGCGGCGCAAGATCTTCTCCTCGTTCGTCGAGATGGCGCAGAACATCACGCATTATTCGGTCGATGCGCTGACGCCCGAGGCGCTGCGCGACAACCAGCTGCGGCAGGGCTCCGTCTGCATCGGCATCGAGGACGGCCGCTACTTTCTCCTGAGCGCCAATCCCGTCGCGCCCGAAAGCGTCGATGCGCTGCGCAGCAAGCTCGAGCCGCTGCGCACGATGACGCTCGAGGACATCAAGCGCGCCTACCGCGAGACGCTGCGTGCCGAGCAGCCCGAAGGCAGCAAGGGCGCCGGCCTCGGCTTCCTCACGGTCGCGCGCGACGCGAGCGCGCCGCTCGAATTCGAGTTCGGGCCCTGCGAGGGCTCCGACGCCGTCATGTTCTACGTCAAGGCGACGATCTGATCTCATGAGCACCGAGACCCGCGACGACCTCTTCCTCCCTTCGACCGGCAGCTCGCCCGAGGTCGACTTCCGCTTCAGCGAGCATGCCCTGGCGCTGAAAGGCGAGTCGTATCCCGAGAACGCCGCCGCGTTCTATGCCGACATCCTCGCGAGGACGCGCACGTACCTCGCGACGCTCGCACCGCCGCAGGCGGTGATGGTCAACGTCGCGCTGACGTACTTCAACAGCTCAAGCACGAAGATGTTGTTCAGCCTGTTCAACGCGCTCTCCGATGCTGCCGAGACCGGCGTGCGCGTCACGCTCAACTGGCATCACGACGTCGAGGACGACACGATGGCGGAATTCGGCGCCGAGCTTCACGAGGAATTTCCGGCGATCGACTTCCACGACATCGCGGTCGAGGGGTGATGCAGCGCGCAATGGCGGACTTCGATCTCTTCCAAGCCGAGGAAGCCGCTCTGACCCGCGCACTCGGCGTGCACGCCCGCAGCGAAGCGGGCGCGGAGGCGTATCGCCTCGCGCTCGGCGAGCTGATCGCGCGCTACCAGCGCCTGATGCGCGAGATGCGCCGCGTGATCCGCCACGGCGATCGCCAGGAGCGCGAGCTCAACGCGCTGAACGCGCGCCTGCGGCAGCTTGCCGGCGAGCTCGACTACAAGGCGACGCACGATTCGCTCACCGGCGAGCTCAATCGTGCAGCCGTGATCGATCTCGTCACGCAGCACCTGGCGCGCACGTCGACCGCGCTGATCGTGCTCGACATCGACCACTTCAAGCGCATCAACGACAACTTCGGGCACCCGGCCGGCGATGCGGTCATCGTCGAGCTCGTGCAGCGGCTCAAGAGCGCGCTGCCGCTCGTCGGACAGCTTGGGCGCGTCGGCGGCGAGGAGTTTACGGTGGTGCTGCCGGGGATGGAGCTCGCATCCGCCATCGGCATCGCGGAAGGCATGCGCCGCGCAGTCTGCGCGCGGCCGTTCGCGAAAGTGACGGATCGTGAAGTCACCGCCAGCTTCGGCGTGAGCTGGAACGCGGCGGGGACGACGTTCGATCAGGCGTATGCGCGCGCGGACGAGGCGCTCTATGCGGCCAAGCGCGGCGGTAGGAACCGCGTCGTCAGCGCAGAGCACTGAGCCGCGTCATATTTCGTTTACATTCGCGTGGTGATGTTGCATGCATGACCGTCGCTGCACGCTCGATTCCGACTCGCATCAACCTCGCGCTCGCGGGCGCCGTGGTCGTCGCGCATGCGCTCGCGCTGATCGTGCTGCCGGCGGCCGGAGCGGACGCGCGCTGGCTGATCGTCGCATTTGCCGTCGCGGCACTGATGTCGCCGACGCACTGGGCACTGATCCACGAAGCGATCCACGGCATGCTGCTGCCGCGGCGCGCGGACAACGAGCGCCTCGCGCGCGTGCTCGCGATCCTGTTCGGCGTGCCGTTTCGCGCGGTGCGCTTCGCGCATCTCCGGCATCATCGCTACAACCGCACGCCGTGGGGCCGCGAGGAAGTCTACGATCCAGCGCTGCGCTCGCGGCCGGTCGCCTACGCGCTGCACTACGGCCGCATCACGTTCGGGCTCTATGCCGGCGAGTTGATCCTGTCGGCGCTGTGCTGGCTGCCGCGATCGGTCCTCCGGCGTCAGCTGCTGGCGCTCTGTCCCGATCCCGGCGATGGCGCGCCCGGCATGGCGTCCGTCGTCGATCGCGACGTGTTGAGCCCGAAGGCGCTGGCGCAGATCCGCATCGACGCGATCGGCGTCGTCGCGCTCTACGCGACGGCGTTCGTCCTGTGCGGCGTCCACTGGCCGCCGCTGGCCGGCATGCTGCTCGTGCGCGGCTTCGTCGCCTCGCAGCTCGACCACGCACCGCATCACGACACGCCGCTCGACCGGCGCGACCACGCGCTGAACCTGTCGGCGCCGCGCTGGCTGCGCGGCGTGCTGCTGAACTTCAATTTCCATCGCACGCATCATCAGCATCCGAACCTGCCGTGGCGTGCGCTGCCGGCGCATTCGGACGTGCAGCCCGGCGATGTCTCGTTCGCACGCGGCGTTCTGCGGCAGTGGCGCGGGCCGCTATCGGTTCGCGACGCGGCCAGCCGCGCCTGATCAGCGAATCGAGATCAGCGCAATCGCGATCTCGATCGTGATGAGGATGATGATCGCGAGCTCGAGCAGCTCGGCGCGGCTGCTAGATGCTTCGTCGTAGAGCGCGGTGTACGTGTCGCGGATGATCGCGAGCTTGCGGTCGACGGCGGCGCCGAGGCGCGGCACGCGGAAGAGGTCGAGCGCCGCCGCATAGATGCGCGCGAGGTAGACGTCCTCGGTAACCTGCAGCGCGTTGTCGACCTTCTCGGTGAGCTCGGTGACTTCCGCGACGAGCGTGTAGAGCCGGCGTGCGAGCGACGCGAAGCGGCGCGCGGCGAACAGCGACGTCGCGCCGCGCGCGGCCTCGACGCGGTCGTACATGCCGGGCAACTCGTCGTCGAGCAGCTCGTCGTAGTAGCGGAGCTCGAGGAGCTGCGCGTTGGCGACCTCGAGCACGTCGGCGACGTCCGAGTCGCCGCGGGGTTCGTAGACGAATGCACGATCCCAGGTCAGCACGACGAGATCGTCGACGTAGTACGAAAAGCTCTGCCGCAACGTCTCGCGACGCGCCGCTTCCGACAGCGCACGCCGCTCGCCGGAGAGGAGCGGCACGAGATCGACGCGGTCCTGCAGCTTGGCGGCTGTCAGCGGCTGGTCGAACGCGTGAACGATCGCGAGGAGGTAGTCCTCTTCGATCGGCGTGCCGGTCGACGGACGCAGCAGTGAAGGCGCGACGACCATGCGGACTCGTTCAAGCATCGAATGCCAGAACGCGCCGTCGGCCATCGGACCGATCGCCTCGTCGATCGACTGCGCCGACGCGGCGAACCGGTCCCAGGGCGTATCGACGACCGGCACGCGCACCGCGAGCGCGACGGCGCCGAAGTCGTAGAAGCGCGCGCTGACCTCGACCGACAGGGGACCTTCGCCGATGTCGATCGCGACCGGGTCGAGCGCAAGCAGCAGCGGTGGCACGCCGAATGCGACGGCCTTCTCGGGCGTCCCGCTG
>DATFRS010000383.1:0-4713 GCA_035263065.1 Rhodanobacteraceae bacterium
CGGCCGCGCGATCTTCTACGACTACGACGAGCTGTGCCTCCTCGAGCAATGCCGCTTCCGCAAGCTCCCCGAGGCGCGCGAGGAGGACGAGACGCGGCCGCTCGAGAAGTGGCTCTCGGTGCGCCACGACGACGTGTTCCCGGAAATGTTCGCGCTCTTCCTCGGCCTTCCGAGCGCGCTTCGTGACGCGCTCCTGGCGACGCATCCGGAGATCTTCGATCCCGCGTGGTGGCAGGGCCTGCAGTCGCGCATCGCGGCCGGCGAGTCGAGCGACATTCCGCCGTATCCGGAATCGGCCTGCGTGCGCACGTGAAAAGGCCCGCGAAACGCGGGCCTCTTCGCATCGGCGGTGTCGAACGCGTCAGACCGGCGGCGAGCCGCGGCGGCCGATGAAGAGCGACACGATGAACAGCACGAGGAAGACCAGGAACAGGATCTTCGCGATGCCGGCGGCGGCACCGGCGATGCCGCCAAAGCCGAGCACGGCGGCGATCAGCGCGATGACGAGAAACACGATGGCGTAGTGCAGCATGGCCTTGGCTCTCCTTGGGAACGGGACGCTCCGGCGTGCGCGATCGATTGCGCACGGCCGTTTTTCGAGCGCTGCTAGGAGGCGCCTTTCGCAATGAATCGTCTGTGAGCCGAAGCCTGCTGCGGGTTGAACGCTCACCGCGATGCGGAGGCTTCCGCAAGCGCTGCGCGATAGCGTTCAGGCACCGGCGCGGGTTGTGAAAGCAGCACCGGCCCGATGCGCTGCAACTGCGCGAGCGCATCGTCGCGACGATCCTGTCGCAGCCACGCGCGCGCCTGGATCCGCTCGGCGTCGGCGACGCGCCAGTCGTCGCCCGGAAAGTGCACGCGCAGGATCACGATCGCCTCGTCGATGCGCGAAGCGGCCTCATCGGCGCGATCCTGCGCGATCAGGACTTCGGCGTAGCCCATGAGGTTCTCGGCCGTGCGCTTGTGATCCTTCGGCAGCTTCGCGCGCAGCGTCGCGAGCGCCTCGGCGAAGCTCTGCTCGGCGACGGCGTAGTTGCCGCGCTCGCTCTGCACGTAGGCGAGCCGCGTGCGATCGATCGCGACATCGGGATGATCCGCGCCGAGCACCTCGGCCTCCGCCGCGAGCACGCGCGCGAAATGCGCCTCGGCATCCTCGAACTTGCCGCGCCGCTCCTCGAGCCGCGCGAGGTTGTAGAGGAGCGCGGTCACTTCCGGATGCACGTCGCCGAGCCGCGGCGCCAGCGTCGCAACCGCCTCGCGAAAGCCCGCCTCGGCCGCGTCGAGCTTGCCGTCGGTGAGATCGATCGCCGCGAGATTCCCCTGCGCGATGGCGATGCGAATCGGATCGGCGTCGGGCCAGCTTCGGTACGCGGCAAGCGACGCGACCAGCGCGGTGCGCGCGCCGGCGAGATCCTGCTCGCGCATCAGCAACCCGACGCCGAGCTCGTTCAACGCGCGCGCCTTCGCGTGCAGATCCGTGCCCGCGCGCTCGACCGCCTCGCGCGCGAGCGCGATCGCCTCGTCGAGGCGGCTGTCGTCGCGCTCGACGGCGGCAAGCTCGGTCAGGCTGCGCGACAGCTCGCCGTCGTTGCCGCGCGCGCGCCGTAGCGCGACGGCTTGACCGAGCAGCTCGCGCGCCCGCGCGTGATTGCCGAGCGCGTGATACACCGTGCCGATCGTGTGCAGCATCTCGGCGCGCACCTCGGGCTGGGCGCCGAAGCCGTCGGCGATGCGCGCGCCGCCCTTGTCGAGCACGGCGCCGATGCTGAGCTTCTCGCCGAGCGTCTTCGCGGGATCGGCCTCGGTGAAAAGCTCGATCAGGAAATCCTTGACCGCCTCGGCCTGCGCCGCCGCCGAGCGCGCGCGATCGCGCTGCTCGGCGACGAGCCGGTTCTGGCGCACGAGCAGCACGGCGCTGACCGCCGCAACGAGCAGCGCGCCCGCGAGCGCCGCCGTCGCGAGGCGATGCCGCGCGAGCCACTTGCGCACGCGATAGCCGAGCGCATCGCCGCGCGCCCACACCGGCTGGCCGGCGAGGAAGCGCGCGATGTCCTCGTCGAGACGTTCGACCGACGAATAGCGCGCCGCCGGATCCTTGCGCAGCGCGAGCAGCACGATGCGGTCGATGTCGCCGCGCAGCTCGCGCGCCGCGATCGCTCCGCTCGTCGCGGCGTCGCTCGGCCGCGGCGGGTCGTCTTCGCGGAGTGCGCGTTCGAGCGCGAACGCATCGCCTTCGTGCGCGGCGAACGGACGCCGGCCGGCGACGAGCTCGTAGAGCAGGAGACCGAGCAGGTAGACGTCCGTCGCCGTGCTGGCCGGCTCGCCGCGGAGCTGCTCCGGGCTCGCGTAACGCGGCGTGAGGAGACGCGCGGTCGCCTGGGTCGCCTCGCCCTCGCCCGACGCGATCGGCTTGGCGATGCCGAAGTCGAGCAGCTTTACCTGCCCGTCGCGGCTCACGAGGACGTTCGACGGCTTGATGTCGCGATGCACGACGAGATGCCGGTGCGCATGCGCGACGGCGCCGCAGACGTCGCGGAACAGGCGCAGCCGCTCGCGCAGCGGCAGGCGATGCTCGCTGCAATGCCGGTCGATCGGCAGGCCCTCGACGTATTCCATCGCGAGCCAAGGCCGCCCGTCCGCCGCGATGCCGCCGTCGAAGTAGCGCGCGATGCGTGCATCGGACAGCCGCGCGAGGATCTCGCGCTCGCGCACGAAGCGCGCGCGAAGCTCGGGCGATGCGAAGCCCTGGCTTAGGAGCTTCAGCGCGGCGCGCTGCTGCACGCCTTCGCTGTCGCGCTCGGCGAGGAACACCTCGGCCATCCCGCCGGCGCCGATGCGCCGCACGAGCCGCCAGCCCGCGACGATCGCGCCTTCGTCGGCCTTCGCGCCGAGCGCGTCGACGAACGCGGCCGAACTCTCGATGCGCTCCAGCGCGCCGGCCGCGCCAGCGTGCGCGACGAGCGAGGTCAGCTCCGCCGCGAGATCGGGCCGATCGCGGCAATGCGCCGCGATCCACGCCGCGCGCCGGTCCGCATCGAGCTCAAGCAGCTCGCACAGCGCCGCGTCGAGCTCGCACCAGCGCTCGGGATCGGGCAGGCGGTTCATGCCGCGCCTACCGGCACTTCGAGCGCGCGCCCGACCCACGCGCGGGCGCGCAGCCATTCGCGCTGCACGCTGCGCGGCGTGAGATCGAGGAGCTCGGCGATCTGGTGGCTGTCGAGCCCGCCGAACACGCGATACTCGATCAGCCGCACGAGCCGCGGATCGCGCTCGGTCAGCGCCGTCAGCGCCTCGTCGAGCGCGACGATCGTCTCGGGCCGGTCGGCGCTGTCGGCATCGCCGAGCGTCCACGCCGCGCCGCCGCCGCGCTTCTCGGCCTGCCGCCGCCGCGCGTGGTCGACGACGATCTGCCGCATCGCGCGCGCGCAGAGGGCGAAGAGATGCTTGCGCCCGGAAAGCTCCAGCGCTTCGTGGCCGGCGAGCTTGAGGTAGGCCTCGTTGACGAGCGCGGTCGTCGACAAGGTTGCGTTGCCGCTCGAACGCAGCAGCGCGCGGTGCGCGATGCGGCGCAGCTCCTCGTACACGAGGGGAAACACGCGCTGCAGCAGTGCCGCATCGTCGCCCGCGCAGGCGGCGATGAGCCGGGTCACGCTGTCGTCGTCACGCGCGTGCACGAGCCTTGGCCCCAGTGTGCCGACGTTCCGTACCGAAGGCTCGCGCGGCGGGGCTCTGAATGCAACCCCGCCGCGACGGACGGCGCCGTTCAGGCTCACAGGCGTTCGAGCGGATCGAAGAAGATCACGTCGGCGCTCATCTCGACCGCGCCGATGTCGCAGCGCGCGTTGCCGTCGCCGTCGAAATCGACCGGCCGCTCGACGAAGTCCTGGTCGTCCTCCTCGCAGCCGATCGCGCCGATCACCGGATGGCCGTGCTCGATCGTCGGGCTGATCGTCAGCGGCCAGCTCACGCGGCCGAAGCCGCCGCGGCGCACGGGCGGCGTGAGGTACGGCTCGACGCCGGGATAGTTCGACGTGCCGTCGGCGAGCTCGCAGGTGTCGTCCGAATCCATGTTGTAGCGATCGAGATTCAGCGTGGCGGAGATCGAGATCACGCAGTCCCCGCTCGCGTTCTTCGCGATGACGCTGTTGCGCATCTGGAACGTGCCGTCGGCGCCCGCGATGTGCACGCCGGTCGCGGTGTTGCCGGCGATGGTCGAGTTGCGCACGACGAGCGTCGATGCGTCCGCGCTGAGGACGCCGACGCCAATGTTGGAGGCGATCGTCGAGTCGATGATCGTCAGCGTCGGCGCGCCGGTGAACGGCGGGCGGTTCTCGATCGCGATCGTGCCGAAATCGCCGAGGCCGTGGTTGCCGGTGACGCTCGAATGATCGAGCGTCAGCTCGCCGCGATTCAGGATCGCCGCGCCGCTCGAATCGACGAAGCCGTCGCCGGTCTCGTTGTCGTAGAACTCGCTCGCGCTGACCGTCGACGTCGGGCCGTCGTTGTAGAAGCCGCCGCCGAACTCCGCGCGGTTGCCGTAGAACCGCATCAGCGAGAGCTGCACGACGCCGGCGTCGAAGTCGACCGCGACACCGCCGCCGGCCGCGTCGCCGGCCAGCGTCGCATCGCCGCCGGTGATGTCGAAGCCGAGCATCGTCACGTTGCCGCCGAGGATCTCGAACGCGCGCTCGAGCCCGCCGGCATCGACGACGG
>DATFRS010000384.1:0-10750 GCA_035263065.1 Rhodanobacteraceae bacterium
GAAAAAAGCCCGCCAATGGCGGGCTTTTCTTTTGTCGCATGTCAGCGACTCTTCAAACGTGCTCGCCCGCAAGTTTGTAGCCTTTCAACCTCGCCGCGAACTCGGCCAACGTCCGAATGCCCGTCGCCTCGGCCTCGTGACACCACTGCTTCAGGCCATCGAGCAGCGCATCGCCGTTGCGCCCGTTGCGCTCCGTAAGCGCGGCGAGGCGCGCGCGGAAGTCGCACACGATGCGAAGCTGCGGGCGATTCTCGGTGAACGCATTCATGCGATCGCGCGACGCGGCGTCGAGCCAGCGCCCGCCATTGCCGAGCGCCTTGCGCAGCTTGCGCGGCAGCGCGGCGATGCCGGCGCCGGTCTTGGCGGCTTCCTCGCGCAGCGTCGGTGCGATGACGCCGCGGAAGTAGTCGCTCATGACGTGGAAGCGGTGCGCGAGCACGGCCTTGACCGTGTCGGCGTCCGGGAGATGCACGTTCGGGCGCAGGTCGAGCGCCGGCGCCGTGCGCAGCACCTTGGCGAGGCCGAGCTTCTCGAAGAGGCGGATCATCATCCAGCCGATGTCGAACTCGAACTTGCGCAGCGCGAAGCGCGCCGAGCTCGGGAACGCATGGTGGTTGTTGTGGAGCTCCTCGCCGCCGAGCCAGAAGGCCCACGGCGTGAGATTGGTCGCCGTGTCGGCGGTTTCGAAGTTGCGGTAGCCCCACCAGTGGCCGACGCCGTTGACGACGCCGGCGGCCCAGAACGGGATCCACAGCATCTGGATCGCCCAGATCGCGACGCCGACCGCGCCGAACAGCAGGAAGTCGATGACGACGAAGATCGCCACGCCGAGCACGTTGTGCTTCGAGTAGAGATTGCGCTCGATCCAGTCGTTCGGCGTGCCGACGCCGTACTTGTCCATGTCGGCCTGGTTGAGGCTCGCTTCCCGGTACAGGCCGACGCCGTCGAACAGCACCTTGTTGAGGCCATGGACCTGCGGGCTGTGCGGATCCTCCTCGGTTTCGCATTTGGCGTGGTGCTTCCGGTGGATCGCCACGTATTCCTTGGTGATCATGCCGGTCGAGGCCCACGACCAGAACCGGAAGAAATGGGCGATCGCCGGATGGAAGTCGACCCCGCGATGGGACTGGCTGCGATGCAGGTACAGCGTCACCGTGAAGATCGTGAGCTGGGTGACGACGAGCAGGTACACGATCCACGTGCCCCAGGAAGCCTGGGTCAGACCGCGCGCAGCGAAGGCGAGCAGGGTATCCAACATGAATGAGAAACCGGGTAAGGGCGGGAAGAGCCGCGGGGACTATACGCCACGCGGTGTGGGGGTTCCATGGCATTTCGTCAAGCTTTGGGACATTGCTTGCCGCGTCCCGCTTGCCGCCGCCCGGGCGGACCGGAACAATCGCGCCCCGTGACGCTCGCCCCGCCTCTCGCCATCCTCAAGAACGTCGGCCGCACGCTCGCCGGCCGCGAGGTCGTCAAGGGCCTCGACCTCGAGATCCGCCGCGGCGAGGTGCTCGGCCTCCTCGGCGTCAACGGTGCCGGCAAGTCGACGACGCTGCGCATGCTCGCCGGGGTCCTCGCGCCGACCTCCGGCACGATCAAGCTCGACGGCAAGGACCTCTACGAGAACCCCGGCCTCGCCCGCACGGCGATCGGCTACCTGCCGGAGGTGCCGCCGCTCCACGAGGAGCTCACCGTCGAGGAATACCTCGACTTCTGCGGCCGCCTGCACGGCCTCGGCGCCGGCATCAGGGAGGCCGTCGACCGCGTTATCCTGCGCTGCCAGCTCGCCGGCGTCCGTCGCCGGCTGATCGGCAACCTGTCCAAGGGCTTCCGCCAGCGGGTCGGCATCGCGCAGGCGATCGTCCACGAGCCCGACCTCATCGTCCTCGACGAGCCGACCGCGGGCCTCGATCCCGTGCAGACGCGCAACATGCGCGGGCTCGTCGAAGGGCTCTCGATGGGCCATGCGGTCGTGCTGTCGACGCACGTGCTGCCCGACGTGCTGGCCTCGTGCAAGCGCGTCGCGATCCTCAACGAAGGCCGGCTCTGCTATGTCGCCGATACCGCGCTCCCGTACTCGGAGGGCACGCTCGCGCGTGTCCGCACCGTGCGGGGCATGCAGCGCGAGGACTGGCCGAAGCTGCGCATCGTCACGGGCGCGATGCCGCTCGACGAGCGCGACCCGCGCTACTGGCGCGTGCAGCTGCAACCGAAGCTGCGCATCGACGCGCTGGCGGCGGCGCTGGTCGAGCACGGCTTCGGCGTCGAGGAGCTGCGCGGCGAGCAGACGCCGCTCGAGGAGATCTTCATGGCGATCGCGGCCGGCGAGCCGCCGTCGGTGACCGCTTGAGCACCGCGACGCCGCTGATCGCCGCGCACGAGTGGCGCCGCCTCGCGGTGCAGCCGTTCGCATGGATCCTCGCGGCCGTCGTCGTCGCCCTGATGGCGTGGCAGTTCCTGCTCGCGCTCGAAGCGTTCCTCGAGCTCTCGCCGAAGCTCGGCAGCCTGAAGGACGCGCCCGGCGTCACCGATCTCGTCGCGATCCCGCTGTTGCGCAGCTTCTCGAATCTCCTGATGCTCATCGTGCCGCTGGTGACGATGCGCGCGATAGCCGGCGATCGCCGCTCGCACGCGCTGCCGCTCCTGCTTTCCGCCGGCGTCGGCAACGCGCGCATCGTCGTCGGCAAGTATCTCGGCGCGCTCGGCTACGTCGTGCTCCTGATCGTGCTCGTTGCGGCGATGCCGCTCGCGCTGAAAACCGGCACGTGGCTCGATCTCGGTCGGATCTTCACGGCGATGCTCGGGCTCGTGCTGTTCGCGTCCGCGCTCATCGCGATCGGCGTGCTGTGCTCGGCATGGACGTCGCACCCGGCGCTCGCCGCCGCGTCGGCGTTCGCGCTGACGAGCCTCCTCGCGATCGTCGACGCCGGCGCGCGCCTCAAGGGCATCGACAACACCGGCATCAACTATCTCGCGCTGCCGACGCACATCGAGCCGTTCTTCCGCGGGCTCGTCGCGAGCGTCGACGTCGCCTATTTCCTCGTCGTCACCGCCGTCGCGCTCGCGTTCGCCGCGCGCCGCCTCGAGCGCCTGCGCAGCGTGGCCGACTGATGCGCGACCGCTTCGCCGCCCTCGTCTACTACGTGCTGGTGTTCGCCGCGGCGGTCGGCGTCGCGTTCCTCAGCACGCGCTTCGGCTTCGAGCACGACTTCAGCTTCGCGAACCGCGCGAGCCTCGGTCCGGAATCGGTCGCGCTCCTGAAGACGCTCGATGCGCCGGTCGACGTCGTGAGCTACGCGAGCCGCCAGGGCGGACTGCGCGCGATCATCGCGGACTTCGTCGACCGCTACCGCCGCGCGAAGCCGGACATCGGCCTGCGCTTCGTCGATCCCGACGCCGATCCCGAAGCGATGCGCGCCGCCGGCGTCGCCGTCGACGGCGAGCTCGACATCCGCTACAAGAACCGCAGCGAGCGCCTCAAGGTGCTCACCGAAGCCGAGTTCTCGAACGCGCTGCTGCGCCTGTCGCGGACGCGCGAGCGCATTGCGGCGTTCCTCGAAGGCGAAGGCGAGCGCCAGCCGCTCGGCAAGGCGAATGCCGATCTCGGCCAGTTCGTCGCGACGCTGACCGATCGCGGCATCCGCGCGGTGCCGCTGCCGCTCGCGAACACCGGCAAGGTGCCGGAGAACGCCGATCTCGTCGTCATCGCCAATCCGCGCGTCGCGCTCGCGCCGGCGCTGAGCGCGGAGCTCGTCGACTACGTCGATCGCGGCGGCAATCTTCTGTGGCTGACCGAGCCCGGCGAGGAAGCGGGGCTCGATGCGCTTGCGAAGACGCTCTCGGTGCGCGTGCTGCCCGGCACGGTCGTCGACGGCAGCGGCAGCGCGTTCGGCCTCAGCGATCCGAGCTTCGTCGCGCTCCACAAGTATCCGCCGCAGGCGATCGTGCGGAATTTCCAGCTGGCGACCCTGCTGCCGCAGCCAGCCGCGCTCGCGCAGCTTTCGCCGACGGCGTGGGACATCAAGCCGTTCCTGCAGAGCTCCGCGCAATCGTGGAACGAGACGGGCCACATCCCGAAGGCCGGCGAGGCCGCCGACACGGTCCGCCAGGACGCCGACGCCGGCGAGATCGCGGGGCCGCTCGATCTCGCGTTCGCGCTGTCGCGCCTGTCGCCGCGGCCGGACCGCAAGGAGCAGCGCATCGCCGTGATCGGCGACGGCGACTTCCTCTCGAACAGCTTCCTCGGCAACGGCGGCAACCGCGAGCTCGGCCAGCGCCTGTTCGACTGGCTGCTCGGGGACGACGACCAGATCCTCGTGCCCGACCGCGCGGCGCCCGATCGCGAGCTCAAGCTCAGCCAGACCGGGCTCGGCATCCTCAGCGTCACCTTCCTCGTCGCGTTGCCGCTCCTCTTCGCCGCAAGCGGTATGCTGATCTGGTGGCTCCGCAGGCGGCGCTGACATGCGGCGGCAAACGCGCACGAATCTGTTCCTGCTGACGATGGTCGTGCTGCTCGGCATCGCGGCCGTCGCCGAGCTGCGCCGCGAGAGCGCGATCGCGCGCGATCCGCTCACCGCGATCGATCCCGATACGATCCGCGCGCTGGCGATCTCGTGCCAGGGGTGCACGGCGCGGCGCTTCGAGAAAGCGGACGGTCACTGGGTCATGCGCGAGCCGAAGGACAGCCCGGCGAAGGACGACGCCGTCGCGCGTCTCGCGGCCATCGTGCGCGCGCCGGTGCGCTTTCGCCGGCCCGCGGGCGAACTCGATCCGGCCAAGCTCGGGCTGCGTCCGCCCCTGGCGACGCTCGAAGTCGACGGCGTCCCGTTGAAGTTCGGCACGACCGACGCCATCCACAACGATCGCTACGTCGAGTACGGCGGCACGATCGCGCTGGTGCCGGATCGTTTCAGCGCATTGCTCTTTGCGGCGCCGGAAAGCGAGCTCGCCGAGTCGGCAGCGAAGTAACCTGGACACCGCGTAACCTACTCCCTCTCCCGCTTGCGGGAGAGGGCTGGGGTGAGGGCAGCTTGGAAGGACGTCTCAAGATTGCCCTCATCCGCCTCCGGCACCTTCTCCCGCAAGCGGGAGAAGGGAGAGCCAAAGATGCCCGAGCTTCCCGAAGTCGAAACCACGCGCCGCGGCCTCGCGCCGCACCTGATCGGACGCACCGTCACCGCGCTCGACATCCGCCAGCCGAACCTGCGCTGGCCGATCCCGCGCACGCTGCGCACGAAGCTGCCGGGACAGCGCATCGACGCCGTCGAGCGCCGCGCGAAATATCTGCTCGTGCACACGCAGGCCGGCAGCGCGGTGCTGCATCTCGGCATGTCGGGCTCGCTGCGCGTGCTGCCGGCGGCGACGCCGATCGGCCTGCATGATCACGTCGACTGGAAGCTCGATTCGGGCCGCATCCTGCGCTACACCGATCCGCGCCGGTTCGGCTCGCAGCTCTGGCAGGCGCCGGGCAAGGTGCATCCGCTGCTCGCGGGGCTCGGGCCCGAGCCGCTCGACGACGCGTTCGACGGCGACCATCTGTGGGAACACTCGCGCGGCCGCGCCGCTGCGGTGAAGGTGTTCCTGATGGATCAGGCGATCGTCGTCGGCGTCGGCAACATCTACGCGTCCGAAGCGTTGTTCCACGCCGGCATCCATCCGAAGCGCGCGGCGGGATCGGTCTCGCGCGAGCGCTACGCGCGACTTGCCGACGAGGTGAAGCGCGTGCTCGAGTACTCCATCCAGCGCGGCGGGACGACGCTGCGCGATTTCATCTCGCCCGACAGCGAGCCCGGTTATTTCGAGCGGGAGCTGTTCGTGTACGGCCGCGAAGGCGAGCCGTGCAAGGTGTGCGGGACGAAGATCAAGGCGATCGTGCTGGGGCAGCGGTCGACGTATTTCTGTCCGCGGTGCCAGCGCTAAACGTTCGCTTCACCGAGCGGCAACACCGACTGCTGCAACTCCACGCGCCCCTCGCCCGACATGATCTTCTTGAACTCGGCCCGGCTCACCGAGACGTAACGGTCGTTGCCACCGATCTCGACCTGCGGTCCCGCCGTCACCGCGCGGCCCTGCGCGTCGACGCGCACGACCATCGTCGCCTTCTTGCCGGTGTGGCAGATCGTCTTGATCTCGATGAGGTTGTCGGCCCAGGCGAGGAGGTACTGGCTCCCTTCGAAGAGCTCGCCGCGGAAGTCAGTGCGCAGGCCATACGCCAGCACCGGAATCCCGAGCACGTCGACGACGTCGGTGAGCTGCCAGACCTGCGTGCGCGTCAGGAACTGCGCCTCGTCGACGAGCACGCAGCCGATCTTGCCGCGCGCCTCGATGTCCTCGCGGGTCAGCGCGAGTAGGTCGTCGTCGCGCTGGAAGCGCCGCCCCTGGGCCTTGAGGCCGATGCGCGACGCCACCACTCCTTCGCCGCCGCGGTGGTCGAGCGCGGGCGTCAGGATCAGCGTGCGCATGCCTCGCTCGTGGTAGTTGTAGGCGCTCTGCAGCAGCGTCGTGGTCTTCCCCGCGTTCATCGCGGAGTAGTAGAAGTAGAGTTTCGCCATCGCGCACGCTCTCGAGCCAAGGCGCCCACAGTACCGGCTTTGCAACGTGACTCCTAATCCCGACACGCTCGCACGCTTCATCGACGCGCACCCGCGCCTGTTCGTGCTGACCGGTGCCGGCTGCAGCACCGGCTCGGGCATTCCCGACTATCGCGATCGCGACGGCGGCTGGAAGCGGCGGCCACCCGTCACGCTGCAGGCGTTCGTCGGCGATGCCGCGACGCGACGCCGCTACTGGGCGCGCAGCCTCGTCGGCTGGCGGCGCTTCGGCAAGGCGAAGCCGAACGGATCGCACGCGGCGCTGGCGAAGCTCGAAGCCGCGGGCCGCGTGGAGGCGTTGCTGACGCAGAACGTCGACGGCCTGCACCAGGCCGCCGGCAGCCGCAACGTGATCGACCTGCACGGGCGGATGGATACCGTGCGCTGTCTTTCGTGCGAGTCGCGCACGCCGCGCGAGGCGATGCAGGGTGCGCTCGAATCCGACAATCCCGCGTGGCTCCACGTCGACGCGCTCGATGCGCCGGACGGCGACGCCGATCTCGAAGGGCTCGACTTCGCGTCGTTCCGCGTCGCCGATTGCGAGAGCTGCGGCGGGCTCCTGAAGCCCGACGTCGTGTTCTTCGGCGAGAACGTGCCGCGCGAGCGCGTCGAGCGCGCCGGTGCGCATCTCGACGCGGCCGATGCGATGCTCGTCGTCGGGTCGTCGCTGATGGTGTTCTCGGGCTATCGCTTCGCGCGCGCGGCAGCGCGGGCGGGGAAGCCGATCGCGGCGGTGAATCTCGGGCGGACGCGGGCGGATGATCTGCTCGCGCTGAAGGTCGAAGACGATTGCGCTGACGTGCTCGCTGCGCTGTTCCCCTCTCCCGCTTGCGGGAGCGGGCAGGGTGAGGGCAAGCGGAGCGACGCCTCCAGCGATCTTCAAGAGCGCACGACGTAGCCTAGAACCAAGGGTGCCCTCACCCCAACCCTCTCCCGCAAGCGGGAGAGGGGGAAAGCAATGCATGTCAAGCTGTGATGGCGCGCATTGCCAAGGCACAATCATCGTTCTTCCGATGAGCCTCAACCCCCAACAACGCGCCGCCGTCGAATACTGCGACGGCCCCCTGCTCGTGCTCGCCGGCGCCGGCTCGGGGAAGACGCGCGTGATCGTCGAGAAGATCGCGCATCTCATCAAGAAGCGGCATCTCGCCGCGGCGAAAATCGCGGCGATCACGTTCACGAACAAGGCCGCGCGCGAGATGCGCGAGCGCGTCGGGCGCCGCGTGCCGGCGGCGGATGCGCAGGGGCTCACCGTGTGCACGTTCCACGCGCTCGGGCTCAAGTTCCTGCAGATCGAGCACGCGCGCGCCGGACTTCGCCGCAACTTCTCGGTGTTCGACGGCGACGACAGCCAGACGATCCTGAAGGACCTGCTGCCGAAGGGCATCAAGCCCGACGCGCTGTTCGCGCTGCAGGCGCTCGTCTCGCGCGCGAAGAACGAAGGCTTCTCGCCCGAGCAGGCGGCCGAGCGCGCGCGTAGCGGGCGCGAGCAGGAGGCCGCCGAGCTCTACGGCGAATACCAGCAGCGGCTGACCGCATTCAATGCCGTCGATTTCGACGATCTGATCCGATTGCCGGTCGCGGTGCTCGATGCCGATGCCGAAGCGCGTGCCGCGTGGCAGGAGCGTATCCGGCATCTGCTCGTCGACGAATGCCAGGACACGAACGGCGCGCAGTATCGATGGCTCAAGCTTCTCGCGGGCGAGCGTGGCCTCTTCACCGCGGTCGGCGACGACGACCAGGCGATCTACACGTGGCGCGGCGCGAATCCGGAGAACCTTGCCGAGCTGTCGCGCGACTATCCGAATCTCAAGGTCATCAAGCTCGAGCAGAACTACCGCTGCGCGCGCCGCGTGCTGCGCGCGGCGAATGCGCTGATCCAGAACAACTCGCACGTGTTCGACAAGAAACTCTGGAGCGAGCAGGCCGAAGGCCCGCCGATCCGCATCGTCGAGTGTCGCGACGACGAGCACGAAGCCGAATGCGCGGCGGCGGCGATCGCGCACCTCGCCGAGAAGCACAAGGCGCCGTGGCACGAATTCGCCGTGCTCTATCGCGGCAACCACCAGTCGCGGCCGCTCGAAAAGGCGATGCGCATCGCGCGCGTGCCGTATCACGTCACGGGCGGCACGGCGTTTCTCGATCGCGCGGAGGTCAAGGACTTGATCGCGTATCTCCGGCTGATCAACAACGCGGACGACGACGCGGCGTTCCTGCGCGTCGTGAACCTGCCGCGGCGCGACATCGGCCCGACGACGCTCGAGAAGCTCGGCGCGCTCGCCGGAGCGCGACACGTCTCGCTGCTGCGCGCGGCGCAGAGCGATGCCGTTGCGGCGCAGTTGCCGCCGCGCGCAGCGAGTGCACTCGGCGGTTTCGCCGCGATGATCCGCGAGTTCGCCGCGCGTTCGGAGCGCATCGCGGCAGCCGATCTCGTCGACGAGCTCGTGACGCGGATCGGCTACGCCGATCACATTGCGGCCGAAGTGAAGGAACCGGTGATCCGCGAGCGGCGGCTCGGCAATCTGCGCGAGCTGTCGGAATGGCTGCGCGCGATGCGGAAGGAAGGCGCGGCGGGCGATCTCGCGGCGCAGCTTTCGCTGCTCGCGCACGGCGATCGCGACGAGCCCGGCAACGCGGTGCGGCTGATGACGCTGCATTCGGCGAAGGGCCTCGAATTCCGCTTCGTCACGCTGGTCGGGCTCGAGGAAGGCTCGCTGCCGCACGAAGGCAGCCTCGCCGAAGGCCGTGTCGAGGAAGAACGCCGCCTGCTGTATGTCGGCGTCACGCGCGCGAAGGAGCAGGTCGCGCTCCTGTACGCGAAGCGCTCGCGCCGCTACGGCGAATTCGTCGCGAACGAGCCGAGCCGGTTCCTCAAGGAATTGCCGGCCGACGACCTGCACTGGTCGGGCCGCGATGCCGAGAAGGACGCCGAGCACAAGAAGGAGCTCGCGTCGTCGGCGATCGCGCGGCTCGCCGATCTGCTCGCGGACTGACTGCAAGGAGGAGCCACGCCATGCGAACGGCCCTGATTCCGATCGCACTCTGCATCGCGCTCGCAGGGTGCGCGCACGCGCCCGAGAAGGCAGCGCCGCCGGCGCCTGCACCGAGCGCGCCGCCGGCGGCGAGCGGCCCCGCCGCGAACGACAACCTCAACGCCGTGCTGTGGACGCAAACCGCGATCGAGCACGACCTGATCTATCGCGAAGTCTTCCGCAACGCCGGCGAGAAACTGCGTGTCGCGCTGAAGGACCCGAAGTGGGACGCGCTGCCGAAGGCCGATCGCAAGACGCCGCTCGCGAAGACGCTCAAGCCCGCGGTCATCGTCGACATCGACGAGACGGTGCTCGACAACTCGCCGTACCAGGCGCGTCTCGTCGCCGAGGGCAAGCCGTACGACGAGTTCACGTGGGCCGCGTGGTGTCGCGAGAAGCAGGCGAAGCCGCTGCCGGGCGCGCTCGAGTTTGCGCAAGCGGCGGCGAAGCAGGGCGTCACGGTGTTCTACCTCTCCAACCGCGCGCAGGATCTCAATGACGCGACCCTCGAGAATCTCAGGAGCGCGGGCTTTCCGATCGCGGCAGGCGAGACGGTCTTCCTCGGCCTCGGCACCGTCGTCGAAGGCTGCGAGCAGAACGGCTCCGAGAAAGGCTGCCGGCGCCAGCTCGTCGGCCGCACGCATCGCGTGCTGATGCAGCTCGGCGACCAGATCGGCGACTTCGTCGACGTGCTCGCGAACACGGCGGACGGCCGCCGCGCGGCGATCGATCCTTATGCGGCCTGGATCGGCGAGCGCTGGTTCGTGCTGCCCAATCCGACCTACGGCGCATGGGAGCCGGCGCTGTTCGACAACGACTGGACGCAGCCCGCCGGCCAGCGTCGGGATGCGAAGCTCAAGGCGTTACGGACCCATTAAGTCAATAAATTCATGTATTTATATCGTCATACGTAAGGTATTGCTTTAGTTATTTGCCCTAAGTATCATGATTCCGTACCGATTCGTGACGACAACTACAAACGCCCCGCAGTACCGAACAGCACAACCCCCAGAGAACGACGTACAGCTTCCCCCTCCGGCAACTGCCGGATTGAACTCAGAAGGCTCGCCTTCTGAGTTTCTTTTTTCCGCCCTCCGAAACGCGCCGTATTCGCTGGCTGGCCGGGTT
>DATFRS010000385.1:0-5916 GCA_035263065.1 Rhodanobacteraceae bacterium
TGGAGAAGCTCGACGAGGAAGTCGCCGCGATCGCCGACCAGCTCGCCGCGTCGGCACCGATCGCGCTCGCCGGCATCCTCGACACGATTCTCGAAGGCAACGAATGCGCGATCGACCAGGGTCTCGATTACGAGGCGCAGGCGTTCGGGAACTGCTTCTCGACGGAGGACATGCGCGAAGGCACGAAGGCGTTCATGGAACGCCGCAAGCCGACTTTCACCGGTCGCTAGCGCGCGAAGCGGTGCGCTTCGATGCGCCAGCCGCGCTTCGACGCGTGCAGCACGAGGCAGCTCGGTCCGCCGTAGGTGCGTGCGCGGCCGGCCGCGCCGGGGTTGAGGATCCACGGCGTCGCCGCGTCGTCGACGACGAGCCGGTGGCTGTGGCCGTAGAGCACGGCGCGCGCGTTCGGGAACGCGGCGCGCAACCGCGCGTGGCGCGTTGACGGCGTGTAGCGATCGCCATGCGTCGCGATCAGTGTGCCGCCGGGCAGCGCGACTTCGGCGACGTCGTCGAGCGCATCGAGCTCGCGTCGCTCGCCGCGCGGCCATTTCGAAGCGACGTCGTTGTTGCCGCGCACCACGAACACGCGTGCACCGCCGGCGCGCAGCGCCTCCATCACCGAAGCGTTGCCGACATCGCCCGCGTGCACGGCGACGTCGCACGTGCGCGCCAGCGCA
This sequence comes from Rhodanobacteraceae bacterium, assembly GCA_035263065.1. GTDB lineage: Bacteria > Pseudomonadota > Gammaproteobacteria > Xanthomonadales > Rhodanobacteraceae > Dokdonella_A. Next base: position 678 of record DATFRS010000385.1, read on the forward strand.
GCGATGCGCTCGTCGAGAACTCCATGCGTGTCCGCCACCAGCAGGACGCGGCGCGCTTTCCCCTCTCCCGCTTGCGGGAGAGGGTCAGGGTGAGGGCCGGGTGCTCGCGTCGACGTCACATCCCTCACCCGCCCTTCGGGCGACCTCTCCCGCGCCGCGGGAGAGGTGAAAAAAGGCTCAGCTGTGCCCGGGACCCGTGTACTTCTTCTCGCCCGCCGTCACCGGCATCGCAAGGCGATTCTCCGGCGGCGCCAGCGGACACGTCGCATGCGGCGAGAACGCGCACGGCGGGTTGTACGCCTTGTTGAAATCGAGCACGACCTTGCCGTCCTTGGGCATCTCCGAATAGAAGAAGCGCCCGCCGCCGTACGTCTCCTTCGCCGTCGTCTTGTCGGCGAAGATGAAGAAGAGCTCCTTCGCATCGGGCTCCTCGAGCACCGGCAGCAGCTCGTACGTCTTGCCGTCGCGCTCGAACACGGCCTTGCCGGGCACCGGGAACTTGTCGATCTGGCCGATCACGTTCGGCACTTCGAGCGTATGCGGCGGCTTGTACTCGACCCACTTCGCCTCGATGCGCCACTTCGGATCGGTCGGGTAGTAGTCGATCTTGGTGAAGTGCTTGCGCGCTTCGGCTTCGGTGTCCCTGACGCGCAGGCCTTTCTTGCCGTTGCGGTCGATCATGTAGAAGCTCGCCGTGCCGAACTGCACCGTCGTCGGCTTTTCGTGCGAGTCGTCGAGAAGCTCCGCGGTCTTGACCGGCTTGCCGTCGATCGCCGTCGGCTCCTTCGGATTCAGCACGATCGTCGCCTTGCCCTTGGCGAGCGTGATCGTGCCGAGGCTCTTCGGCCCCGCCGCCAGCACGATGTCGTTCGACTTGTCGCTGCCGACGGTGTTCTTGCCTTCCTTGAGCCAGTGCAGGCCAATCAGCGACGTCCACCCGGACGGCCCCTTGAGGCGCGCGACGCGCGCCGCACGGTACTGCTCGATCTGGGCTTCGTAGCTCTTGGGCTTGGATTCCTCGACGTTGGCGGACATCACCTGCACTCCGGCAATGCTGGCAGCAAGCAGCAGACTCAGTTTCAACATGGGGCTTCCTTGGTGGGGTTTCTATTCTCGCCGATCAGCGTCCGCGCAGGAAAAACCGGTCGAGCTCGGCCATGCCGAGCTGCACCCAGGTCGGCCGCCCGTGGTTGCACTGGCCGGACCGCTCGGTCGTTTCCATCTCGCGCAGCAGCGCATTCATCTCGGCGATCGTGAGGCGCCGGTGGGCCCGGACGGAGCCATGACAGGCAACCGTGGCCAATAGTTCGTTCGTCGATTCCTCGATGCGACGCGTGTCGCCGTGCACGGCCATGTCGGCGACGACGTCGCGCACGAGCCGGGCGACGTCCGCCCCGTCGAGCAGCACCGGGATCCGCCGCACCGTGATGCTCTGCGGGCCCGAGCGGGCGACGTCGAAGCCGAGCTCGGCGAACCGCTCGCCGCGCTCCTCGACCGCGGCCGCCTCGCGCTCGCTGACCGCGAGCGTCAGCGGCACCAGCAGCATCTGCGAGCGGATGCCCTCGCCTTCCTGCGCAGCCTTGAGCTTCTCGTAGGTGATGCGCTCGTGCGCGGCGTGCATGTCGACGAGCACGAGCCCGTGCGCGTTCTCGGCGAGCACGAAGACGCCGTGGAGCTGCGCGAGCGCATAGCCGAGCGGCGGGCTGTCGCCGGTCTGCGGGAGCGGCGCGTGGACGTGGGCGTGTCCGTGCGCGGTGGCCAGCGCGCGCTCCTCGCCGAGCAGCGCCCCGTACGGCGACTGCGGCTCGCGCACGCCGAGACCGAGCGACTCTTGCACGTGCGCGGCATACGCTCGAAACGGCGCTTCGGCTTCGGCATATGCGGGCACCTGCGTCGCGTCCGCGCCCGCGCGCGCGCCCGAAAGCGCGTCGTTCAACGTGCGATAGAGGAAATCGTGCACGAGCCGGCCTTCGCGGAAGCGCACCTCGCTCTTCGCCGGATGCACGTTGACGTCGACCAGCGCGGGATCGATCTCGAGAAACAGCACGAACGCCGGATGGCGCCCATGGAACAGCACGTCGGCATACGCCTGGCGCACGGCGTGTGCGACGAGCCGGTCGCGTACGCTGCGGCCGTTGACGTGGAAATACTGCTGGTCGGCCTGCGCGCGCGACGCCGTCGGGAGTCCCACCCAGCCATGCAGGCGCAGCCCGGCGGCGTTGTGCTCGATCACGAGACTCTGCGCGACGAAGTCGTCGCCGAACACGTCGGCGACGCGGCGCGTCCGCGCATTCTCGTCGTGCGCCGGCTTCAGCACGCGCACCGGCTTGCCGTTGTGCGCGAGGCGGAACTCGATCGCGGGATTCGCCAGCGCGAGCGATTTCACGAGCTCGTCGACGTGCCCGAACTCGGTGCGCTCGGCGCGCAGGAACTTGCGCCGCGCCGGCACGTTGTAGAAGAGATCGCGCACGTCGACCTGCGTGCCGCGCGCATGCTGCGCCGGCACCGCCGCGCGCGGCTTGCCGCCGTCGACTTCGATGCGCCACGCCGCGTCAGCATTCTGGAGGCGCGAAGTCAACGCGAAGCGCGACACCGATGCGATCGACGGCAGCGCCTCGCCGCGAAAGCCCAGCGTGCCGACGCGCTCGAGATCTTCGAACGAGGCGATCTTGCTCGTCGCATGCGCCGCGACCGCGAGCGGAAGATCGTCGGGCTCGATCCCGCCGCCATCGTCGCGCACGCGGATCAGCCGCGCGCCGCCGGCTTCGATGTCGATCTCGATGCGGTTGGCGCCGGCGTCGAGGCTGTTTTCGACGAGCTCCTTGACGACGGACGCCGGCCGCTCGATGACCTCGCCGGCGGCGATCTGGTTGACGAGCTCGGGGGCGAGTGGGCGGATGCGCGGCATGGGGAAGCGCGCATTCTAATGCAGTCGCCTCTCCCGCTTGCGGGAGAGGCCGCGCCGCAGGCGCGGGTGAGGGACGCTCTTGAGACGCCGCGCTCCGCTTGCCCTCATCCGGCGCTACGCGCCGACTTCTCCCGCACGCGGGAGAAGTGACTTCTCAGCCCGACGGAATCTGCAGCACTTCACCCGGCCGCACGCGATCGCCCGCGATGTCGTTCGCCTCTCGCAACTGCGCGATCGACAACCCGTGGTGCTCGGCGATCGTCCTGAGCGTATCGCCGCGGTTGACGACATAGCGCGACGTCACCGCCTTGTGCGACTTCGCCGGCGGCTCGACGTTGGCCGCGAACCAGCTCCCCGGCGGCGGCGAGGCGCGGAAATACCCGTTCACGCCATCGAGGATTGCCGTCGCGAGCTTCTCGCGATGGTCCGGATTCTTGAGCTTCGCTTCCTCGTCCGGGTTCGTGATGAACGCGGTCTCGACGAGGATCGAGGGCACGTCCGGCGAACGCAGCACGACGAAGTTTGCGCGCTCGACGTAGCCGCGGTGCGTCGGGCCGATCTTGCGCAGCGCCGTCAGCACCTGCTCGGCGACCGCGTTGCTCGCGCCCATCGTCGCGCCCTGCGAGAGATCGAGCAGCACGGCGGCGAGCGTGTCGTCCTTGTCGTCGAGCGACACGCCGCCGACGAGGTCGGCGCGGTTCTCGCGATCGGCGAGCCAGCGCGCCGCCTCGTTGGTCGCGCCGCGCGGCGACAGCACCCATACGGACGATCCACGCGCGTCGCTGGTCTTGAACGCGTCGGCGTGGATCGACACGAAAAGATCGGCCTTCTCGTCGCGCGCCTTCGCGTAGCGTTTTTCGAGCGGGATGAAATAGTCGGCATCGCGGGTCAGCACCGCGCTCATGCCCGGCGTCTTGTCGATCTGCTTCTTCAGTGCGCGCGCGACCGACAGCGTGATGTCCTTCTCGCGCGCACCGCTCGCGCCGGTCGCACCGGGATCGTCGCCGCCATGGCCTGCGTCGATCGCGACGACCACGTCGCGCGGCTTGCCGGGCGCGGCTTCGGCGACGCTCTTCACCGGCGTCGGCTTCTCGGTCGCGGGATAGAGATCGAGCACGAGCCGGTAGCCGAACTTGTCGGCCGGCGCCAGGAGGAAGCTCTTCGGCCGGACGCCTTCGGCGAGATCGAACACGACGCGCGCGTCGTCCTTGCCCTGCCTGCCGGCGCGGATGCCCTTCAAGAGTCCCTTCGCACCCGGCGCGCCGAAGGTGTCGGCGAAGCTGCTCGCGTGCAGGTCGAGCACGATGCGGTCAGGTTTGGCGAGCTCGAACAGCTTGTATTCCGTCGGCCCCGACACGTCGAAAACCGCGCGCGTGTACTCGGGTCCGGCCCAGATGCGCAGGTTCTTGATCTCGGCCGCGCGTACGGGCGCGAAGGCGGCGAGCGACGCGATCGCTCCCCCCACGATCAGACGAACTGGCCCTCGTACTCCCCGCATGGCGGGTATTCAACCCCAAGTCCGCGGCGACTTTCAAGGGTTTTCCTTTGAAAATCCGATAGGTGGAGCGCATTCCTGAACTGGGGTTTAGGAATTGGGCCTTGGCGGCCTATCCGGAGAGGGCTGCGACGAGACGATCGCCGCGGCCGGAGCGGGACTCCGCGACGAGCCCGCGCCGGTCGGCCGCGTGCCGGAAATGCAGCACGAGATCGGCCTCCGGCAGCGCCCCCCGGCCGCGTTCGGGCCATTCGACGAGCACGACCGAGGCGCCCGACCAGAGATCGCCGAGCCCTAGCCATTCGAGCTCGCCGGCGTCGGCGATGCGGTAGAGATCGAGGTGGTGCGCGTCGAGCGCGCCGGCGCGGTACGACTCGACGAGGCTGTAGGTCGGGCTCTTGACGCGCTCGCCGACGCCGAGCGACGTCAGCAGAGCGCGCGCGAACGTCGTCTTGCCGGCGCCGAGGTCGCCTTCGAGATGGATCACGGCGCCGTCGCCGAGCGCCGGCACGAGGCGTTCGGCGAGCGCGCGCATCGCGGCTTCATCGACGAGGCCGGCGTCCCACCTTGCGCGACTCATGCGTCGCGTCCGTTGACGAGCGCGCGCAGCGGCGCGAAGAGATCGCTCGCGACGAGCCCGCGCGGTGCATCGCCCGCCGCGAGATCGCCCGCGCGCGCATGCAGCGCGACGCCCGAGCATGCGGCTTCCCACGGCGCGAGTCCTTGCGCGAGCAGCGCCGCGACGACGCCGGTCAGCACGTCACCCATGCCGCCCGACGCCATGCCGGCGTTGCCCCACGGACACACGCCGACGCGGCCGTCCGGCGCACCGACGA
>DATFRS010000386.1:0-8426 GCA_035263065.1 Rhodanobacteraceae bacterium
AGAACTTGCCGGCCTGATAATCGCGGATCGCCTGCACGATCTGCTCCTGCGTGTTCATCACGAACGGACCGTACTTCACGACGGGCTCGTCGAGCGGCTTGCCGGCGACGAGGATCAGCCGCGTCGCCTCCGTGCCGCCCGCGAGCAGCACGTCGCCGCCGTCGCGATCGAGCACGGCAAGCTCGCCGCGCGCGATGCGTCGCGCCGCGTCGGCGGGGCCGACGTCGGCGGCGCCGGCGTAGACGTACGCGAACGCGTTGTGCGTCGCGGGCAGCGGCACCGTGACGCGCGCGCCGGGCGCGAGCGTGAAGTCGAAGTAGATCGGCTCGACCGCAATGCCGCTGACCGGGCCCGTGACGTCGCCGAGCGTGCCCGCCAGCACGCGCGCGGTGACGCCGTTCGCCGGCGAGGTTTCCGGAATGCGCTCGGGCGCGATGTCCTGGTAACGCGGCGCAGTCATCTTGTCGCGCGCCGGCAGGTTCACCCAGAGCTGGAAGCCCCACATGAGGCCGTTCTCCTGCTCGGGCATCTCCGAATGCACGATGCCGCGCCCGGCCGTCATCCACTGCACGCTGCCGGGCCGGAGCAGGCCCGAGTTGCCCTGGTTGTCGCCGTGGCGCATGCGCCCGGCGAGCATGTACGTGACCGTCTCGAAACCGCGGTGCGGATGATCCGGAAAGCCGCCGATGTAGTCGGCCGCGCTGTCCGAGCGGAATTCGTCGAGCATCAGGAACGGATCCAGCATGTCGAGCGCGCGCTGGCCGATGACGCGCGTCAGCCTGACGCCGGCGCCGTCGGAAGTCGGCTGCCCGCGGACCACGTGCGCAACGCGGCGGCTGGCGAGAGCGGTGGTAGTCATGGCGTTCTCCGGCAAAGCGATTCGATGCGGCCAAGATGCGTGCGGCGCGCGCGAGAGGCAAGCATCGCCACGCGAACGCTGCGTGTCGAGCCGGCGACAATCCCGGTCACGGCGCGAGGCCGACCTTGCGGAAGCCTTCGCGGACTTTATCGGGCCGCCAGCCGATAACCTTGTCTTCGACGCGTCCGTCGCGCAGGAAATAGAACGTCGGCATCGCGCCCATGTCGAGCGGCCATTCGCTTTCGCGGTAGGCCGTCGCCATCGGCGCGAGCGGGTGCTCGCGGTTCCAGCGCACGAGGTCGGGATCGGCAGGGTTCTGCCCGGCGGGCGCGACCCACACGACCTCGCGCGAGAACAGCGCGCGCAGCGCCGGATCGGCCTCGATCGCGTACGCGGCGTCTTTCGAGAAATGGCAGCCGGCGATGACGACGACCTGCGCGGGGCGATCGATCGCGATGCTCCGGCGCACGAGCTCGCCGCGGCCGATCTCGAGCACGCTCGGCCCGCGGCCCTTGCGCCCGTCGCGCAGCGGCGGCAAGGCCGGCAGGTTCGCGTCGGGATGGTGCTTGCGGAACGCTTCGGCCGCGGCGAAGTCGCGGCTCAGCACGAGGTTGTCGTGGACGCGTCTGATCCAGCCCGGCGCGGTGATGCCGCGTCGGTCGGTCTCGTCGAGATCGACGAGGACATCGCGGAAATCGGCCGTGTCGATGTCGACGGACACCGCGATCATCGCGGCGCGGAGGTGCAGCGCGACGTCGCCGTCGGACATCCGTCGCAACCCGGCTTCCGATTGACGCGGCGCAAACGCTGCGCGGTATTCGGCGAGCGTCGCGTCGCGCGAATTCGGACCGACGTACGCCGCGTGCAACGCCTCGAAGCTCGCGCCGATCGCCGGCGTTTCGCTGGCGCCGATCGCGCGATGCGCATGGCGCAGCGCCATCGAGGACGGCACCGCGTCGATATCGAAGAGCTTCAGGATCGCGAGCGTTTCGCCGTGCGTGAGCTCGGCTTCGAGCTCGTCGGGGACGAGGAAGCGGCCTTCGCGGAAATCGGCGAGGAAGCGGGCTCGGGCTTGCGGCGAGAACCGGTCGAGCGGCGACTCGCGAGCCGTCGCGAGGTAGCGATCGAGGTCGGCGTTGTCACGGATCGGCGCAGCGCCCGCGCTCGCCCCGACTGCAGCGATCAACGCGAACAGCGCGGCACGCAAGATCACGCGCGCGCTTCGCGTCAGTGCACCCAGCGCCCGCCGCGCCGCCGCGGCCTGCGCTGCGGCTCGAGCGACGCGTGCTGCGCCTGCTCCTCGCGCGTCGGCGGATGCTCGCGCCAGTACGCCGCGATCGCGCCGACCGCATTCGGGATCTGCGCGAGGCACTCGTCGTAGTCTTCCTCGCCGAGCGGCGCGAACTCGGCGTCGCTCTCGAACACGCCGTCGTCGATCGCGAGCGCGATGATCGGGCCGAGCAGCTCCATCAGTTGCGAGTCCTGGCCTAGGCGGCTTTCCCAGACCGGCGCGCGGAGGTCGATCCCGCGCGAGAAGCCTTCGCACCAGCCGCGCGCGGTGAATGCGCTGGCGCCGTCGTCTTCATCGTCGATCTCGCCGAGGATCGGCTCGTACGTGCCGGTCTCGAGCTCGGGCGCGATCGCGTCGTTGAGGCGCGCGAGCAGCGTCAGCACGCGCTCGCCCTGCTGCGAGTCGGCGAACGGCTCGTGCAGCACCTCGGGCAGCCACTCGTCCGGCGTCGCCGGCGCGGGGCCGATCGCGAGCGCGGTCAGCAGGCCGTGCACGCCGTCGAGCAGCAGATCCTCGTCGCCGCCGTGGCCGCGCAGGAACGTGTCGAGCTCCTCCAGATCTTCGTCGCTCGGGGAAGTCGGCCAGTCAGCGGCTGCCATCGGAAAGTTCCAGTGAAACGGGAGTGTGGTCGGAAGCGCGTTCCCACTTGCGCGGCTCGCGATGGATTGCGGCGTTGCGGCAGGCGTCGCGCAGGGCCTCGCCGACCAGGATCAGGTCGATGCGAAGGCCGAGATTGCGGCGAAACGCGCCCTGGCGGTAGTCCCACCAGCTGTAGTGTCCGCTTTCCTCGTTGAACAGGCGGAAACTGTCGGCGAGGCCAAGGCCGGCGAGGCGCTTCAGCGCATCGCGCTCCGGCGTCGAGCAGAGCACCTGCTCGTGCCACGCGACGGGGTCGTGCACGTCGCGATCGTCGGGCGCGATGTTGAAGTCGCCCATGACGAGCATGCGCGGATGGCGGCGGATCTCCTCGCCGAGCCACGTCGCGACGCGCGCGAGCCAGTCGAGCTTGTAGGCGTATTTTTCGGTGCCGATCGCCTGGCCGTTGACGACGTACAGGTTGACGATGCGCACATCGCCGACCGTTGCGGACAGGATGCGCTTCTGCGGGTCGTCGAAGCCGTCGATGCCGTGCGCGACGTCGGTGATCGGCTGCCTGGCGAGGATCGCGACGCCGTTGTAGGTCTTCTGGCCGGAAAAGACCGCGTTGTAGCCGGCCGCTTCGAGCGCGGCGACGGGAAACTTCGCGTCCTCGAGCTTCGTCTCCTGCAGCGACAGCACGTCGGGCCGCTCTTCGGCGCACCAGCGCTCGACGTGCGGCAGGCGCACGTTGAGCGAATTGACGTTCCAGCTCGCGATCTTCATGTCAGACCGCGATGAGGGGATTGCGCACCGTGATGTGCGGGAAGCGGCTGAAGTCGCGATCGGCCGAGTAGAGCTCGCGCACGCCGTGCTGCACGCAGAGCGCGGCGATGCGCGCGTCGTGCACCTTGGGGCCCTCGATGCGCGCGTCGACGATCATCGCGCGCAGGATTTCCCAGTGCTTGTGCGTTTCGCCGAGCAGCACGAGCGACGGCGACGCGAGCCAGGCTTCGATCTGCGCGAGCGCGCGCGGCATCGGCGTCGGCGGACGATAGATCCGCGGATGCGTCACGATCGCGAAGAACTCGTGCACGCAGGGCCAGGCGATCGACCACTCGTGCAGGCCCTCGGCGAGCGTGCGGAGCAGCGCGCCGGCGGGTTCGTGGAATTCCGAGTCCTTGCGATGCGCGTAAACGAGGATGTTCGTGTCTACCGCGATCACGCCTCGTTCCCGTAGGCGAGGTCGCGGATGCGCTCCCACGAGGCGGCGCGAAGGTCGGGCGCAATGCCCTCGCCGTCGAACGATTCGTCGCGCAACCTGAAGGCGCCGTAATGCGCGCGGCGCTCGGCGACGCGCCAGCGCAGTCCGCTCTCGACGAGGGCGCGCACGGTCGTGCCTTCCTCGGCGGCGACGGCCTTGGCTTCTTCGAGCAGCGAATCGGCAATCTCTATGGTCGTCTTCATACGGCTAGCCATATTACCGGATATGGCAATATTGCCGGATCGTGTCCTGCGCGTAAAGTCCCGGATCGGCACGCAAAACCGATCCGAAGCCTCGCGGAAGTCTCGCGGCAATCGCGCGAAAACGCGAAGGCCGGGCCCCGGCGCAACAATCGGCCCGCGACCGCGGCCGATGCCGCGCCCACGCTTCGTCCACCGTGGCTTTCAGAAGGTCCGCATTCCCCATGAATCCTCGCCTCGTTGCTCTATCGATCTCCCTTGCGCTGGCCGGCGTCGCATCCGCGGCCGCCGCGCAATCGCTGCCGCTCCGTGCGGGCGGCTCCGTCGTCACCGCCCAGACGGTCGGCGGCGGCATCGAATACCGCGCTGCGCCGCGGGTGTCGCTGCTCGCGCCGAATCCGCGCCGCGTGCGCGCGCCCGCAGGTGGCGCGTGCGGCGTCACGCCCGTGGCCTGGCAGGGCCAGACGCTGCCCGACGGCGCCGCGGGCACGCTCGATCCGGTCGCGTTCTTCAACTCGGCGACGATCAACAACGCCGGCACGATCGCCTTCGTCGCGAACGTCGTCGGCGCCGATCGCAACCAGGGCGTGTTCACGGCCGACGCCGTTGGGCTTCACATCATCATGCTCGGCTGCGGCGACGGCGGCGGCAGCGGCGTGCCGGGCACCTGCGGCGATCCGACGCCGATCGGCGGCACGTTCGGCGGCATCTTCCAGGGCACGCTCGGCACGCCCGCGATCAACGACAACGGCGACGTACTGTTCCTCGCCGACGTCGCGAACGGCGACTCGCCGCGCGGCCTGTTCCTCTACCAGGCGGCGACCGGCGAGATCGTCAAGATCGTCGCGGAAGGCGACGCGTCGCCGCTCGGCGGAACACTCACGACGCTCGGCATGGGCAGCCTCAACGCCGCGGGCACCGTCGCGTTCCTCGCGAATACCGACAGCGCGCAGACCTCCGACATCTTCCTCTGGCAGGACGGCGTCGTTTCGAAGTATGTCGCGGCGGGCGATCCGGTTCCGGGCGGCGGTACGTTCACGATGCTCGGCACCGAGCTCTGGGGCTTCGCGGACGGCTCGTTCCTCGCGGGCGGTCCGGTGCCCTCGATCAACGAAGCGGGCGACATCGCGTTCCGCGGCATCGTGAGCGGCGTCGCCGACACCGATCGCGGCATTTTCCTGAGTCACGCCGGCACGCACGAATGGCTCCTCCGCGGCGGCGCCGACGCGCCCGGCGGCGGCACGTTCGTCGATTTCCAGGCGCCTTCGCTCAACGCGAACGGCGAAGTCGCGTTCTTCGCCGACTCGACCGCGACCTCGGCGTGGTACGCGGGCGACGGCACGAACTGGCGCCGCGTCGTCGCGTTCAACGACGTCGTCGAGGGCGCGAACGTCGACGGCCTCGCGTTCTCGCGCAACCCGATGAGCACGATCGCCGACAACGGCGACGTCGTCGTCTGGGTCAGCCGGCTCGTCGAAGGCAACGATCGCGGCACGACGATGGTCGTGCATCCCGATTCGAGCGTGACGCTGCTCGCCGTGCAGGGCGACGACACCGGCTTCGGCGGCATCTGGGGCGGCTCGATGGACGCGTGGCCGTCGATCAACGACGTCGGCCAGGCACGCATGGGCTCGGCGACGCCGGGCTTCGGCGATGCGCTCACCGCCGACGTCGTGTTCACGCTCTGCAGCGAGGAAGTCCCGATCTTCGCCGACGGCTTCGACGGGCCGCCGACGGACTGAGCGGGAGCTAGCGGCTCGAAATCAGTGGCGCCTGTCCCGGTGCCGCCGACGCCGACGACGGCACCGCGCGCTCGCCCGCGAGCGCGCGCGCCTGCGCGAGCGCGGCCTCCCACGCGGCCGACTGCCCGAGCGCGCGATAGAGGTTCGCCTGCAGCACAGCGCAGGCGAAATCCGATTCCGCCCAGCGCGCCACGCGGCCGACGACGGGACCCGCGGCCTCGAGCTCGCCTTCCGCGATCAGCGTCGTGCCCCACGACACGCCGACCGTCGCGATGTCGGCGGGCACCGCGCTCCGTTCGGCGAGCGTGAGCGCCTCGCCGTAGGCCGCCGCCGCTGCGTCGCGATGATGCTCGCCCCACGCCTGCTCGGCGCGCGCGAGTTTCGCGAGAATCTGCACGGGATGATCGCTGTTGTCCTCGGCCCACGCAGCGAAGCGTTCGACCTCGCGCGCCGCGTCGGCATCGCGGCCTTGGCCGCGCAGGCCGCGGATCAGCGTCAGCCACGCCTCCGCGCGTACGTCGTTCCACGGCGAGCCTTCGGTGCCGGCGACGACCTGTCCCGCGAGCGCAACCGCATCCTCGATGCGGCCCGCCGCGAGCGCGAGCACGCCCTTGCGATGCCGGCTCATCGCGAGCACGCCGGTGTCGTCGCGCGCGGCCGACGAGCGGATGAGCTGATCGAGCTGCTCGTTCGCTTCGGCGAGCCTGCCGACCGCCGCGAGCGCGCTCGCGCGCCAGTAGGCGACGAGGCGGCTCGCCGACGAATCCTCGAGCTTCGCGGCCAGCAGCTCGGCGCGCCCGGCGACTTCGAGGGCGCGCGCGGGCTCGAGCAGCTTGAGGTTCGCCTCGATCTCGTTGACGAGCGCGATGGCGAGATCCGAATGCGCGCCGAATTTCTCGAAGTGCTGGGCGGCGCTGCGAAAGCTCGCGAGCGACTCCGCCGGATGTCCGCGCTGCGCGTTCAGCGCGCCCTCGTTCATCTCGACGCCGGCGAGCCCGAGCGTGTCGCCGACGAGCTGCAACGCGATCCGCGCGCGCGCGAAATCGGCCATCGCCTCGTCGTGCCGGCCCTGCATCGCGCGGGCGACGCCGCGGCCGCTGAGCGCATCGCCGACGAGCGAGGACGTGTCGCCCGCGGGAACGAGATCGAGCATCTCGCTGAAATCGCGCTCGGCCGCGGGCGCGTCTGCGAGCCGGATCGCGCTCGCGCCGCGACCCTTCAGCGCGCGTGCGCGCAGGATCGGATCGGCGCTTTCGCCGAGATCGGCGAGGAGCGCGGTGAAGTGCGAGCGCGCGATCTCGAAGCGGCCGAGCCCGAAGTCGGCCTGCCCCTGCAGCACGCGGATCTCGTTCGAGCCGGACTGCTCGGCCGTCGCGCCCGCAAGCCAGCGCGACGCGGTCTCGTAATCGTCGGCGAGGATCGCGGCACGGATGCGCGGCGCGAGATCGTCGTCGCCGACCGGCGCGCCGCCGCGCGGATCGGCGCGACCGAGCAACGGCAGGAGACGTGCGGCCGCTTCGCGCGCAGCGGCCGCGGGATCGGCAGCGCTCGCTTCGACGACGAGATGCCGATCGGCGTCGCGCAGATCGAGGCTCACGGTCCAGCCGGCCGTGCCGCGGCGCGCAGCAGGGCGCACGGTCCAGCGCGGCGCGATCGCGTCGCGTACCGCGCGCAGCGCCGCGTCGCCTTCGCCGGCATCGCGCACGAGCGAGACGACGTTGTCGCTCGGCACGACGGAAAGGCCGGCTTCGCGCAGGCGATCGGCGACGAGATCCATGAGCCCGAGACGCAGCCAGCGCCAGTCGTGATCGGCGGTGACGTCGGCCGGCAGTACGGCCGCGGCGGAGACGCCGGCGGGCGCTGTCGCTGCCGTATCCGGGCGGTGCGCGAGCATCGTCCAGGCGGCGACACCGATCGCGGCGATCGCGATCGTTGCGGCCGCCATCCGGACGACCGGTGAGCGCCTTGCCGCAGACCGCGACGCGATGGCGGGCGGCGCAATTTCGGCGGATGCCGCGGCCGGCGCATCGGTCTCGCACGGCTCGACGTCGGTCGCCGCGACCCAGCGATAGCCGAAGCGCGGAATCGTGCGGATCGCGCGCTGCTCCTCGCCCGTGTCGCCGACGGCGCGGCGCGCCTTCAGGATCGCCTGAACGAGCTGCGTGTCGGCGATCTCGCTCTTGCCCCAGACCGCGGCGACGAGCTCGTCGCGGCCGACTGCGCGGTCGCGATGCTCGATGAGCCAGGCGAGGCAGTCGAACAGCGTCGGCGACAATGCGACGAGCTCGCCGTCGGCGCGCAGCTCGCGCGTCGCGGGATCGACGCTGTAATGCCCGAAACGATAGATACGGCGAATCACGACCCCAGCGTAGCGCACGCCTGCAGCCGCGGCCACGTGCCGTTCGGGCCGCCGGCGCGCGTCAGGCGAGGCCGTAGCTCTTCAACAGCGCATCGGGCTTCGGATCGCGGCCGCGGAATTCGACGAAGCTCTCGA
>DATFRS010000387.1:0-5859 GCA_035263065.1 Rhodanobacteraceae bacterium
TTCGGCGCGACTTCGTGCCAGATCTCTTCGGTGACGAACGGAATGACCGGATGCAGCGCACGCAGCAGCGTTTCGAGCACGACGAGCAGCGTGTGCCGCGTCGAATCGGCCGCCGACGCGTCGCTGCCGTTCAGCGCCGGCTTCGCGAGCTCGACGAACCAGTCGCAGAACTCGTTCCACGTGAACTCGTAGAGCGCCTGCGCGAGCAGGTCGAAGCGGTACGTCGCGAAATGCGCTTCGACGTCGGCGAGCGTGCGCCCGAGTCGCGTGAGGATCCACTTTTCGGCGTCGGTCGCCGGCGCGTGGGCGAATCCCGAATCCCGAATCCCGAATCCCGGCCCTTCGTTCATCAACACGAAGCGCGCCGCGTTCCAGAGCTTGTTGCAGAAGTTCTTGTAGCCGTCCGCGCGCTTCAGATCGAAATTGATCGTGCGCCCGTACGTCGCGAGCGCCGCGAACGTGAAGCGGAGCGCGTCCGCGCCGACCGGCGCGATGCCGTTCGGATATTCCTTGCGGATGCGCTTCTCGACCTTCTCGCGCACCTGCGGGATCAGGAGTGTCGCGGTCGATTTCCTCACGAGCGATTCGAGGTCGATGCCGTCGATCAGATCCAGCGGATCGATCGTGTTGCCCTTCGACTTCGACATCTTCTGGCCTTCGGCGTCGCGCACGATCGCGTTGATGTAGACCTCGCGGAACGGTACGCGCTTGGTGAAATACAGGGTCGCCATGACCATGCGCGCGACCCAGAAGAAGATGATGTCGAAGCCGGTGACAAGCACGCTCGACGGCACGAACACGTTGAAGTCCTTCCATTCGGCCGCGCGCTCGGGCGTTTCGCCGGGCCAGCCGAGCGTCGAGAACGGCCAGAGCTGCGAGGAGAACCACGTGTCGAGCACGTCCTCGTCCTGGCGCAGCGCGCCGACCGGTTTCTTCTCAGCGTGCGCGATCGCGTCGGCCTCGTCCTCGCCGACGAAGATGTTGCCGGCCTCGTCGTACCACGCCGGAATCTGGTGGCCCCACCAGAGCTGGCGGCTGACGCACCAGTCCTGGATGTTCTCGAGCCACTGGTTGTACGTCGTCGCCCAGTTCTCGGGCACGAACTTGACGGCACCCGTGCGCACGGCGTCGAGCGCGGGTTCCGTGATCGCCTTGCGGCCGCCCGGACCGGGCTTGCCGTCGACGCGCGCGTCGCTCGTGAGATCGAGGAACCACTGGTCGGTCAGCATCGGCTCGATCACGGCATCGGAGCGCTGGCTGATCGGCACCTGCAGCTTGTGCTTCTTCGTCTCGACGAGGAGGCCCTCGGCTTCGAGATCGGCGAGCACGGCCTTGCGCGCGGCGAAGCGGTCCATGCCGCGGTATTTTTCCGGCGCGTTCTCGTTGACCTTCGCGTCGAGCGTCAGGATCACGCGGGGGCCGAGCTTGTGGCGCGCGCCGATCTGCCAGTCGTTGAAGTCATGCGCCGGCGTGATCTTGACCGCGCCGGTGCCGAACTCGCGGTCGACGTAGTCGTCGGCGATCACCGGAATCTCGCGGCCGGTCAGCGGAAGCTTCACCGACCTGCCGACGAGCTTCGCGTAGCGCTCGTCCTCGGGATGCACCGCGACCGCGACGTCGCCGAGCATCGTCTCCGGCCGCGTCGTCGCGACGACGACGCCTTCGCCGCCGTCGCTCGCCGGATAGC
The DNA here is from genome assembly GCA_035263065.1 of Rhodanobacteraceae bacterium. Lineage (GTDB taxonomy): Bacteria > Pseudomonadota > Gammaproteobacteria > Xanthomonadales > Rhodanobacteraceae > Dokdonella_A. The sequence continues at coordinate 1,688 of DATFRS010000387.1, forward strand.
GGATCGACCACAGCGAGCCGTCGCGCTCCTCGTTGTTGACTTCGAGATCGGAGACCGCGGTCATCAGCACCGGATCCCAGTTGACGAGGCGCCGTCCGCGATAGATCAGGCCGTCGCGATACCACTCGACGAACACGCGGCGCACCGCGGCCGAAAGGCCGGGGTCCATCGTGAAGCGCTCGCGCGGCCAGTCGACCGAAGCGCCGAGGCGGCGCATCTGGTTCGTGATCGTCGAGCCCGATTCCTCTTTCCACGACCAGACGCGCTCGACGAACTTGGTGCGGCCGAGATCGTGGCGCGTCTTGCCTTGGGCGGCGAGCTGGTTCTCGACGATCTTCTGCGTCGCGATGCCGGCGTGGTCGGTGCCGCCCTGCCACAGCGTGCGCTCGCCGCGCATGCGGTGGTAGCGGATCAGCGCGTCCATGATCGTCTGCTGGAACGCGTGACCCATGTGCAGCGTGCCGGTGACGTTCGGCGGCGGCAGCAGGATGCAGTACGGCGCGCCGCCGCCGGCCGGCGCGAAATAGCCGTGCGATTCCCAGTGGGCGTACCACTTGGATTCGATCTGTCCGGGCTCGAAGCTTTTTTCCATGGGGTTCGCGAACGCTACATGTCGAATTTGTTGACGTCGAAGCCGCGCCGCTTGTACTCGCTCCAGCGCACGCGCGAGCCTTCGCGCTCGGCGGGATCGGCGGCGACGACTTCGAGCACGCGCTCGAACGCGCCGGGCGCGCACTCGTCGCGAAGGTTCACGACAAGCGGCCGGTCCGCCGTCTCGACGCCGGGCGCCGCGATGACGACCGCCGTGATCGCATCGTCGTCGTCGCCGGCGAGCTGGTGCGGGATGAAGCTCGCGTCGTCGAACTCCCAGAGCTTCTCGTCGAGCGCGTCGGCCTGCTCGGGCGAGCGGGCGAGGATCAGCGTCGGCTGCTCGGCGGCGTAGGCCTTCTTGACGAGCTCGCAGACGAGCAGCAGCGGATCGTCGCGGAAGCGCGGCTTGTCGATCAGGTAGAAGTCAGCCCGTGCCATTCGCGTCGCCCGCCTGTTGTGCCGGCGTGATGTCGCCGGACAGATAAAGCATCAGCGTCGCGCCGATTTCGGTCGCGACCGCGCAGCCGAGCACGAGCCCGAAGAACGCGACGATCGCCGGCCCGCGCCGGCCCTTCGGGCGCGTCTTGTAGAGGTAGTACGGCACGAAGATCGCGGCGGCCATGACGATGCCGACGTTGAGCCACATCGGCCGGCGGATGTCGAGCTCGGCCGAATCGAGCGTCAACCAGCGAAAGCCGATCACGAGGATCGCGATGCTGCCGAGCAGCGTCACCGCGTTCGGACGATCGAGGTGCAGCGCCGCCATGATGATGCCGAGCGCGAGCGAGGCGCCGACGAGCGAGGTCAGCGCAATCTGCTTCTGCCTGCGATAGTCGATCGTCGGCGGGGTCACGCAGAGCGGTCGATCAGGTACTGCGTCAGGAGCGGCACCGGGCGGCCGGTAGCGAGCCCCTTGCGGCCTTCGTCCCATGCCGTGCCGGCGATGTCGAGATGCGCCCAGCGGCAGCCGTTGACGAAGCGCGACAGGAAGCAGCCGGCCGTGATCGCGCCGGCGTACTTGCCGCCGATGTTGGCGACGTCGGCGAAGCCGGATTCGAGCTGCTGCTGGTAGTCGTCCCAGAGCGGCAGGCGCCAGGCGCGATCGAGCGTGTCGTTGCCGGACTTGAGAAGCTGGTCGGCGAGCTCGTCGTCCTTGGTCATGAGACCCGACGCGTGCTTGCCGAGCGCGACGACGCAGGCGCCGGTCAGCGTCGCGGCGTCGATGATCACCTGCGGCTCGAACTTCTGCGCGTAGGTCAGCGCGTCGCAGAGGATCAGGCGGCCTTCGGCGTCGGTGTTCAGCACTTCGATCGTGAGGCCCGACATGCTGGTCAGGATGTCGCTCGGCCGGTACGCGTTGCCGTCCGGCATGTTCTCGACGGCCGGCACGATGCAGACGAGATTCAGCGGCAGCTTCAGCTCGACCGCCGCGACGAACGTGCCGAGCACGCCGGCCGCGCCGCACATGTCGAACTTCATTTCTTCCATGCCGGCGCCGGGCTTGAGCGAAATGCCGCCGGTGTCGAACGTGATGCCCTTGCCGACGAGCGCGTAGGGCTTGTCCTTGTCCTTGCCGCCGTTCCAGCGCAGCACGATGAGCTTGGGCGGATTCGCCGAGCCCTGCGAGACGCCGAGCAGCGATCCCATGCCGAGCTTCTGCATCGCGTCGCGTTCGAGCACCTCGATCGTGACGCCGGCGTGCTCGTCCGCGATCTTCTTCGCTTCTCCGGCGATGTAGGCCGGATTGCAGATGTTCGGCGGCAGGTTGCCGAGCTCGCGCGCGAAGCGCACGCCGGCGCCGATCGCCGACGCTTCGGCAAGCGCACGCTGCGTCGCGCGATCGCCCGCCGCCGATGCCGCGAAGAACGCGATCGCTTCGAGCTGCGGCGTCTTCGACTTCTCCTTCGGCTTGAACGTCGCGGTGTAGCGATAGGCCTGTGCGTCGGCGGCGAGCGCGGCCGTGCGCACTTTCCAGCCGGCCTCGCGGCCGGGGACGTCGAGCTCGGTGAGGTACGAGACCGCGCGATCGATCGGCAGCGCCTTCAGCGCGCGCGCGGATTCGCTCGCGGCGCGGTTGAACGCGGCGCCGTCGAACTTCTTCTGCTCGCCGAGGCCGACCAGCATGACGCGCGGCGCGGCGACGCCGGCGAGGCCGAACAGCGTCGTCGTGCTGCCGCTCTTGCCGGAGGCATCGCCGCTCTCGACGAGGCGCTTCAGCGCGCCGCCGGCGCGCTCGTCGACGCGCGCGGCCGCGGGCGAGAGGGCGCGGTCTTCGTAAATGCCGAGGACGATGCAGGGAACCGCCGCGGCTTCCGGCGCGTCGGCGGCTAGGGTGAACTTCAGGGTCATTTTGCGTTCCAGCAGACTTCGGATGAATCGGAGGCTCACGCCCGCCGCGCAGGTAAACTGGCGGTCTCGCTGCGCCAAGCGGAAAGCATGAAGCGCGTCATTTTACGGCAAAGACCGACCGAGGTACGAAATCCGGCCCCCACGCGCTGGTTTTCGGACTTCCGGCTGCGCATCGTCGACCGGTATCTCCTGCGCGAGCTGGTATCCAACTTCGCCGGCGCCTCGCTGATCCTGCTGCTGATCGTGGTGGGGACGGCCGTGGCCGATCTCCTCGCCAAGATCGCGCGCGGCCGCATCCCGGCCGACCTCCTCTTCACGCTGATCGCGCTGCGCAGCATCGACGCGCTGACCGTGCTGATGCCGCTTGCCGCGTTCCTAGGCGTGCTGCTCGCCTACGGCCGGCTCTGGCGCGACAGCGAGATGGCCGTGCTGCAGTCGTCGGGCCTCGACGCCGGCGGCCTCGCGCGGCCGCTGATCCTGATGGTCGTGCCGACGATGATCCTGCTCGGCACGATCTCGTTCTGGATCGCGCCCGCGGCCGTGCGTCTGTCGCAGACGCTGCTCGAGGAAGCGAACCGCTCGCTGATCATCGCCGGGCTCGAGCCCGGCCGGTTCATCGAGCTGCCGGGCAAGGACGGCGAGATCTACGTCGGCGAGATGTCGTCCGACGGCACGACGTTCAAGCGCATGTTCGTCGAGAACGAACGCGTCGAGAAAGACACCGGCAAGACGCGCATCGACGTCATCACGGCGACGCACGGCTATCTCTACCACGACGCCGACGGCGTCGGGCGCTATCTCGCGCTGCTCGACGGATTTCGCGTCGAGGGCACGCTCGGGCAGGACGATTACCGCCTGATGCGCTTCGCGCGCAACGACATCAAGCTGCCCGACAACGAGAACGACGACAACGACACCGCCGCGAAGCGCTCGGCGCCGACGCGCGTGCTGTTCCGCAATGCCGACGATCCGGTCATGCGCGCCGAGATCCACTGGCGGCTAGCAGCGCCGCTGTCGGCGCTGGTGCTGACGCTGCTCGCGCTGCCGTTGTCGAAGTCGAGCCCGCGCGAGCCGCGCTATGCGCGCCTCCTCGTCGCCGTGCTCGCGTGGTGGGTGTTCAACGCGGGGCTCGGGCTCGGGCGCTCGTGGATCAGCCAGGGCAAGCTCGCGCCGGGGTTCGGGTTCTGGTGGGTTTACCTTCCGACGATCGCGATGGCCGCGTGGCTGATCTG
>DATFRS010000388.1:0-7084 GCA_035263065.1 Rhodanobacteraceae bacterium
CTCGTCGGCAACCAGCGCGAGACCTACGCGATGCTGTTCGTCGCCGTCGTCTCGGTGCTGCTGATCGCGTGCGCCAACGTCGCGAACCTCCTGCTCGCGCGCTTCTCGCGGCGGCGCAAGGAAGTCGGCATCCGCTTCGCGCTCGGTGCGAAGCGAAGCCGCATCATCGCGCAGTTCCTTTCCGAGAGCCTCCTGCTGTCGGTCGCGGGCGGCGTGCTCGGCCTTGCGTTCGCGGCCGTGGCGCTGCCGCTCCTCACGCACGTCGGGCACGACTTCGTGCCGCGCGCCGAGGAGATCACGCTGAATCCCGTCGTCGTCGCGTTCACGCTCGGCGTGTCGATCTTCTGCGGCATCGCGATGGGGCTCGTGCCGGCGATGCACGCGTCGATCCACGCGGCCAACGACGCGCTCAAGGATTCGAGCCGCGAGTCGACCAGCGGCCCGAAGCACAACCGCTTCCGCAGCGGGCTGCTCATCGCCGAGATCGCAGTTGCATTCGTGCTGCTCGTCGCGACCGGCCTCATGATCTCGACGATGGTGCGCATCCAGAACGTCTCGCCGGGCTTTCGCACCGACGGCATCTTCGTCGGCTTCGCGATCGTGCCGCCCGCGCAGTATCCGGCGCGCACCGAAGCGACCGCGAACTTCTATTCGCGGCTCTACCACCGGCTCGAGCAGATCCCCGGACAGAAGGGCGTCGCGATCAGCGACAACCCGCCGCTCAGCGGCAACAACGGGCAGTCGCCGTATGCGGTCGTCGGCCGGCCGCTGCCGCCGCCGTCCGAACGGCCGCTGGCGATCCGCCACATCGTGAGCCCGAATCGGTTCGCGGTGCTCGGCATTCCGTTCAAGGCCGGCCGCGACTTCGACGAGCACGACACGCCGACCTCGACGCAGGTCATCATCATCAACGAGACGATGGCGAAGCAGATGTTCCCGAACGAAAACCCGCTTGGGCAGAAGCTCGTTACCGGCATGCTGGGGCTGACCGGCGAGATCGTCGGCGTCGTCGCCGACACGCACACGAACAACCTGACGACGCCGCCGGTCGCCGAGATGTATTACCCCGTGTTCCAGCGGCCGGAGAACTTCACGGGCTTTCTCGTGCGCACCGACGGCGACGCCGCGGGGCTTGCCTCGAGCGTGCGCGCCGCGCTGCACGACATCGATCCCGGCATCCCGCTGATCGGGCCGACCACGATGAGCGACATCGTCCGGCAGTCGATCGCCGATCGCGATCTCACGATGACGATGCTGGTCGTGTTCGCGGCGCTCGCACTCGTGCTGGCGAGCCTCGGCGTCTACAGCGTGATGGCGTACTCGGTGTCGCAGCGTTCGGCCGAGATCGGCATCCGCATGGCGCTCGGCGCGCGTGCCGCCGACGTGCAGGGCATGGTGATCAAGCACAGCGTGAAGCTCGCCGGCGTCGGTCTCGCGATCGGGCTCGCCGCGGCGCTCGCGGTGACGCGGCTCATGACGGCGCTGCTGTTCGAGGTGCGCGCGGCCGACCCGACGATCTATCTCGCGATCGCGGCGCTCCTGATCACCGTCGCAATCGCCGCGAGCTGGATTCCGTCGCGCCGCGCCGCCGGCCTCGATCCGACGAAGGCGCTTCACGAAGCGTAGTGCAGCGCTGCGGCGTCAGCGGTATGCGGTGACGAGCAGGCTGTAGATCGTCTCGGTGCCGCTGACGAAGTTGCCGACGCGCAGGTTCTCGTCGTGCGCGTGCTGGTTGTTGTCGGCGTTGACCGTCGGGATCAGCACGAACGGCAGGTGCAGCGCGTCGACGAGCACGTCGGTCGGCACGGTGCCGCCGAGCATGCGGATGCGGACGGGTTCGACGTCCGGGGCCGGACCCGTGTCCGAGTGCTGCGCCGCGTACGCCCAGCGCCCGATCGGCGTGTCCATCGCCGTGCGCTCGGCCTTCTGCACGGGACCGAGCTTGAACGTCGCGAGCTTGTCGTAGGTTGCGCGATCGGCGTCGCTCGGCGCGCCGTCGACGAGGTGGTAGCCCTGCTTCTCGATGTGGTGCCTGACGAGCTCCTGCAGGCGATGGCCGTCGGTTTCGGGCGTCGTGCGGAAGTCGAGCTCGGCGACCGCTTCGCTCGGCACGATGTTCGCGGCTTTCGCGCCGACGCCGGCGGACGCCATGCCGCGCACGTTGAGCGAGGGGTATTGCAGCGCTTCCTGGTAGGTTGCGCCGACCCTCTCGGCGTGCGCGACGCCGATGCGCTTCAGCAGGGCGGCCTCGTCGTCGCCGGTCGCGGCGAGCGTCGCGCGATCCGCGTTGGTCAGCCGGATGCCGTCGTAATACCCTGCGACGAGCACGCGGCCGTCGTCGTCCTTCATGCTCGCGAGCAGCGCCGCGAGACGCAGCGCCGGATTCGGCGCGTAGTTGCCGAAGTGCCCGCTGTGCAGCGGCGCCTTCGGGCCGTAGACCGTCAGCGTCGCCTGCGCGATGCCGCGGTTGCCGAACACGAGCGTCGGCCGGCCCGACGCATGCGCGGGCCCGTCGAGGATCACGAGCGCATCGGACTTGAACGCCGCCGCGTTCGCTTCGACGACGCCGGCGAGACTCGGAGAGCTCATTTCTTCCTCCGAGTCGAGGATCACCTTGACGTTGAACGCCGGCGACTTGCCCTGCGCCTTCAGGAGGTCGATCGCCGTCAGCAGCATCATGATCGGTGCCTTGTCGTCCGACGCGGCGCGCGCGAAGACGCGAAGCTCGCGGTCGAGCGGCTCGGCCATCAGCGCGGCACGATCGACCGGCTTCCAGTTGCCGTCGGCATCGCGGCGCTTGACGACCGGCTCGAACGGGCTCTTCTGCGCCCATTCCTCCGGAATCACCGGCTGACCGTCGAAGTGGATGTAGAGCAGCATCGTCTTGCGCGCGTTCGGCGCCGCGAGATCGGCGAGCACGAGCGGGCGCCCTGCCGGATTCGCAAGCTGGCGCGTCGCGAAGCCGCGCTTCTTGAACGCGCCTTCGAGAAACGCCGCGTTGCGCTGGATGTCGGCCGGATTCTCGGCGACGTTCGGAATCGCAAGCAGCGCGAGGAACTCGTCGAAGTTGCGCTGCGAGGCGTGGGCGACCTCGTCGTCCCACGCGCGCGCGTGAGCGGCGGAGGCAGTCGCAATCAGCAGCGCGAAGGCGAGGCAGCTCGAGCGCATGGCGTCGTCATCCGGAAAAAGAGTCGTTCCGAACTATAGCGTTCGCGGCCCGGCGCGGACGAGGCGCGCCGGCGTGGTGCACCGCAAGGTTCGCCGCGCTCGCGCCGGGAGTAGATTGCGCCGCTTCGACCGGTTCGACAACGAGGGAGGAACGAATGGTTTCGCTCGCGCAACTCTGGCTTCCGATCCTGGCGTCCGCGGTGCTCGTCTTCTTCGCGAGCGCCATCTTCCACATGGTCCTCAAGTTCTGGCATCGGCCCGACTGCAGCGGCTTCTCGAACGAAGACGACGTGCGGGTCGCGATCCGCGCGGGCAGCAGCGGCGCCGGCATGTACATGCTGCCGTACTGCAAGCCCGAGGACATGAAGAAGGAAGAGACGCAACGGAAATTCAACGAAGGCCCCGTCGGCTTCGTGTTCCTGCGGCCGACCGGCAACATGAACATGGCCGCACCGCTGGGCCAGTGGTTCCTGTTCTGCCTGCTGGTGTCGCTGTTCGCGGGCTATGTCGCGGCGAGCACGCTCGCGCCCGGCACGACGCCGGCGCAGGTGTTCCGCGTCGTCGGCACCGCGGCGCTGCTCGGCCATGCGTTCAGCGCGTTGCCGACGGGCATCTGGTGGGGACATCCGTGGCGCAGCGTGATCAAGCACCTCGTCGACGGCATCGTCTACGCGCTGATCGTCGGTGCGTCGTTCGCCTGGCTCTGGCCGAAGTAGCGAAGCGGAAAGTTTTCGCTTCGCGACTCCGAAAAAATTTCCGCGCGCCGGCATCGCGATGCCGTGCGCGCGGTCTGCCGCGCGTGGCATGTGGCTTGCACTCGATGGTCGGGAACAAGCGGTGGCAGTCATGACGCACAACCAGACTTTGGCGGCACTCGATCGATTCGAAGCGACCCTCGGCCGGCTCACGCTGGCCTACCCCAGCGAAGCGGACTTCTGGCCGACGTTCGCCGAGTACGCGAACGAGCTGGAATCGTCGAGTCCGCTCGACTTCCGCGACTACGTACGCGACACGATCATCCGCATGCTGCGCAAGATCGGCCGGCTCCCGTCGGCGAACTGAGATTTTTCCTCGGAACGATCTACGCCCGTCGCAAGGACGGGCGCAAATGATCGTGCGTGCATTCGGGCGTACGCGGCGGCATAAGCCGCCGCCCGGCTAGCGCGCCGCCGCGACGGCGACGCTGCCGCCGATCGGGTGGAAGCGCTTCACCGCGTAGAAGCCGGCGACGAGGAACAGCACGAACACGATGCCCTGCGCGACCGCGAACGGCGGCTCGGTGCCGGTCGGCGCGAGCGCGTTCAACGCGGGCACCTTGAGGAAGAGCTGCGCGACGAGCACGAACACGTTGAGATAGAGCGAGATCACCGCGCCGGCGACGTAAACCGTGCGCCAGATCCCGCGGAGCTTGTTCGCATAGAGCGCGAAGCACGTTATCGCCGCGACGACGAGCGCGATGCCGCCGACGATGTGCGAGGGCAATACGTGATCGCGCTGGAAGAGATAACCGGTCGCGCTCGTCAGGATCGTCGTGACGAGGAACCAGAGCGTCGTGCCCGCCATGCGGTTGGCCGTCCATAGCCCGTAGAGCACGACGAAACCCAGAAGGATCGCGACCAGGCTGATTGCGGTGTGCGAGTAGAGCAGGGCGGGCGAGTCCATCACGATCTCCTCGGCGGGGAAGCGCAAGCGTAGCGGCCGGCCGCGGCCGTTGCCATCGCTGTCGGTGTTCGTCGCATTCCGGCTTGCCGGAGCCGTTTCGCCCGACTCACGTCGACGGCGTTCTCGCTTTTCCCTGCCCGCCGAGCGATGACGGGCCGCAATCCGGCGCCGCACAGGAATGGCGAAACCGCCGTGCCGCGCAGGGAAGCTGAAACGTGACTACGCAATCCGATAACACATGTGTTATATCCATGCCATGGACGCTGAGCTACTACAACGAGCGCGTCGCCCGCACCATCGGCAGCTGGCCCGCGGGAATCCGGGCGAGATTCTTCGAGCTAGCGAAAAAGATGCTGACGTACGGACCGAATCTCGGCATGCCGCACACGCGCGCGATGGGTGACGGCCTGTTCGAAGTGCGAGCCAGCGGCAGCGAAGGCATCGGCCGTGCGTTGTACGTGACGGTGGCGCGCCGGCGCATCGTCGTCGTGCACGCGTTCATCAAGAAGACCGAGCAGACGCCGCAACACGAGCTCGCGATTGCCCGCGCACGCTCGAAGGAGATCAGGACATGAAGAAGGAACGTTACAAGCCCGTCCCGTTCGATCTCGAACGGACGTGGCGCCGTTGGTCGCGTGATCCCGCATTCCGCGCCGCGCACGCCGCGCTCGAAGACGAGTTCGCCATGCTCGACGAGCTTCTGCGCGCGCGGTTCCGCGCCGGCCTGACGCAGGCCGATGTCGCCGCGCGCATGGGCATCGCGCAGGCGTCGGTCGCGCGGCTCGAGGCGAGCGCCGGGAGCCGCAAGCACGCGCCGTCGGTCGCGACGCTGCGCCGCTACGCCGACGCGGTCGACTGCGAGCTCAGGCTGTCGCTGGTGCCGAAGGCCACGCGCCGGGCGCAACCTGCCGCGAAGCCGGTGCGCAAGACGCCTCGCAAGCGCGCCTGATCAGCCGGCCTGCGCCGCGTAGATGCGCCGCACGGCGTCCATCGTGTCGGCGTCGTCGGCGCGCTTGTCGTCGCGGTAGCGCTTCACGCGCGCGAGCCGCAGGGCGAGTCCGCCCGGATAGCGCGGGCTCGCCTGCAGGTCGCTGAAGGCGATTTCGGCGACGAGCTCCGGCCGCACGTAGACCGAGTAACGATCGCGCCGGATCTCGCGCGCGAGCAGCTCGCGCGTCTGCCATTCGAGCATTGCGTCGGTGAGTCCCTTGAACGTCTTGCCGAGCATCACGTAGGCGCCAGTCGCGGGATCGAGCGCGCCGAGATGCAGGTTCGAAAGCTTGCCCGTGCGCCGCCCATGGCCCCATTCGGCCGCGATGACGACGAGATCGAGCGTGTGCGCGCGCTTGATCTTGAGCCAGCCGGCGCCGCGGTTGCCGGCCTCGTACGGCGCATCGAGCGACTTCGCCATGACGCCTTCGTGGCCGGCCGCGAGCGCGGCGTCGTAGAACGCCCGGGCCTCGTCGGCGGACGTCGTGACGATGCGTGGAATCCTGAGCGATTCCGGAACCGCCCGCGCGAGCGCCGCGTAGCGCTCGCGCGTCGGCCGGTCGGCGACGCTTTCGCCGTCGAGGCGCAGGCAATCGAAGAAGAACGCGCGCATCGGGAGCTCGGCGCGCAGCCGCTCGACGTCGAACTTGCGCCCGAAGCGCCGCATCGAGACCTGGAACGGATACGGCCGGCCGTTCGGATCGAAGGCGATCGCTTCGCCGTCGAGAATGAGGTCGCGCGACGGCAGCGCGTGCGCGAGCTCGAGGATCTCGGGCACCGCGATGCCGACGTCGTTGAGATTGCGCGTGTAGATGCGCACGACGTCGCCGGCCTTGTGCACCTGGATGCGCGCGCCGTCCATCTTCAATTCGAACGCGGCCTCGCCGCCGAGCTGGCGCAGCGCATCGGCGGGATCGGCCGCGGTCTGCGCGAGCATCGGCGCTACGGGCGAAAGGACTTCCAGCTGGAACGTCGCGAGGCCTGACTCGCCTTCGAGCAGCGCGACGCGTGCGACGGCGCCGACGTTCTTCGCGTACATCATCGCGCGGCGCACCGGTGTCGGCGGCAACTCCGCGGCGGCAGCGATCGCGTCGGTCATCACGCCGGCGAGCGCGCCCTGACGCAGCTCGCCGATAAGGAGCTTCATGAGGAAGTCGCGCTCGGCTTCGGTGGCGAGGGCGAACAGCGCGCGAAGCGCCTCAGCACGGAGCGTCGTCGCACCGGCGCCGCGCATGACCGCGATCTCGCCCAGGCGCCGATCGAC
>DATFRS010000389.1:0-3045 GCA_035263065.1 Rhodanobacteraceae bacterium
GAGCGGCTGCACGCCGAAGGCATCGCGCACGAAGTCGACCGCGTCGGTCCGAAGGTCGCAAGCCCAGATCCGGCGCGGGTCGATCGAAAGCGCGAGAAAGCGCAGCAGCCGCCCGTACCCGCAGGCGAAATCGAGCACGGCGACGTCGGACGCGTCGCCGAACGCCGCCTGCATGAGCTGGCGGGCCGCCGAATGCTGCTGCAGCGCGATGTTGAAATACTGCGCGAACGCGGCGCCTGCGTCGCGATGCTCTCTCAGCGAATGCAGGAGCATCGGGTCGCCGGGATGAATCGTCGCGTTGAAGCGCGCCTGCGCGGCGTCGCGTTCGATGCCGCCGCAGAAGCCGAGCACGAGACGCCGGTATTCCACGTCCCTGCACATCCGGTCGATTTCGGCGAGCAGCGCCGCCTCGGTCTCGGCCATTCCTTCGTTCCCGCCGGCGGCGCAGCCGCGTGACCCCGTGCCCATTATCTCGCGTTTTCCTCTTTGAAAAAATCCAAGACGCGACGCCGCATTCGCGGCAGAATCCGCAGCCGAGCTCCCGCGCGACGAGGCGTCTGCCATGCAGGACATGACCCAGGGTTCAATCTCCAGCCACTTGCTACGGATGTCGGCGCCGATCGCGCTCGGCATGCTGTTCCAGACGCTGTACGTGCTGGTCGACCTCTACTTCGTCGCGCAGCTCGGCGACGCCGCGATCGCCGGCGTCAGCACCGCGGGCAACCTGCAGTTCATCATCATGGCGGCGACGCAGGTGCTCGGCGTCGGCACGATGGCGCTGATCGCGCAGGCGAGCGGCCGCAAGGACCAGCCCGACGCGAACCTGATCTACAACCAGAGCCTCCTGATCGCCATCATCGCCGGCGTGCTGACGCTGCTCTTCGGCTACACGCTCGCGAGCTTCTATCTCGACAAGCTCGGCGCGGACGCCGCGACCGTCGCGAACGGCCGCGAATACCTCGACTGGTTCATGCCCGGCATGGCGCTGCAGTTCGCGCTGGTGTCGATGGGCTCGGCGCTGCGCGGCACCGGCATCGCCAAGCCGACGATGCTCGTGCAGATGGTGACGGTGCTCCTGAACGCCATCCTCGCGCCGATTCTCATCGCGGGCTGGGGCACCGGCCATCCGATGGGCGTCGCCGGCGCCGGCCTCGCGACGTCGATCGCGGTCGGCGTCGGCGTCGTGCTCATGTGGCTCTACTTCCACAAGCTCGAGAAATACGTCGGCTTCGACGGCGCGCTGTTCGCCAAGGTGCGCTTCGACGTCTGGAAGCGCGTGCTGCGCGTCGGCCTCCCGCCCGGCGGCGAGTTCGCGCTGATGTTCATCTATCTCGGCGTGATCTACTGGGTCATCCGCCATTTCGGCGCGGAGGCGCAGGCGGGATTCGGCGTCGGCTCGCGCGTCATGCAGGCGATCTTCCTGCCGGCGATGGCGGTCGCGTTCGCGACGGCGCCGATCGCCGGCCAGAACTTCGGCGGCGGCCACGGCGATCGCGTGCGCGAGACGTTCAAGTCCGCGGCGATCCTCGGCAGCGCGATCATGCTGCTGCTGACGCTGGTGTGTCAGTGGCGTCCCGAGTGGTTCGTGCACTTCTTCACGAAGGACCCTGCCGTGGTGCAGGTCGCCGCCGACTTCCTGCACATCATCTCGTGGAACTTCGTCGCGCAGGGCCTCATCTTCACCTGCTCCGGCATGTTCCAGGCGCTCGGCAACACGCTGCCGGCGCTCGCGAGCAGCGCGACACGCCTCGTCACGTTTGCGCTTCCGGCGATCTGGCTGTCGACGCGGCCCGGCTTCGAGCTGAAGCAGCTCTGGTATCTCTCGGTGACGACGGTCGCGCTGCAGGCGCTGACCAGTCTCTGGCTGCTGCGCGGACAGTTCAGGCGCCGGCTGCCCCAGGCGCCGGCAGCCGCCGCGGCCTGACGTTCGAAGGAGCGCGACGATGAGCGCCTACACCGCGGTGCTGCTCTATGCCGTCTGGACGCTGCTGCTGCCGATCGGCTACGCGTCGATCCGCGTGCCGCTGATCGCCGGACACAAGAAACGCGCCGACCACTGGGAGCGCGGCCAGCCGATCGACGATCCGGCGTTCCTCGTGCGCGCGCGCAACGCGCATTCGAACTGCGCGGAGAATTTTCCGGTGTTCGCGGCCGTCGTCATCGTCGCGGGGCTGCTCGGCAAGATCGCGATCGCCGATGCCGTCGCGGCCTACGTGTTCTATGCCCGCATCGCGCAGGGGTTGTCGCATCTCGCCGGCACGACGTTGCCGTTCGTGGCGCTGCGCGGATGCTTCTACTTCATTCAGGTCGCGCTGATCCTGACCATGATCTGGCGGCTCGTGCTCGGCTGATCAGCCGTCGAAGCCATTCGCAAAGATCGCGTCGCCCTGCCACTCGAACGCGCCAATGTCGACGTTGCCGACGCGCGCATAACCGCGCTGGTCCGTCGGCGGCGCGCCGGCGGACGTGCCTGCGTCGCGCGCGGGACTCGCCGCAGCAATCGCCATCGTCTCGGTCGGCCCGCCGTACATCGCGGGATCGGCGAGACCCGCCGCCGCGAACGTCGTGCCGGGCGCTGCGGCGATCTCGGTCTGCCCGCTGCCGCGCGCCTGCGGCCACTGCAGCACCGCGGCGCCGTGCGCGGCCGGATGCAGGATCGCCCACGGGTTGTAGACGTTGCCGCCGACGTTGTCCTCGAAGATCACGTTGTTGAACGTCAGCGCGTCGCCCGAGTCGTTCGCGATGCCGGCCGCGAAGCAGACGTCGCACGGCGCCGTGTTGCGCGCGATCGTGACGTTCTCGAGCGTCAGCGCCGTCGCCGCCGCGATCGACATCGCGCCGCCGAGCCCGCCGCGCGCGACGTTGCCGACGAACGTCGAATTGACGATCGAGCCTTCGAGCACGCCGCCGTAGCCGAACAGCGCGAGTCCGGCGTAGCCGTTCGCCGAATTGTCGCGGAACGTCGAGCCGCTGATGCCGAGCGGACTGCCCTGGATGTACGCCCCGCCGGCGAGCTTGTCGGTCGCGTTGCTGACGTTGCCCTGC
>DATFRS010000390.1:0-9343 GCA_035263065.1 Rhodanobacteraceae bacterium
AGCGCATCGCGGCCGGATAGTCGTTCGCGTAGGCCTGCACGAGCGCAGGGGCGAGGCGATCGAGGTCGGCCCGCAAGGTCGCGAGCGTCGCGCCGGCGGCGATCCGTCCGATCGCCTGCAGGTGCAGGCACGTCCGGCAGGCCGGCGCATCGGGCGCCGCGTAGCCGAGCGGGCGCCAGACGTCCGGCGGCCGCGCGCGCATCGCGGGCAAGAGCGGTGCGAAGTCCGCCGGCAGCACGCCGACGACCGTGTACGAGCGCGCGCCGAACGGCACGCGCCGTCCGAGGACGCCGGCGTCGCCGTTGAAGCGCCGCTGCCACAGCGCATGGCTGATGATCACGACGTCGTTGCGCTTGGGCTGGTCCTCGTCGGCGGTGAACGTGCGCCCGAGCGCCGGCGTCACGCCGAGCACCTTGAAGAAATCGCGCGTGACGCTCTGGCCATTCAGGAGCTCGGCGCTGCCGTCCGTTGCGAGATTCGGCTGCCAGACCGAGCTCGCGGCGACGGCTTCGAGCGACGGCACCGAGCGCTGCCAGTCGAGCAGCGTCGGATAGCCGACGGTGACGGGATTCTGGTCGGCGTCGCTGTTTCGCTGCCCGAGCGCGACGAGGCGGCCGGGCTGCTGGAACGGCAGCGCGTCGAGCAGCACGGTCTTGACGACGCTGAAGATCGCCGTGTTCGCGCCGATGCCGAGCGCGAGCGTCAGCACGACGACGAGCGCATAGCCCGGTCGCTCGACGAGCGAGCGCAGCGCGTAGGCGAGGTCGTGGCGCAGCGTGTCGAGGCGCATGCTCATTCGTAGCGCAGCGCTTCGAGCGGCGCCGTCCTCGCCGCGCGGTGCGCGGGCAGCCAGCACGCGGCGAGCGCGACGATCGCGAGCACGACGACGACCGCCGCGAGGCTCGGCAAATCGATACTGCCGATGCCGAACAGCTGGCTCTTCAGCGCGAAGCCGAGAGCGATCGCGCCGACGACGCCGAGGCCGAGGCCCATCGACAGGAGCCGCGCGCCGTCGCCGAGCACCTGGCGGCGGATGCGCGTCGCGTCGGCGCCGATCGCCATGCGCACGCCGAACTCGCCGGTGCGCTGCGCGACGGCGAACGCGAGCACGCCGTAGATGCCGATCGCGGCGAGCACGAGCGCGAGCACCGAAAAGAGGCCGATCAGCTGCAGCGGCACGCGGCGGCTGGTCAGCGAGTGGCTGAGGCGCTCGTCGAGCGTCATGACGTCGAACATCGGCTGATCGGGGTCGACGCGGCGGATCGCCTGGCGGATCGACTCGACCAGCGCGGCCGGCGAATCCTTCGCGCGGACGGCGAGATAGCCCCACTGATTCGGCCGCGAGCCGAAGTCGAAGTAGTACGTCTCCTTGCTGACGTCGCCGGCGAGATTGC
Organism: Rhodanobacteraceae bacterium; assembly: GCA_035263065.1. GTDB lineage: Bacteria > Pseudomonadota > Gammaproteobacteria > Xanthomonadales > Rhodanobacteraceae > Dokdonella_A. Next base: position 1,395 of record DATFRS010000390.1, read on the forward strand.
CGTGGTGCACGGTGCCGACGACGCCGACGATCGTGTAGAGGTCGGAGTCGCCCGACGAGCCGAGGTAGAGGTGGCTGCCGACGGCGTCGCCGTTCGGGAAGTGCTTCTTCGCGAAGAGCTCGTCGACGATCACGTCGCGCGACTGCATGCTCCAGTCCGCGCGCGTGAACCCGCGGCCCTGCTTGAGCGGAATGCCCATCGCCGTGAAATATCCTTCGTCGACGCGGCGGAGCTGCGCGTGGAGCTGCGTGCCTTCGATCGGCCGGCCGACGATGCGGAACATCTGGCCTGCGTTCGTGCCGGAGAACGGCAACGTCGTCGTGAGCCCGGCCGCCGCGACCCCCGGCAGCGAGCGCACCTCGTCGATCATGCGTTCGAAGACGCGCGCCTGCGCCGCCTCGTCGGGATACTTCGCCTGCGGCAGCGCGATCGTCGCGGTCAGCACGCCCTCGCTCGAGAAGCCGGGATCCTGCTGCAGGATCTTGCCGAAGCTGCGCAGCAGGAGCCCGGCGCTGGCCAGGAGCGCGACGGCGAGCGCGAGCTGCGTGACGACCAGCACGTTGCGCGTCGTGCGCGCGCCGCGGCCGCCGCCGGACATGCGTCCGCTTTCGCGCAGGAGGCTGCCCTGCGCGTCGGTGCGGGCGCGCGACAGGATCGGCAGCAGGCCGAACAGCGCGCCGGCACCGAGCGAGATCGCGAGCGCGGTCGCCAGCATCGTCAGGTTCGGCTTCACGACGACCCAGTCGGGCAGCATGCCCGACGCGGCGACGATTTGCCCGCCGGCGAGCGCGAAGGCGGTGCCGAGCGCGCCGCCGATCAGCGCGAGCAGCAGGGCTTCGACCAGGAGCTGGCGCGCGATGCGCGCGCGGTTGGCGCCGAGGACGGAGCGCACGGTGAGCTCCTTCTGCCGCGCCGACCAGCGCACGAGCATGAGGTTGGCGACGTTTGCGCAGGCGATCAGCAGCACCATCGCGACGGCGAACTGGATCAGCGGCAGCTCATGCACGCGCGAGCCGGCGTAGTACTCGCGCAGCGGCGTCGCCTTGATCGTGTAGCCGCTCGACTCGACGATCTGCGCGTACCAGCCGCCGTTCGCGCCGCCGGTCGCCGAGATGCGCTGCATGTTGCGGCGGACGATCACGTCGGACTGCGCGCGCACGTCGGCGGGCGTCGCGCCGGGCGCGAGGCGGCCGATGCCTTGCGAGAAGCCGGTGAAGCGCGCATCGTCGACCTTGTCGGCTTCGGTGAACGCGAACGGCACGAAGATCTGCGTGTCGCGCGTCGGGAAGAGGAAGCTCTTCGGCATCACGCCGACGACGCGGTAGGTTTCGCCGCTCAGGCGCAGGTCGCGACCGACGATGGCGGGATCGGCGTTGAAGCGGTTGCGCCAGAGCCCGTCGCTGAGGACGACGACGCGATCGTTGCCGACGGTCGCCTCGTCCTCGCTGAAGGTGCGCCCCATCGCCGCGTTCACGCCGAGCGTCGTGAACAGCGACGGCGTCACGCGCAAGGCGCGCAGACGTTCGGGCGGGCCGACGCCGAGCAGGTTGAGATCGGTCGTGAGGAACAGCGCGCTGTCCGAAAGCGCGCTGACGTCGCGGCGGCGGTCGAGGTAATCCGGAATCGACTCCATGCCGCCGTCGGCGTCCGGGCCCTGCTTGGTGTTGCTGTCCTCGATGTAGACGAGGCGCGCGTCGTCGCGGTAGGGCAGGTCGCGGAAGTAGACGCCGTCGATGAGGTCCGACACCAGTACGTTGGCGCCGATGCCGACGGCGAGCGTCAGCACGACGGCGAGCGTGAATCCGGGCCGCGCGGCGAGCCGCCGCGCTGCGTAGCGTGCATCGTTCCAGAGCTCGGCGAACATCGCGCGGTCCTCCCGGTTATTCGTAACGCAGCGCCTCGACGGGTGCCGTCTTCGCGGCTCGGCGTGCCGGCAGCCAGCACGCGAGCAACGACGTCGCGGCGAGCACGGCGACGACGATCGCAAGGCTCGCGACGTCGATCGCGCCGACGCCGAACAGCTGGCTCCTGAGCACGAAGCCGAGCGCGACCGCGCCGACGACGCCGATGCCGAGGCCCGCAAAGAGCAGACGTGCGCCGTCGCCGAGCACCTGCCGGCGGATGCGCTTCGAATCGGCGCCGATCGCCATGCGCACGCCGAACTCGCCGGTGCGCTGCGCGACGGCGAACGCGAGCACGCCGTAGATGCCGATCGCGGCGAGCACCAGCGCGAGCGCGGCGAACGCGCCGATGAGCTGCATCGGCACGCGGCGGCCGGTCAGCGAGAGCTGCACGCGCTGGTCGAGCGTCATGAGGTCGTAGAGCGGCTGGTCCGGATCGATCGCGTGTATCGCGGCGCGGAGCGGCTGCGCCAGCGCGCCGGGTGCGCCGGTCGTGCGCAGCACGAGCGCGACGGTATCGTCGGGCAGCTGGCCATAGTCGAGGTAGTACGTTTCCTGCGTGACCTGTTCGCCGAGATCGGCGTTCTTGATCGTGCCGACGATGCCGACGATCGTGAACTGCCGGCCGGTGACGCCGGGCCGATCGAGATCGAGCACGTGGCCGATCGCATCGCCGTTCGGGAAGCGCTTCTTCGCGAACAGCTCGTCGATCACGGCGACCTTGTTCGGGCTCGTCCAGTCGGCGTGCTCGAACGCGCGGCCCTGGCGCAGCGGAATGCCCATCGCCTTGAAGTAGCCGTCGTCGACCGTGCGCTGGAACGCGTGCGGCGTCGCGCCGTTGTTCGGCACGCCGACGATGCGGTAGCTCGAGCCCGCGATGTGCTCCGACATCGGCTTTGCATCGGTGAGGCCCGCGGCGCTGACGCCGGGGAGATTGCGCGCCGTTTCGAGATAGCGCGCCATGACGGCGGCGCGCGCGGCGTCGTCCGGATATTTCGCCGGCGGCAGCGCGACGGCTGCCGTCAGCACGCCGTGGCTGTCGAAGCCGGGGCTTTCCTCGAGGACGTTACCGAAGCTCCGCACCAGGAGGCCGGCACTCGCGAGCAATGCGACCGCGAGCGCGATCTGCACGACGACGAGCGTGCTGCGCAGCGTGCGCGCCTGGCGTCCTCCGCCGCCGAGACGGCCGGCTTCGCGCAGCACCTGCTGCGGCTTGGCGAGTCCTGCCGACAGCACCGGCGCGAGGCCGAACAAGAGGCCCGCGGCGACGGCGATCGCGAACGTGAACGCGAGCACGCGAAGATCGAGCCCGAGCGAAACCCAGTCCGGCAACAGGCCCGACAAGCCGACGATCTGTTGTCCGAGCGCCGCGATGCCGACGCCGATCGCCGCGCCGGCGAGGGCGAGCAGCACGGCTTCGATCAGCAGCTGGAACGCGACGCGGCCGCGGCTCGCGCCGAGCGCGGTGCGCACCGAGAGCTCCTTCTGCCGCGACGAGAGCCGCGTCAGCAGGAGGTTCGCGATGTTCGCGCAGGCGATCAGCAGCACCAGCGCGACGGCGACCTGCAGGAGCAGCAGCATGCGCGTGTGCTCGCCGGCGAGCAGCGTGCGCAGCGGGCGCACATTGACCGTGAAGCCGGCCGCCTTGATGAACGTCGCGAACTGCGCGCCGTCGCCGCCGATCGCGCCGATGCGGTCGAGGTTGCGGCGGATGACGAGGTCGGCCTGGTTCTTGACGTCGGCGAGCGTCGCGCCCGGCGCGAGCCGCGCGATGCTGGTCGAGAATTCGTAGCCGCGCTCGTTGTCGGACTTCTGCGCCGGCGTGAACGCGAACGGGACGTAGAGCTCGGTCTCGCGCGTCGGGAACATGAAGCCCGGCGGCATCACGCCGATGACGCGATAGCTCTCGCCGTTGAGGCGCACGTCGCGGCCGACGATGCGCGGATCGGCGTTGAACCGGTTGCGCCACATCGAATCGCCGAGCACCGCGACGCGATCGGCGCCGGTCTGCGTCTCGTCGTCGTTGAACGCGCGGCCGAGCACCGGTGCGACGCCGAGCGTCGAGAACAGCGTCGGCGTCGCGCGGATGCCGTGCACGCGCTCGGGTGCGCCGTCGATCGCGAGGTTGAAGTTCTCGTCGGTATAGAGCGCGCTGTCGGCGAGCGCGGGCACGCCGGCGCGGCGGTCGAGGTAGTCGGGGATCGAGGCGCCGGTCGCGTCGAGGCCCATGCTCGGGTAGCGGTTCTCGACGTCGACCAGCGCGGCGTCGTCGCGATACGGCAGCGGCGTGAGATAGATGCCGTCGATCAGGCTGAAGACGAGCGTGTTGGCGCCGATCGCAAGCGCCAGCGTCAGCAGCGCCGCGATCGTGAAGCCGGGGCGCGCGGCGAGCGTGCGCAGGCCGTAGCGCAGATCCTGGAACAGACGATCGAACATCAGACCTCCTCGATGCGGCGCGTCGCCATCGCGGCGCGCCGTGAATTCATTCGTAGCGGAGCGCGACCATGGGATCGACGCGCAATGCGCGGCGGGCCGGGATCGCCGTCGCGAACAAAGCGGCGACGACGAGCACGGCGAGCGTGCCGAGGACGACGCTCGGGCCGCCGCTCTCGATGCTGGTCAGCCAGCCGGTCAGGAGGCGCGCGAACGGAATGCCGAGCGCGAGCCCGAGCACGAGACCGACGCCGAGCTGCACGACGCTGCGTGCGAAGAGGCTGCGCAGCACGCGGCCGTCCGGCGCGCCGAGTGCGCGGCGCACGCCGATCTCGCGGATGCGCTGGCCGACGCTGAACGCCATGACGCCGTAGAGGCCCGCGCCGGCGAGCAGCAGCGCGACGAGGCCGAACATGCCGAACCATTCGGCGATGACGCGCTCGCCGTAGGTGACGCTCCGGATCAGCGTCCGGTAGTCGCGCACCCAGTAGAGCGGCACGTCGGCGTCGACGTCGCGCATGATCTCGTTGAGCCGCGGCGCGAACGCGTTCGCATCGCCGCGCGTGCGCACCGCGATGCTGACGATGCGGCCCGGATCCTGGCGCAGCGGCACGAGCAGCGTCGGATCGGGCATGTCGGACGGCTGGTTCAGCGTGAGCCTGGCGACGACGCCGACGATCGTGACGGTCGCTCCCTTCGGATCGCTCGGGTCGAGGCGGAAGCGCTTGCCGACGACGGAGCCTTCGCCGCCGAGACGCTCGGCGAAGCGCCGGTCGACGACGGCGACGCGCTCGCCGTCCGCGGTGTCGCGGCGGTCGAAGAAGCGCCCTTCCTGGAGCGCGAGGCCGTACGCGGCGAGGAATCCGTCGTCGACGGCGCCGTACTGCACGTGCGGCGCCGAGTGATCGGCGGCCGGCTCGGCGCCGCTCGCGAGCACTTCGCGCGTCCAGCTGATGCGTGCGGGCAACGCGGTGCCGGCGCCGGCCGCGACGACTTCGGGCTCGGCACGCACGCGTTCCAGCAGGCGATCGAACAGGCGCACCTGATCGGCGCCGGTCGGATAGGTGCTTCCGAACAGCGCCACGCGCGCGGTCAGGAGATGATTCGTGTCGATGCCGAGATCGAGCCGATCGAGCGCCGCGATGCCGCGCACCATCGTGCCGACGCTGATGAGGAGCAGGCACGACAGCGCGACTTCGGCGACGACCAGCACGCGGCTGATGCGCGCGAACGCGCCGCCGGCGACGCTGCGCGTGCCGTCGCGCAGCGTCGCGGCGGGTCCTGACTTCGCGGCGCGAAGCGCGGGGAGGAGGCCCGTCGCGAGCGCAGTCAGCAGCGCCGCGCCGATCGCCATCGCGACGATGTTCGCGTCGAGATCGAAGCGGAGCCAATGCGGCGGCCCGCTTTCGGCGGTCTTGAACGATGCCTGCTGCCAGGCGACGCCGGCGAGCGCGAGCGGCAAGGCGAGCGCGGTCGCGACGAGGCTCAGCATCAGGCTCTGCGCGAGCAGGTGCACGACGAGGCGCGAGCGCGTCGCGCCGAGCGCGACGCGGACGGCGAGCTCCTGGCGCCGGCCGAGCGTGCGCGTCAGCAGGAGATTCGCGGCGTTCGCACAGGAGACGAGCAGCACGAGCGCGACTGCGGCGAGCATCATGCCGAGCACGCCGCGCGTCGTGCGGCTGACGGTGAGGTAGGTGAGCGGCTCGACGCGGATCGTCAGGCCGCGCAGGCGATCGGGCTCGGCGCGTGCGGCGTCGGCGAACCACGTGTCGATCGTGCTCGTGATCGCAGCGTCGCCGACGCCTTCGTGCTCGCGGATGACGACGACGTAGCCGTCGTCGACGGGCGCGGGTGTCGCGTCGGAGAGCGGCTTCGGTACCCAGATCGTTTCCTTGTACGGATATTCGAAGCCGCGCGGCATCACGCCGATGACGGTGGCGGCCTGCGAGTTCACGCGCACGGTGCGGCCGACGATCGCGGGATCGCCGCCGTAGCGCTGCTGCCAGAGGTCCCACGCGATCATCGCGACGACCGGCGCGCCGGGACGCTCGTCGTCGGCCGTGAAATCGCGGCCGAGCGCCGGCGCGACGCCGAGCGTACGCCAGAGATTCGCGGTGACGCCGGCGCCGTTGAAGCGTTCGGGCCGATCGAGATCGCTGAGGTTGACGGTTTCCTGGCTGAAGCCGGCGACGTCGGCGCGGCCGTCGAGCTGGCGGCGGAGTCCGATCACGTCGCGGCTGCCGAGATCGTCCATGTTGTCGCCGCCGTGGACGCTGGCGAGGCCGGCGTGGAGCAGGCGATCGGGCGACGGAAACGGCAGTGGCCGCATCACGAAGCCGTCGAGCATGATCAGCATGAAGATCATGCAGGCAAGACCGACGCCGAGCACGCCGACGACGAGCGCCGAAAAGCCGGGCTGCGTCGTGACGGAACGGATGGCCGCCTTCAGCTCCCCGGTGAAGGCCGCGGCGAATCCGGCCGTGCGGTTCATGTCGCCGCCGATTCGCCGCGCGGACGCATCAGGCGCTGGTCTTCCTCGTGGCGCAGGCGATGCATCGTTTCCTCGTCGACGACGCGGCCGTCGAACATGAAGATCTTGCGCTGCGCGAAGTCGGCGTAGCGCGGATCGTGCGTGACCATGCAGATCGTCGAGCCGGCCTTGTGCAGCTCGTCGAGGAGCTGCATCACGGCTTCGCCGTTCTTCGAGTCGAGGTTTCCGGTCGGCTCGTCGGCGAGCAGGATCGACGGCTGGCCGACCAGCGCGCGCGCGACGGCGACGCGCTGCTGCTGGCCGCCCGAGAGCTGCGCCGGGAAGTGCTTCACGCGGTGCGCCATGCCGACGCGCTCGAGCGCGGCGATCGTGCGTTCGCGACGCTCGCCTTTCGACACGCCTTCGCGGTAGGTCAGCGGCAGCTCGACGTTCTCGAACACCGTGAGGTCGCCGATCAGGTTGAACGCCTGGAACACGAAGCCGATTTCCTTGTTGCGGATCTGCGCGCGCTCGCCGGCGTTGATGTCGGCGACCTCGCGGCCGTTCAGGCGATAAGCCCCGTCGCTCGGCGTGTCGAGCAGGCCGAGGATCGCGAGCAGCGTCGACTTGCCGCAGCCCGACGGTCCCGAGATCGAGACGTACTCGCCGCGGTGGATGTCGAAGTGCACGCCGGCCAGCGCATGGGTTTCGACTTCGTCGGTGAGGAACACCTTCTTGATGCTGTCGAGGCGGATCAAGGGATCGTTCGGGTTCGTGGCGTTCATCGTCGGGTTCGTGCGCTCGTGGGAAGGGGAGTGATCGATATTTGGATGCAAGGAGGCGCGGAAGCGTTACTTGAGCCGGACGCGATCGTTCTGGTCGTAGGCGCTGGTGTCGGACAGGATCACCTTGTCGCCGACGTTGAGGCCCTTGACGATCTCGATGAGGTTGACCGAGCTCTTGCCGAGCTGCACCGGGACGCGCGTCGCGACGTCGTTGTTCGAATCGAGGCGGAAGAGGCGCACTTCGGAATCGGACTGGCCGAACGCCGGGCGGCCCACGTAGAGCACGTCGGGCAGGCGTTCGATCTCGATCGTGCCGTCGACGGAAAGATCGGGCCGTGCGCCGGTCGGGAGCTTGCCTTC